>CBCSNQ010000107.1:0-5879 GCA_965141565.1 uncultured Collinsella sp. | reverse complement strand
GGCAGCCCCTTCGGCCATCAGGGCGCAGCCCCGAGCATCCCGCAGACCGAGGACGAGGCCAAGGCCCTCATCCGCAGCGTCTTCGGTCAGTCCACCATCTTCAAGCCGGTGGAGTAACCGTGCGGGCGGGTATGCTGCTCAAGAAGAGATCTCTTTGCCCGGGCGCATCTGTATTTCGGACATGTGCAACGTGGTGCCGCGTATGTCGCATTTGAGCAGACAGGTGCGCGACGGTCGGCCTAGGATGCTGAGGTCGATACGATACGTCGCATGGCTGTCCGTGTACTCGACTTGCTCGGCGTTAATGGTTGCTCCGATTGCCAAATAAACGCCTAGCTCGGCATCGACAATCTTGAAGTCCTTTATCTTGACCTTGAACTCTTGATAGAGGGACGGGCTGTTGTAGTAGACGGTTCGGGTTCCGTCGGTGCACTCATCGGTCGTCTCCCATTTGACGACGGGCTGGTCCGAGCTGGCTATCAGCAGTTCTGCTCCAAAAGCTATGGCATGGGTGATGACAACCAGCAATGCCCAGCCGACAAAGAGATAGAGAACCACATATGCAACGGGGTGTTTTGAGCGGATGTTTTGGAGCGCGTTGGGGGCATTCATGGGGCACCTCCAAATTACTATCTATGGCAATCAAATTATACCTTGCCGTCATGAGCGCCGCCTCGAGTAGTGGCTCGGCATTTAGCCATTTAGTGGTACGCATTAAATGTCGGATTCCGGCTCTACAAGATTTAGCTTTAAATATTATGCAGATGCGAATTATTCAACTTTGCATAATCTATGGGTGCGGCTTGCGCTCCAGGACATGTATATCGACTGAGGTAACACGTCCGCCCCGCTCGCTGGCCTCGCGCCGTGGTACGATTTTTGAGTTTGAAAGTCCCGCCGTGCTCCGGCTGCCCTTGCAGCTCGGCGTGCGGCCGCACGTAAAGGAGCCATCATGGCCGGTATGAACATGCAGCAGATGATGAAGCAGGCTCGCAAGATGCAGGAGCAGCTTGCCGCCGCGCAGGAGAACCTCAAGTCCCAGACCGTCGACGCCTCTGCCGGCGGCGGCATGGTCAAGGTGACCGTTAACGGCGAGATGGAGCTCGTCAACCTCACCATCGATCCCGATGCGCTCGATCCCGAGGACGTCGATATGCTGCAGGATATGATCATGGCTGCCGTCAACGAGGCCGTCCGCGGCGTCAACGAGCTCGCCAACAAGCAGATGGGCGCCATCACCGGCGGCCTCAACATCCCGGGCATGCCGTTCTAAGACACGCATATATATGAGTGCCAACCACAGTCTGCAAAAACTGCTCGATGAGCTGGGCCGTCTGCCGGGCATTGGTCCCAAGTCGGCCCAGCGCATCGCCTATTACCTGTTGGAGGCCGACGCCGAGGAGGCGCGCCGCCTGGCCGAGGCCATCCTGGAGGTCAAGCAGGAGGTCCACTTTTGCAGCCGCTGCTTTAACTACGCCACGGCCGACGAGTGCTCCATCTGCCAGGACCCGATGCGCGATACCACTCGCATTTGCGTGGTGGGCGAGCCGCGCGATGTCCAGGCGATCGAGCGCACGGGCAGCTACCACGGCCTCTACCACGTATTGGGCGGCGTGATCAGTCCCATGGACAAGATTGGCCCCGAGCAGCTGCACATTCGAGAGCTGCTGGCACGCTTGGGCCACGAGGACATCCACGAGGTCATCATCGCCACCAACCCCAATATTGAGGGCGAGACCACGGCGAGCTATCTGGCCCGTACCATCAAGCCGTTGGGCGTCGAGGTGTCGCGTCTGGCAAGCGGCCTTCCCGTGGGCGGCGACTTGGAGTATGCCGACGAGCTTACGCTTGGCCGCGCCATCGAGGCCCGCCGCGCGATTTAGGTGGCGAGCCTGCTCCTGCCGTATGTTTTCCTCGCGACGCACGGGGTAGTCATAATTTCCCCGTGCGACTGTGAGTTTGTTGTGCAACAAAGATGCTTCGTATCCGCTTATCGCATGGACGCTTCCGCTCGCATCCTTAATTTGTCCATTCGTTGCGCAACCTTTTTGGTTCGCTGATACACTCAAATATGGATTCGAATGAATGCGCCGCTCCCGAGCGGCGTGTTTTTGTTGGAGGAGAACGCATGCGGCCCGGTGGCACTCAGACAAAGCGCGGCGCCGCGGTGCGCATACGACGCCGACTGGGCTTGGCGCCGCGGGCGTACGCACTGCTATCGTGCTCGCTGGTGCTGGTCATAGCTGGCGTTTCTGCCTATGGCATGACCGTGCCGTCCATGATGCAGGCGCATGCCGCACGCGAACCGCGCGTGGGGCATGAGGTCAAAAGCGATCTGGGCACCACGACTGGATATGCTTGGGCAAGTGTGGTCGGGCATATTGTGTTTGGCACCGACGATGCGGACGGCGCCGAGGCCCCGGACAACGAAGTCACGCTTGCCAATGGCAAAACCATCGTGCTCACCAACACCAAGATCATCGATCGATTGTCCAACAATAGCGTGGCGGCAACGGTGAATAAGGTCGAGCAGCAAAAGGAGCAGGACGCCCAGCAGTCCGGAAAGCCCGGTAGCTCGGATACTTCTGGCTCCGGCTCGGATTCATCGAGTTCGGGCGGCGGCTCTGGGTCGGGTTCCTCTACCGGAGGGCCTGGAAACGGCGGCTCGACGGGCGGCAACACTGACAACGATGCAAACTCCGGCGGCCTTTCCGCTGCTGAGGAAGAGAGCATTCACAGTTGGCTTGTGACCAAGTACAACATGCTCGACGGCTATGTTTCTCGTGCCAATGATGTGGTCTCGACCTATAACTCTACGGGAGATCCTAGGCCGTGCGACAGCCTGGTCGGGGAGATGTTTGTCATTCGAGCCGAGTTCGGTCGTCAGACATTCTCGCCCCGGTCAAAGTGGTATCAGCAGTATGCCAATCTGTGGGGCTGTTACACCAACCTATGTCAATGGGTCGGCCATTACGGCGATGATGACGTCGCGCTCGGTAACTTCAACAATAACGTGGCGGCGCTTGCCCTATGATGACCGATCTTGCATCCACCACACCACAATCGCTCGGTCGCGATCCGATGGTCGGCCTGCGCCTGGCGCGTGTCGACGGGTTTGAGCCGGCCATTGCGCTCGGTCAGGACGAACTGCCTGCCTATCTGCGTCGTTTTACGATGTTGTTTGCCGACGATGCCACCATGCGCCGTGGCGGTATCGGCCGCGTGACGCGTGCCGTCAACGCCCAAGGCGAGGCCGTGGCGCTCAAGCAGCTCATCTTGCCGGCGCGCGATGAGTTTGACGACGATGCCGCTCACGAGGCGCTGGTCGCCAAGTTCAAGGCGGCGTTTCGCGAGGAATACGAATGCCATCGCGCCCTTTCGGGCCTTAAGGGCTTTCCCTGCCTCTATGGCTGGGGCGAGGTCGACGGTGTGCCTGCAATTGTCATGGAATGGGTCGAGGGCGAGACGCTTGCCCGCTTGCGTTCGCGACTCGCCGTGGACGATGCCGGACGCCTGTCGCCGCTTGTGGCGGCGCGTCTGGGTCGCGACCTGTTCGATCTGCTCTGCCGTATGAGCCTGGTGGGCGAGGGCTTTGTCCATCGCGATATCTCGCCCGCTAATATTATGGTGCGTACGGCGCGCCTGCCGCTTGACCGGCAGCTTGCCGAGGGCACCTTTGACCTGTGCCTGATCGACTTTGGCTCGTCGCTGGCGCTCGAGCCTGCGTCGGCCGTGGCCGGTACCGGCGGCAAGGCGTCGTTTACGGAGCGTTATGCCACGCTGCGTCGCGCGACGGTTGCCTATGCCCCGCCCGAGATGCTCACCGACGATATTCCCGACCTGCGCGCTTTGCGTATGTCGCCGGCGATCGACGTCTATGCCGCGGCAAGCACGGTTTACGAGCTCATTGCCGGCGTCGCGCCATACGAAGCCGCGCCGGGCACTTCGGGCACCTCGTGTTCGCGCAAAAAGACGCGCGACATCGCCAGCCCCTATCGTCTCAAGATGGACACGCGCCCCGACTATCCCATTGGTGTCCATGCGCCCGGTTGTGATTTGACTCAGCTGCTTCGTCGTGAGCCCGATGTGGCGCTCGCCGCGGCCGAGCAGGCCCAGCAGCTGGGGCTTGAGCCGGATTCCGAAGAGCTACGCGATGCAATGGCGTTTGTCGATGCCCAGCTGTTCGACGTGGTGATGGCCTGTCTGTCCAGCCATCAAAAAGATCGTCCCGAGCCGGCGGCGGTCGAGGCGGCGCTCTCGGCGTTTTGTGACCACTATACGCAAAATGTCGGTCGTTCGCTCCGCGGCGAGCCGCTCACGCCGTGCCCCATGGATGCGTCCGGCCGCGCGGTTCGTCGCGCGCTGATGGTCGGCGCGACGGTCGTCTGTGGCGTGGTTTGGGCTGTGGTCGTGGTTTCGGCCACGCTGCTGGCGTCGGGCGCTCGCGTGACGGCGACTTTGGGATCGCTCGTGTGGTCTGGGTCGCTACCGGGTATTATTGCCGCACTGGCGTTGGCACTGCCAGGCATAGCCGGCGTTGCCGCGGGGGCACTTGCACGTGATCGGCGCTCGGGCTTCCTGCAGGGTGTGCTTGCGCTTTCTGCCTGCGAGGTTCCGGTGTTGGTTGTGGCTGCATGTAGCGTATTTTCCCAACGCGCCGTGATGGGCGGCCTTGTTGCCGCTCTGGTTGCAACCTATACGCTTACGTGGTTTTTGCTTGCGATGGGCTTTGCCTTTGAACTTCCCGTTTCGGCACCGCGACGCACAAAAGCCCAGATGGCGACTCCGCTTGCCGGTGGAGCCGCAGCTGCCCGTACTTTTGGCGGACCTGTCGAAGTATCGTCCGATTCTATTTCTACGACCAAGGAGGCCTAGGTCATGGCATCTCAAGTTGAGCTCACCCCATGCGGGGCCATGTTTGACATCTTTAAGCGCGCGGCGCATCTGAGCCATATCGAGCTGTGCGGCTTGGTGCTTTCGTCCCGTCCGCTCGCCGACGGCCGCAGCCCGCAGAGCCGAGCCGCCGATCGCTCTTGGGTTTCCCGCTTTATCGTTCGCGCGCCGGTCGGCACGCTTCAGCAGCGCTACTTTGCCGAATACGGTACCTCGGCTGCGCGTATTATGTCGCAACTGGCCCTGCGCCAGCGCAATCCCATGGACTCCACGGCTGTGATCAATATGGTGTGCGGTCCTGCAGGTGAACCGATGGTACACGCGCTCGAAGAATGCCACCAGGACACGAATCTCTATCGCAACGCGCTCGATCGCCTGTCCCAGGCGGCGGAACTCATGCCCGCCGAGCGCGCCGAGGCCGTGCTGGTGCTGTTTGTCGCCGTCGGTTGTTCGGCGGATGTGCGGTCCTCGGTGAACTATGCCATCGACTACGCACACGCGACCTGTGGCGGAGGCACATCCACGCCGCGTTCGCTTGGCATGTCGCTGACTGCGGGCGAACGCGAACCCGCCCCGGCGCACCCCTTGGGCTTGCTGCGCGTGCAAAACAGTTTTGTCGTGAGCGCCCCGCGCTGGATTCAGCCGAGTGAGCAGGGTGTTGAGATTGGCGCGCTGGCCACTGGTGAGGGCGATATTACCGACGTCGGCGACGATGTCTCGGCCCGCCATGCCCATATCTGGTGCGATGCTCAAAATATCTGGCACGTCGAGGACTTGTCGTCCACCAACGGAACCGTGGTGGTAAACGGGGCCACGCGCGTCTGCATTCAGGTCGAGCCCGGCCGTTCCGCCCAGCTCAATCCCGGCGACGAGCTCAAGCTCGGCGAATCCACTACCTACGCCATCCTCTTCGGTGCTCTCTAGCCGGCAGATAGGGACGTTCCTTTTAATATGAGCAGGACATTGTCAAGAGGCAAAATCGGGCC
>CBCSNQ010000106.1:0-5891 GCA_965141565.1 uncultured Collinsella sp. | reverse complement strand
AGCCACTTAATGTGGCTTTCGTCTTGCGCAGGACCTGACCGAGCGAAAAGTTAACCCGTGCCGCCCGGCCAAGCCCGATGGGATGGCTACCGGGCCGCCAAGATAGCGTCGATGAGCGTCAGTACGCCCCCGTCGTTGTTGCTCGGAATGCGCCACTTGGCATGCGCGTTCATGTGCTCCTCGGCATTGTCCACGATAAAGCTGTGACCGACGCGCTCGAGCATGGGGATGTCGTTGTAGGTATCGCCCACGGCAGCGGCGTCGGCAATATCGATGCCCAGGTGCTCGCACAGGTGCGCGACGCCGGCGCCCTTGTCGACGCCCAGGTTCATAAAGTCGATCCACTCGCGCCCGGCGTTGGTGACGTAGAGCTTGTCCGAGAACTCGGGGCTATAGGTCTCGCGGAAAGCGGGCTCGGCGTCGTAGCCGGGGAAGAAGACCGAAATCTTGTTGGACTCGAAATCGATGCCCTCAAAGCTGTCGACGTAGTTGATTGTGTTGTAGTAGACGCTGATCTCGTCGTGGTATTGATGGTCGCGGGCAAGCACGTAGAACTCGTCGAAGCAGCACAGGACGGGGACAGCGCGAGGATCCTCCGAGGCACGGCTCAAGACCTGCTGATACAGCTCCACGTCAATATTGCTCTTATAGATATAGCTGCCGCGATAGATCACGCACGCTCCGTTATCGGGACAAAAAGCGAGGCGGTTCTTAATGCCCTCGAACATCTCTTCGAGCTTGGGGGCAGGACGTCCGCTGGCGGGGCAGAATACGATGCCTGCGTCGGCGAGCTTGTCCAGACACTCGTCGAGACCCTGGGGCAGCACGCGATCGTCGGTCAGCAGCGTCTTGTCCATATCGACGGCGAGAATCTTAATGTTGCCGATGTTGGCGTCCGATTCGTAAGTTTGCATAAAAATGCGCCTTTCGTTTCGAGATTGTTTCAGACGTTATAACCATCAACTAGTAGTCGAGCGTATTTTCGCAGGAATGGTGCGTATTTGCACTGCAATTCACAAACTAATGAAAAAACTTTTCAGAAATTTGAATTTGTCGCTTGCGCAGCGTGCACTTTATCGTAATATAGCGAACATCGAAAACGGAGACGGCAAAAGAGCCGTTTACCGAGGAAAAGGTACCGTTTGCGATATTTGAATTGCGCCCGGCGATACGTGAGAGGAGAGGCAGATGCAGTTCGTAAAGATCATCACCACTGCAGACAATGCCATCCGACGCCAGCGCGCAATTTCCCGACGACGATAACAATCGTCTCTGTCCGCATGGGGCGCAATGCCTCAACAGAGTCATTTTGAGGTCGTTGGGTTTAAGCACGACATAGCCGCATGTTTCTAGGGCATGCCTGTGATGCATTCTGCTGAATAACCTGATATTGCACGGTTTTTGACCTCAAGGTGACTTGCAACTGACCGATGTTCTAACTAGCTACCAAGGGCGAAAGGAAACAGCCATGAGCAAGGAAAAAGTCGTTCTCGCATATTCCGGTGGTCTTGATACATCCGTATGTGTCAAGTGGCTCCAGGACGAGAAGAATCTCGATGTCGTTTGTGTCTGCGGCAACGTGGGCCAGGAAGAGACCGGACTGGATGCCAAGAAGCAGAAGGCGCTCGACCTGGGCGTTCTCGATTGCCAGGTGCTCGACCTGCGCGACGAGTTCTCCGATGAGTTCCTGACTAAAGCCATCGCGGCAAACTCCATGTACGAGAACAAGTACCCGCTGCTCTCCGCTCTGTCTCGCCCGCTGCTTGCCAAGAAGCTTGTTGAGGTCGCCCACGAGTTTGGCGCGACCTACGTCGCCCACGGCTGCACCGGCAAGGGTAACGACCAGGTCCGTTTTGAGGCCGCCGTCAAGGCCCTCGACCCCGAGCTCAAGGTTATCGCCCCGGTTCGCGAGTGGGACCTGAAGTGCCGTCCCGACGAGGTCGCCTATGCCCACGCCCACAACGTGCCGGTTCCCGAGGGTGCCAACGACAACCCCTACTCCATCGACGACAACCTGTGGGGTCGTGCCATTGAGTGCGGTCACCTGGAGGATCCCTGGAACGAGCCGCTCGACGACGCCTGGGTTATGACCAAGAACCCCGAGGACACGCCGGACACCCCGACCTACACCGAGATTGAGTTTGAGGCCGGCAAGCCCGTCGCCGTAGACGGCAAGAAGATGAAGCTCTCCGAGATCGTCATCGCCCTCAACAAGATCTCCGGCGACAATGGCTTTGGCCGTCTCGATCTGGTCGAGGATCGCCTGGTGGGCCTTAAGAGCCGCGAGTGCTATGAGGTCCCCGGAGCCCTGACGCTCATCACCGCCCACAAGGCGCTCGAGGACATCTGCGTCGAGGGTGACCTGCTCAAGACCAAGATCAAGCTCGAGCAGGATTGGGCCACCGCCGTGTACAACGGCCAGTGGTACAGCCCGCTCAAAAACGCGCTCGATGCCTTTATGGCCGATACCCAGAAGTTCGTGACCGGCACTGTCCGTCTGAAGTTCTTTAAGGGCAACTGCCATGTCGTCGGCCGCAAGAGCCCCTTCAGCCTCTACGACTACGGTCTGGCTACCTACGACCGCGACACCACGTTTGACGAGAAGGCCAGCGCCGGCTTTATCGAGATCGATACGCTGTCGCTCAAGACGTGGGCAAAGGTCCAGGGCCCCAGCTCTGCTGCCGCCCAGGCCTAGCGCCTCCTTCCCTTGGTATCCGCGCGGCCCATCCGCGTGATACATAACGGGCGCACGGGGTCCCTACCTTTCGTTATGCTTGCTGACACTTCTTAACATCGGTGGCCCCTACGTTCCGCCCGCATATATGATGCCGCGTCTGCGGCTGAGTCCGAGCCCCGCCGGGGTTGTCCGGCGGGGCTCCTTCTATCAATTTGGCGGCTCTGCGCCTATATATATGAGGAGTATCCATTATGTTCAATGCTATTGCGCATGCTTTACTTGCCCTCGCGCCCGAGTTCGATGCTGCAAGGGTCGAGGACGTCCCTATGAGCCTGAAGGCCTGGATCGATGGTTCGCAGGGCAACATCCGGAGGGAGACGTTGGGCGCCAAGTGCATGGCGCGTCACTTCTTTGCAAATTAGCTACATGGCTCCGCACACGGTGGGGAATGTGTAAAACTAGCGGTTGAAAAATCGCTTTAGCGATATGGCGCATTGCTTTGGGCGCTTGTTTTGGTATTTGGAGAAAGGGGACGGTTCCATGGCTCTTTGGGGCGGTCGTTTTGAGGCAGGCGTGGCCGAGGTCACGCAGGAGTTTGGCGCGTCGCTGCCGGTCGACAAACATCTCTATAAGCAGGATATCGCCGGCTCTAAGGCGCATGCCAAGATGCTGGCGGCCCAGAGCATCATCAGTGCCGAGGACGAGCAGGCGATTGCCAAGGGCCTGACCGGAATCGAACAGGATATCGATGCCGGCAACTTCACCTTCGACATCAACGACGAAGACATTCATATGTCCATCGAGAGCGAGCTGACGCGTCGCATCGGCGAGGCCGGTAAGCGCTTGCATACCGGACGTTCGCGCAACGACCAGGTGGCGACCGACACACACCTGGGCGTCAAGGCGCTGGCCAAGGAGCTCATGGAGGCCAATCTTGAGCTGCGCCATGTGCTGGTGGATGCGGCCAAGAAGTACGACAAGGTAATTCTGCCGGGCTACACGCACATGCAGCACGCTCAGCCCGTGCTGCTGTCGCATCATCTGCTGGCGTATTCCTGGATGTTCGCGCGCGACTTTACGCGCCTGAAGGCAGCCTTTGATGCCGCCGACAACTGCCCGCTGGGTGCTGCCGCACTTGCCGGCACGAGCTATCCGCTCGATCGTCAGATGACGGCTGCCGAACTTGGCTTTGCGGGTGTGATTCCCAACTCGCTCGATGCGGTTTCCGACCGTGATTTCCTGCTCGATCTGCATTACGCCGGATCCGTCATGGCGATGCACCTGTCGCGTCTTTCCGAGGAGATCGTGCTGTGGTCGAGCTCCGAATTTGGCTTTATCACGCTTTCCGACTCGTACTCCACCGGCTCGTCCATCATGCCGCAGAAGAAGAATCCCGACTTTGCCGAGCTTATTCGCGGCAAGAGCGGCCGTGTGTATGGCAACCTGGTGCAGCTGCTCGTGACCATGAAGGGCCTGCCGCTTGCTTATAACAAGGACTTGCAGGAGGACAAGGAGGGCGCGCTCGATACCGCCCATACGCTCATGCAGTGCCTGTCGGTTATGGCCGGAATGATTTCGACTTGGACCGTCAACGAGGATGCCATGGCGCGCGAGTGCGGCGTGGGGCACCTTGCCGCTACCGATGTTGCCGATTACCTGGCCAAGCGTGGCCTGCCGTTCCGCGAGGCACATGCCGTGGTGGGGCATCTGGTTCTGATGTGTGAGAAGCGCGGCTGCAATCTTAAGGACCTGCCGTTTGAGGTGTTCCAGGAGGCAAGCCCGCTCTTTGAGCGCGACATTACCGAGGCGCTCGACATCCCGTCGATTGTCGCCGCGCGCACGACCGAGGGCGGCACCGCCCCTGCCGCCGTTGCCGTGCAGCTGCAGCGTGCCGAGGCACAGCTCGTGGCCGACGAGGGCGTGTTTGGATCGCTGACTAAGGTCGTCGAGATGGGCCACGGGGTAAAGTAGGGATTTGGCTGAAGCCGTTTTGGCCATTTATTGATAAATCGTTTTCACTTTACGGGCGCCTGCTGATGTGGGCGCCCGTATTTTGTTGCTATGGGGGAGGGGCTTGTCGAGAACTTCTGTAGGACCTTTGGGCAGGTTGTGAAGGGGATACGTTCGCGGGCGGCAACCGACCGCCTGCTCTGTTCGGCGCGGTTGATGGGCGGTCGGATGGTACTCTAATCGGGCTTCGAAACAGAAGTGACACATATGGAGCGCTTTAATAAATTGCAACGTTTCAATAAACAGCTTTTTGTTTAACTGCAGCTAAAACTCTGTTACGATGCAGTCCAGGCGGGTGCCGGAATGGGACTTGGGCACGCGCGAACCTACTTGAAAGGCTACTTTTATGGCTATCGAGAAGACCTTCATCATGATTAAGCCCGACGCCGTGCGCGACCGCAAGATCGGCGAGATCGTTGCTCGCATTGAGCGCAGCGGCCTTGTCATCGAGCGCATGGAGATGACCACGCTCGAGCGCGCTACCGTCGAGGAGCACTACGCCCATCTGGCCGACAAGCCCTTCTTTGGCGGTCTCTGCGACTTTATGACGAGCGGTCCGGTCGTCAAGATGGTCGTTTCCGGTCTCTCCGCTGTTGCTAAGATGCGCACCCTCATGGGCGCTACCAACCCGCTTGAGGCTGCTCCTGGTACCATCCGCGGCGACTTTGCCGTCGATGTCAACGCCAACGTGATCCACGGCTCCGACTGCCTGGAGAACGCCGAGATTGAGATCAAGCGCTTCTTTGGCTAAACCAGCTTTGACTCCTTAAAGCTGTTAGCGTGTGGCTTGGGCGCCGCGGAACTCCATCCGCGGCGCTCTTTTATACCAAAACCTATGAAGGGGCCCGCTCGGATATGAGTTCCGAGCGGGCCCCTGCTGTTAGCTTGTGGCACTGAGTAGTTTAGGCCTCGTCGACGACCTTGAGGCCGCGCGTGTGGTCGATCTCGTTGAGGAGGTTAACGCGACGCTCGTGACGACCGCCCTCAAACTCGGCGTCGAGCCACTCGTCGACAATCATCTTAGCGAGCTCGGAGCCCACGACGCGGGCGCCAAAGGCGAGCACGTTGGTGTTGTTGTGCATACGGGAGAGCTTGGCGCTGAAGGGCTCGGAGCACACGACGGCGCGCACGCCCTCTACCTTGTTAGCAGCCAGGCTAATCCCGACGCCGGTGCCGCAGATCAGGATGCCCAGGTCGACGTCGC
>CBCSNQ010000105.1:0-5984 GCA_965141565.1 uncultured Collinsella sp. | reverse complement strand
GGCCAGGGCGGGATCGACCGGCGCGGGAGCCTCCAAGTCGGAGACCTTCACAATGCCATTCTCGTCGGAGAAAGCACGGTAGATGGTCTGAATCGCCAGGTCGAAGTCCTTCTCCTCGACACCGATGATGATGTTGATCTCGTCACAGCTCTGCGAGATCATGCGCACGCTCACGCCGGCCTGGCCAAGCATGCCAAACAGGTGACCAGAAATGCCGGCACGGCCGCGCAGGTTACGACCGACGGTCGCGATAAGCGCCAGACCCTCAACGACCTCGATCTCAAGCGGCTCGACCTCCTGCTGAATGTCGCCCACGAGCGAGTACAGCGAGTCGTGCACGTCCTGCTCCTGCACCACGGCGCCAAAGCGGTCGACACCGGTGGGCATGTGCTCGACGGAAACGTCATAGCGCTCGAAGACCGAAAGCGCACGGCGCATAAAGCCGACACGGGGCTTGGTGCGGTCGCGGGCCACGTTGATGGCGACAAAACCGCGTTTGCCGGTCACGCCGGTAATGATGGGCTCCGCCTCGCCCTCATCAGCCGTCTCGCTAATGATGGTGCCGGGGTCCTGCGGCGCATTGGTGTTCTTGATGACCAGCGGAATGCCTGCCTCGCGCACGGGGAACACGGCCTCCTCGTGCAGGACGCTTGCGCCCATGTACGAAAGCTCGCGCAGCTCCTCGTAGGTAACGCGCGCAATGGGCTGAGCCTCGGGCACAATGCGAGGATCGGCAGAATAGAAGCCCGAAACGTCGGTCCAGTTCTCGTACAGGTCGGCGCCTAGGCACTTGGCCAGGATCGAGCCGGAAATATCGCCGCCGCCACGGTCGAGCAGCTTGATCTGGCCCTCGCGCGTCGCGCCGTAGAAGCCAGGCATAACGAAGCCGCCCTGCTGACCGTACTCCTGCACCAGCTCGGAGGTGCGGTTCATGCTGAGCGTACCGTCGTGATGGAACGCCACAACCGTCGCGGCGTCCAGGAACGGTAGGCCCAGGTACTCAGCCATCAGGCGAGCGGTGAAGTACTCGCCGCGGCTCACGAGCTCCTCGGTAGAGTAGCCGCCCGAGCGGGCGCGCTCGGCAAAGGCCGCGAACTCCTCGCGGATGGGATAGGTGAGCTCCAGCTCGTCAGCGATATCAAAATAGCGCTGGCCAATGTCCTCGAGCAGTTCCTCGCACGACACGTGATACTTAACGTGCGCGTTAACCAGGTAGAGCAGGTCGGTCACCTTGGTGTCGCCTTTAAAGCGGCGACCGCAGGCGGAAACCACCACAAAACGGCGGGCAGGGTCGGCATCGACGATGGCCTTGATCTTCTTGAAGTGTTCGGCGTCGGCGACCGACGAGCCGCCAAACTTGGCAATCTTAATCATGGGCTGGAGGTTACCTTTCTAAAAAGCCTCTGCGAACCTGTTTTGCGCGCTCTGATACCATGGTTTCACCGATTGGGACCAAGGCATCCGAGGAGCAGTGTTATATGGGAACTTATCATAGTACACGAGGACGCACTTTATCGTGCTCAAGTAAGGTGGCAATCCGCACCGGCATCGCTCCCGACGGGGGTTTGTTTGTCTCGGACGAGCTCGGCACCCAGCAGGTCGATATCAGCTCGCTTGCAGATAAATCGTACTTTGAAATCGCTCAAGATGTGTTGGGAATGTTACTGAATGATTACACGGCCGAAGAAATTTCGGCGTGTGTCGACGAGGCATACCGCGGCACGTTCGCGAGTGAAGAGGTTACGCCGCTCGTCAAACTCGACGCTGCGCCGGGCGCTGACGCCCCTCAGACCTATGTGATGGAGCTCTTTGGCGGCCCCACGAGCGCCTTCAAGGACGTCGCTCTGCAGATGCTCCCCCGTCTGATGGCCCGCACTTCCGCCAAAGACGGCGGCGCCGAGCGCATCATGATCGTCACCGCCACGTCGGGCGACACGGGCAAGGCCGCGCTCGCCGGTTTTGCCGACGCTCCGGGCACGGGCATCACCGTCTTTTATCCCGAGGGCAAGGTCAGCCGCGTCCAGAACCTGCAGATGTCCACGCAGGAGGGAGACAACGTCGCCGTCTGCGGCATCCGCGGCAACTTTGACGACGCCCAGAGCGCCGTCAAGCGCATCTTTGCCGATAAGGAGCTTGCCGAGCGTCTTGAGGCCGCCGGCACGGTGCTTTCGAGTGCCAACTCCATCAACGTCGGCCGCCTGGTACCGCAGGTCGTCTACTACTTTGCCGCCTATGCGCAGCTGCTTCGCGCCGGCGCCATCGAGGCCGGCGACGCTCTGGAGTTCTGCGTACCGACCGGCAACTTTGGCGATATCCTGGCCGGCTACTATGCCAAGCGCATGGGTCTGCCCGTCGCCAAGCTCATCGTCGCGAGCGACAAGAACAACGTGCTGGCTGACTTCCTGACCACCGGCGTCTACGACCGCAACCGTCCGTTCTTCACCACCATCTCGCCGTCGATGGACATCCTCATCAGCTCTAACCTGGAGCGCATGCTGTACTTCCTGTCCGATGGCGACTGCGAACTCGTTGCCGGCCTTATGGAGCAGCTTGCCCAGACCGGTCGCTACGAGGTGCCCGCCGAGCTGCTGGCCAAGATCCAGAGCGTGTTTGGCTGCGGTTGGGCCAGCGAGGACGAGGTCCGCACTGCCATCAAGAGCTGCTGGGACGCGAACGGCTACGTGATCGACCCGCACACCGCTTGCGGCTATCACGTCTTTGAGCAGGTCGCCCCCGCCGAGGGCACCAAGGCCCGCGTGCTGCTTTCGACCGCCAGCCCCTACAAGTTCCCGCGCGCCTGTTGCGACGCTCTGGGGCTTAACGTTCCCGAGGACGACTTTGATGCCATGCGCGTGCTCGAGCAGGCAACCAACACGATTGCCCCGGCCCAACTCGCCGAGCTCGAGTCCAAACCCGTCCGCTTCGAAGACGTCTGCGACGTCGATGAGATGGCAAGCTACGTCGAGTCTGCAGCAAAAAAGATGGCTACCAACTAAACCCCTTATTAAGCGCCGGCGAAAGCCGGCGCACCTTCTTTTTATTTAGCTTTCGGGATGATGACGAGCACGCGAGCGGGTCTGGCCGTTTAGTTCGTCGCGAGTTCCGCACGAGTCGGAAAGCACTTAATGTGCTTTCCGAGCGAGCCAGGACTGCCCGAGCAGCGAACTAAACGGCCAGACCCGCCCAGGAGGACCCACATGATCAAAATCACCGTCCCAGCCACGAGCGCCAACCTAGGCATCGGCTACGACACCCTCGGCATGGCCGTCAGCCTCTACTCGCACTTCACCTTCGAGCGCGCCGACAAGCTCACCATCACGGGCTGCCCCGAGGAGTTCCAAAACGAGAATAACCTGGTCTATGTGAGCTTTGTCGATGCTCTGGCCGCCTGGGGCGAGCCGGCTTTTCCCGTTGCCATCGACATTCAGACCGACGTGCCCGTCGCCCGCGGCCTGGGTTCCAGCTCCACCTGCGTCGTCGCCGGCATCATGGCTGCCGCCGCGTTGACGGGCCATACCGTCGACCGCGCCGAGCTCGTCCGCATCGCCACCGAGGTCGAGGGCCATCCCGATAACGTCGCCCCCGCTATCCTGGGCGGCGCCGTCTGCTCCTTTACGCCGACCGATTCGCTCCCCCAGTGCCTGCGCTACGAGGTGAGCGATCGCCTGCGTTTTATTACCGTGATTCCGCCCTACGAGGTACACACGAGCGAGGCGCGCAAGGTCGTGCCGCAGGAGATTCCGCTCTCCACCGCCGTGTGGCAGATGGGCCGCATCGCCGGCATGACGCGCGGCCTGGAGACCGGCGACCTTGACCTGATTGCCGCCGCCAACGACGACCGCATCCAGGAGCCCTATCGTCGCCGCCTGATTCCCGACTACAACGCCGTGCGCGACACCTGCCTTAACGGCGGCGCTAAGACCATCTGGATTAGCGGCTCGGGCTCGACCCTTATGGCTGTGACCGACGATACCATCGTGGCAAAGTTCCTGCAGGTCAAGCTGCGCGAGCAGTTCCCCAAGTGCGACACGCATATCCTCACGTGCGACACGGAAGGCGCTCAAATCGAGTACCTGTAGACATCCTCCTCATATACCTGTCCGGGACGGTCGGGATATTCCCTCAAAATCGTCCTCGCGCATGAAGGCCCCTTGTCCTGCTCCTACGGAGCGACGGACAAGGGGCCTTCGCGCTGCGGAATGATTTTGAGGGAATATCCCGACCGTCCCTGCGCCTACCTTGCTGAGGATGTCTACAGGGACCCACGCTTTGAAGGGGCGCCAGGCTGAAATATATGGCCCTTTATTGATAGGGGCTCTTGCTAGGCTGGAGCCCTTACTAGAGGCAGGCCTCGGCGATGCGGCGCTTGAGTTCGTCGATGCCCACGCCGGTCTGGGAGCTTGTGATGATTACGTTCTCGGCCGGGACGTTGAGCTGCTTTTTGATAGCGGCCGCCTGGCGGGCCTGTTGGGTACGGCTGAGTTTGTCGGCCTTGGTGAGGCAGACGATAAAGTTGAACTCGTTGCCCTGTAGGTAGTCGATCATGTCGTGGTCGAGCTTGCTGGGGTCGTGACGAATGTCCACCAGCGACACAACCAGGTTAAAGCTGCGCTCGGAGTCGAAGAAGTCGCCGATCAGCTCGGCCCAGCGGTCGCGCTCGGCCTTGGAGCGACGCGCGAAGCCGTAGCCCGGCAGGTCCACAAAGTGCACGTCGTCGGCCTCGAAGAAATTGATATTGCTCGTCTTGCCCGGCGTACTCGAAACCTTGACCAGGTTCTTGCGACCAAAGAGCTTGTTCATAATCGACGACTTGCCCACGTTGGAGCGGCCAACAAAGCTCACCTCGGGACAGGTGGACTCGGGGATCTGCGAAACCTTGCCGTAGCTGGCGACGAACTTGGCAAGCTGGTAGTTAATTGAATCGGCCATGGACACTCCTTGGTCGTAGGTTCTTACAAAACGGGCGTGCTATTGCGCGGCGGCGATACGACGAACGATGTCAAGCGTGATACCGCTCGCGGTGCGAGCGTACTCGTCCAGATCGAACTCGCGCTCGCAAAACGCGTCATATGCCTCGTCGCAATTATCGCTGATAGCGCGCAGCACCAGGCAATCGACACCATTCTTGGCCGCGATGTGCGCAATTGCCGCGCCCTCCATCTCGACGCAATCGGCATGCGTGGCCTCAATCGCAGCGTTACGCATGGCGTCACCCGTAACAAAGCGGTCACCCGTGGCGATAGTGCCACACAGGAACTGCTTGGGGTCCTTCTCCGCAGAATTCTCATCCGCCGAGGTATCCACAAATCCATGCTCGGCAAGCACGGCGGCGGCAACATCAACCAACGCCGGCGTCGAGGCAAACTCCTCGAGTCCCGGCGCCGACTCGGCGATGAGTGCCGTATCGGTATCCAGATAGCGCAGGCACTTGCCTATAACCACGTCGTTAATATGGAGTTTAGGGTTTAGGCCGCCCGCAATACCCGAAAACACAACGGCCTGCGGGGCGTATTTGCTGATGAGATGCTGCGTTGCGGCAGCGGCGTTCACGGTCCCCATGCCTGCCGTCGTGGCGACTACCGTCAGACCCGAAAGCCCACCGTTCACAACGGTCAAGCCCGCCTCCTGCGACTCATGCGCGCCACTCAGCTCTTCCTTAATCTGCGCAACCTCTTTTTCGAGTGCGCCTATGATCGCGATGGTTGCCATGCCATCCCCCAAATCCGTGCAAATTGCTTATCCACGGTATGGTACCAGCATTTTGACTCAACCGCGCAATACGAAGCCGCTAGACCACCGCAGCGCGGGTATCGTAGAGGAGCAAAAGACTTGCTAGCCGATGGCGTTTTTTAGCTCCGCGCGGCGCTTTTTCATGCCGGTCATAACGGCATTACGCAACTCGGGCATGCGCGCGGTATCCATCTGGGGCACGCCCTCGAGCTTATAGGGAATCCCCAGCTGCTCATACTTGACGACGCCCATCG
>CBCSNQ010000104.1:0-6187 GCA_965141565.1 uncultured Collinsella sp. | reverse complement strand
CGGTCTTTCATGCAGCAGGGGCTCTCAATGTTTTTATGTCCTGCTCATATCGTCTATGCCGGCACTTTGGGACACTCCTTAGCATTCCAGCGCGCCCTCATAAGTTGCGGTGAAATACGGACTGTTGGGGGCCTGAAGCCATAAAACAGTCCGTATTTCACCGCAACTGCAGAGGAGGACCGGGTGGGTGGCGGGGTAGCTAAAAGAGCCCCGTCCCCAATTAGCTACTTAGGCAGGGTCGATGTTCATGCTGGCGATTAGGTTGATGTTTGTGTCTAGGAGGTTCTCTAGCATGATGTCGCCCATGCGGATGGGGGCGTTGACGACTAGGCCTCGGATAAGGTCCATGGCTTGAGCGTGGAGTGCCAGCGGGATGGCTTCGGCCGTGCGCACGGGCAGCAACGTCTCGTCGCCGCCAGATACTGCTACGGTGGTGGTGAGCACGCGCATGGGGCAGGTGAGCTCCTGATGTGCGAACTTATCACCGCGCGGGCATCTGTTGCCGGTCACGGAGTGCACCTCTACCACGGCGCCGTCTGCGTCACGCTCTACCTCTACGGTTAGGAGGCACTCGGATGGGCAGGTGGTGCAGTTGAACTGCAGCGTCTCGGTCACATTCGTGCTCATGAGCTATGCCTCCTCGACGGGATCGACGGATAGGACAATCTCGCTGGCACCCAGGTCGAGTGCGCGCTGAATCACCTTTGCCGGCAGTGGGAAGCTTTCCATAACGCTCGGCTTAAACGCGTGGACCTTTCCGGCGAACAGTTCCTCGTCGCCTGCCAGAATGCGCACACGGGCAGCGTCGACTGGTCGGCGTACGCGGAAGTTCAGCTTGGTGAGCGCCACGGCGGTAATGCGTCCCGGTAGCGCGTATCCTGCAATGCCGGCAGGGGAGACGGTGAGCTCGCAGTCCGGAATGGCGCCCGCGCCGGTCCCCAGCGCGTACGCCGCTGCAGCTGCGCCGGCCCTCTCGGACTCGGTCGTTACGTTGTCGGCCAGGTCGTGCACGTGCAGCACGTTGCCGCAGGCAAAGATGCCCGGCACGCCCGTCTGCAGGCTCTGATCCACTACGGCGCCGCGCGTGCGTGGGTCAAGTTCTACGCCCGCGGCAACCGAAAGCTCATTCTCGGGAATCAAGCCCACCGAAAGCAGCAGTGTGTCACACGGAACAACGCGCTCGGTCCCCGGAATGGGCGCGAGGTGCTCGTCGACCTGGCTCACCTCGACGGCTTCCACACGGTCGTGCCCGATCACGCGTGTGACTGTGGTGGACAGGTGCAGCGGAATTCCAAAGTCGTCCAGGCAGTTCTTGACGTTGCGGCGAAGGCCGTTGGCGTACGGCATGAGCTCGTACACGCCCTCGACGGAAATCCCCTCGAGCGTGCAGCGGCGTGCCATGATCAGCCCGATATCGCCCGAGCCCAAAATGACGGCGCGCGAGCCGGGTTTGAGGTTCTCGATATTGATGTATCGTTGCGCCAAGCCGGCCGTAAACACGCCGGCGGGACGACTGCCGGGGATCTTGATCTCGCTGCGGGTGCGTTCGCGGCACCCCATAGCAAGGGCAACCGCGCGTCCGGTGAGCCGTAGCATGCCGGCGGGGTTCATGAGCGTGACGGTATGGACCGCGGTGTCTTCCGTAGGCTCGCCCGAATCAATCCCAATCACCATGCTGTTCAGGAACAGCACAATGTCGGTCGAGCGCACCTGGTCGATAAAGCGCTGCGCGTACTCGGGACCGGTGAGCTCCTGTTTAAAGTGCGACAGTCCAAAGCCGGGGTGGATGCACTGGCGCAGGATGCCGCCCAGGTGCTGCTCGCGCTCCACGATGGCCACGCGTGCGCCTGCGTTATGCGCGGCCAGCGCGGCCGCCATGCCGGCAGGTCCGCCGCCGATAACGACCACGTCGAAGGCTTGCGTTTGTACGGCTTCGACGACGCTGCAATCAATCGCGCTCGATTTGAATTTCGCCATCCTAGCGCACCCCTTTCAGCGGTCCCTCGACCAGCCAAGAACCGGCATCCTCCAACAGCACCTCGCTGGGGTCGCAGCCCAGCTCGCGGGCAAGGATCGCAACCACGCGGCTCTGGCAAAAGCCGCTTTGGCACCGACCCATGCCGGCACGACAGCGGCGCTTGACGCCCTCGACCGAAACCGCGCCCGGGCGGCGTCGAATCGCGGCCACGATCTCGGCCTCGGGCACCGTCTCGCAGCGGCAGACGATTTGCCCCCACGCGGGATCGGACTCGATCAGCTCCTCCTTGCGCGCCAGCGGCGCGCGGCCAAAGTCGTCCGGCGCGCGGCGAATTGGGTTCCAGTCCGCCCGCTCGTGCAGCTCCACGCCAGCCTTACGCATCACAAGTTCCATGCGCTCGGCAATGGCCGGCGCGCTCGCCACGCCCGGCGACTGAATGCCTGCCGCCTGGAACAGCCCCGGTACCACGGCCGACTGTCCAATAAAGAAGTCGTTCGTTCCCTTAATGACCGGGCGTCCGCCGGCAAACGCGCGCACCACGCGGCGCGTGTCCAGATCGGGCACCAGCTTGCGCGCGCCGCACAGCAGCGCGTTCACATCGCTCGCATAGGTCTGCGTGTCGCCCGGCTCGCGCACGGCGGCCGTGGCGGTGATCACGGTGTTGCCGTGCACGGTGCCCGTCACGATAACGCCCTTCGACACCGGCGTCGGCACGGGGTAGAGCGGCTTGAGCGTGCGCGGTTCCTTGTCCAGCACCACGATGTTGCCCTGACGCCAGACCATCTGGAAGTCCTCGGCGCCGGCCATATGCGAGATGTCGGCGGCGCCGTTGCCCACGGCGTTGATCAGGTAGCGGCAGCGCACATTGCCAGCGGGGGTCGCCAGCGTAAAGCGCGCGTCGTCGCCCGAGCCCGCGACTTCAATTGCCTCCACTGGCGCAGACCGAATAAATGTCACGCCGTTGGCGACCGCGTTCTCCAAAGCGGCTATGGCCACTTCAAACGGGTCAACGTAACCGGTCGAAGGGCACCATAGCGCACACGTGGCCTGGGCGCTCGCGCGCGGCTCTAATTCGTGGATGCGGTCGGGTCCGACGATCGACAGCTCGGGCACGCCGTTGGCAAGGCCGTTGCGCCGCAGCTGTTCCAGCTGCGCGCGATCCTCGTCGTTAAAGCCCAATACCATCGACCCGGTGCGGCAGAACAGAAAGCCCAGCTCCTGCGCCCATGTTCCGTACAACTCGCAACCACGGGTGTTGACCTGTGCTTTTACGGTGTCTGGCGCCGGATCGTAGCCGGCGTGCACCAGGCCGCCGTTAGCCTTCGACGCTCCCAGCGCAATATCGTTAGCCGCCTCGACCACGCAAATGGACAGGTCATAGCGCGCGAGTTGCCGCGCGATGGCGCATCCGGTGATGCCCGCGCCGACAATCGCGATATCAAACGTTTCTGTCACAGTGCCTCCCAGACGAGTTGACAGACTGTCAATAAGACCATCCTACGGTCTGCGTGCCCCCAGCGCAGCGGCAATGCGGCGAACAGCCCAGCAACACCCGCCAACGGCAGACGAGGGGAGACCCGATAACGTCGACAACCTCGTTTGCCGACAACTTCGGCAACCGTTCGTCTCGATCTGTAACAGTTAGACGAGGACTTGGGTTCCAGATGTTACAGATCGAGATGTTAGTCTGGCGGGTCATCCGTTTGTCTCAATCTGTAACATCTAGACGCGAATTCCGCTCCTAACTGTTACAGATTGAGATGTTTGTGTCCGCGCCAGCCCCGTATCCAGCCGTAGTCCCATATAAACAAACCCCGTGGTAAACTTGTCCGAAATGTAATTATTCCGAAAGGTACCCGTAATGTCCAAGTACATCTCCGAGCTTATGTCGCCGCAGCTTATGGGCGTCGTCTATGCCTTCGTTGGCTTTATCATCGCCCTGTATGTGCTGTCGGTCGTCTATGTGTTCATCGACGCTCGCCGCCGCGGCGCCAGCGCCTACGTGGCATGGGGCATCATCGCCCTCATCCCGTTTGTAGGCCTCATCGCCTACCTGGTCCTGCGCCCGCACTCCTACGCGTCCGACCGCGAGGAGCAGGAGCTGGACATGGCCCTGCGCGAGCGCCAGCTTGCCCAGTACGGCACCTGCCCGCAGTGCGGCGCGCCCATCGAGAAGGACTTCGTCGTCTGCCCGGTGTGCGACACCCAGGTTCGCAACGTGTGCCCCAGCTGCCATCGCCCGCTCGATGCGCACTGGAAGGTCTGCCCGTACTGCCGAACTCGCATCCAGTAACGCATCAATCGCCGGGCCGGCCGCAAGCCACGGGCACCGCGCGTCCCGCGCAAGCCACACGTGCAACCCGCCCCACACGATGAAGCATGCGTAGAAAATCGCCCGCCGTGCCATTAAGGTGCGGCGGGCGCTTGTATACCAAGGCAACCTGCCTATAATGATGCAAGTCAAAAACGCCGAACGCATCGCACGCACTTGCATCAGGCATCCGAGAGGAGAAAACATACCCATGAAGGCACTCTACAATGACGGTTCGGTGGCCGAGCTCCCGCAGGACGAGGTCACGCACGTCATCCGCCACTCCGCCGCGCACATCATGGCGCAGGCCATCAAGCGCCTGTACCCCGAGGCTGACTTTGCCTACGGTCCCGCGACCGACAACGGCTTCTACTACGACGTCGACCTTCCCGAGGGCGTCAAGATCAGCGAGGACGACTTCCCCGCGATCGAGGCCGAGATGAAAAAGATCGTCAAGGAGAACCTCAAGTTCACCGTCTTTGAGAAGCCCCGCGCCGAGGCCATCGCCCTTATGGAGGAGCGTGGCGAGAAGTACAAGGTCGAGCACATCGGCGACCTGGACGACGACGCCCGCATCACCTTCTACCAGCAGGGCGATTACATCGACATGTGCGTCGGCCCCCACATCTGCTACACCAAGGCGCTCAAGGCCTTTAAGCTCACCGGCGTCTCGGGCGCCTACTGGAAGGGCGACAAGGACAACAAGATGCTCACCCGCATCAACGGCGTCGCCTTTGCCACCAAGGAAGAGCTCGACGAGCACATGCACATGCTGGAGGAGGCCAAGAAGCGCGACCACCGCAAGATCGGCCGCGAGATGGACCTCTTTATGATGCGCGACGAGGCCCCCGGCTTCCCGTTCTTCCTGCCCAACGGAATGATCCTTAAGAACACGCTGCTGGACTACTGGCGCGAGATCCACCACAAGGCCGGCTACGTGGAGATCTCCACGCCGCTCATCATGAACAAGCAGCTGTGGAAGACCTCGGGCCACTGGGACCACTACAAGGACAACATGTACTCCACCGTCATCGACGACGAAGAGTACTGCATTAAGCCCATGAACTGCCCGGGCGGCGTGCTGGTGTACGCCTCCAAGCCGCACTCCTACCGCGAGCTGCCCATTCGCGCCGGCGAAATTGGCCTGGTGCACCGCCACGAGCTGCGCGGCGCCCTGCACGGCCTGTTCCGCGTGCGCTGCTTTAACCAGGATGACGCCCACCTGTTTGTGCGTCCCGACCAGCTGACCGACGAGATCGTGGGTGTGGTCAACCTCATCGACTCCGTGTACCAAAAGTTTGGCTTTAAGTATCACGTTGAGCTTTCCACCCGCCCCGAGGACTCCATGGGTTCGGACGAGGACTGGGCTCGCGCCGAAGAGGGCCTTCGCACCGCTCTGGAGAAGCTGGGTATGGACTACGAGGTCAACGAGGGCGACGGCGCCTTCTATGGCCCCAAGATCGACTTCCACCTGGAGGACTCGCTCGGTCGTACCTGGCAGTGCGGCACCGTCCAGCTCGACTTCCAGATGCCGCTCAACTTTGACCTGGAGTACGTGGACGCCGACGGCACCAAGAAGCGCCCCATCATGCTGCACCGCGTATGCTTTGGCTCCATCGAGCGCTTCATCGGTATTCTGATTGAGCACTTTGCAGGCAAGTTCCCCACCTGGCTGGCCCCCGTGCAGGTCAAGGCGCTTCCCGTGTCCGAAAAGAGCCGCGACTACGCCCACGAGGTGTGCGCCAAGCTGGAGGAGGCCGGCATCCGCGTGGTCTGCGACGACCGCGACGAGAAGATCGGCTACAAGATCCGCGAGGCCCGCTCCATTGACCGTGTGCCCTATATGCTCATCCTGGGCGAGAAGGAGGTCGAGGCCGGCAACATCTCCGTCCGCGATC
>CBCSNQ010000103.1:0-6188 GCA_965141565.1 uncultured Collinsella sp. | reverse complement strand
TTGCTAGCAACTTGATGTTGCGGGCAGCTTAGAACTTGTGGCCGCACTTCTTGCAGACGCGCAGCTTGTTCTTGCCGTCCTTCTCGTGACCGACGCGGGTAACCTTACCGCACTCGGGGCAGACGAGATTGACGTTGGAGGCGTCGATGGGAGCCTCCTGCGAAACGATGCCGCCCTGCTGGTTGGCAGCGTTGGGCTTGACGGCCTTCTTGACGACCGAAACGCCCTCGACAACGACCTTGTTCTCGGCGGGGAGAGCACGCAGGACAACGCCCTGCTTGCCGCGATCCTTACCAGAGAGAACCTGGACCTTATCGCCCTTCTTGATATACATATATCTCCCCTAACTACAGGGTCTCGGGAGCGAGCGAGACGATCTTCATGTACTTCTTGTCACGAAGCTCGCGAGCGACGGGCCCGAAGATACGGGTGCCGACGGGCGAACCATCGTTGTTGATGACAACGCAGGCGTTCTCATCAAAGCGAATGTAGGAGCCATCCTTGCGGCGGATCTCCTTAACGGTGCGAACGACGACGCAACGGACAACGTCCTTCTTCTTGACGTTGGCGCCAGGGGTAGCCTCCTGGACAGCACCGATGAACACATCGCCGATGCCTGCATAACGACGCTTGGAACCGCCAAGCACCTTGATGCAGCGAATCTTGCGAGCGCCGGAGTTGTCGGCGACGTTCAGCATGGTTTGCATCTGAATCATGGTAGATGTTCCTCCGAACTAAGAACCGAAGAGAGGTGCGCAGCCTTTATACGGCCCGTGGTATGCAAGCCAGGCATACGCACATCTTCGGAAACGTACAAGTCGTAAGAGCGACTGCTTATTTAGCGCGCTCGACGACCTCGATGAGGCGCCAACGCTTCATCTTGGACATAGGACGGGTCTCCATAACGCGGACAGTATCGCCCACGCCAGCCGTGCACTCCTCGTCGTGAGCGTGCAGCTTCTTGGAGCTGGTCATCATCTTGCCGTACTTGGGGTGACGCTTGCGCTCGGTGATGGTGACAACAATGGTCTTGGCACCGGAGACGGAGGTAACGACACCCGTACGGACCTTACGCGAGTTACGCGAATCAGTCATGTTCTCTCCTTAGGTCCTACTCGGCGACAGCGGACTTCTCCGCTGCGATCTCGCGGGCGCGCTGCTCCGTGAGGACGCGAGCGATGTCCTTCTTCACGGTGTTGACGCGAGCGGTGTTGTCCAGCTGGCTGGTGGCCATCTGGAAACGAAGGTTAAAGAGCTCGGCGCGCATTTCCTTCAGCTTCTCAACGAGCTGAGCGTCCGAGAGCTCACGAATCTCTGCGGGCTTCATTAGTTCTCCTCCTTGGCGGCGGCGGCGTCCTCAGCAGCCCACTTGGCCTCGAGAGCGGCCTCCTCAGCCATCTCCTTCTCGATGCGCTGCTCGGCGTTCTTGGCAACCACAATCTTGGTCTTGATGGGAAGCTTGTGCTGTGCAAGACGCAGAGCCTCGCGAGCGACCTCCTCGGGCACGCCCTTGACCTCGAACATGATGCGGCCGGGCTTGACGACGGCCACCCACTCCTCGGGGTTACCCTTACCAGAACCCATGCGAGTCTCGGCAGGCTTCTTGGTGATGGGCTTATCGGGGAAGATCGTGATGTAGACACGACCGCCACGCTTCATGTAGCGGGTCATGGCAATACGAGCGGCCTCGATCTGACGGTTGGTGATCCAATGGGCCTCGAGAGCCTGGATACCAAACTCGCCGAAATGCAGCTCGGTATTACCCTTGGCCTGGCCCTTCATGGAGCCACGCTGCACCTTGCGGTGAAGAATACGCTTAGGGGCAAGCACTACTGACCCCTCCTCTCGGAGTTACGACGACGAGGACGGGAAGAGCCCTCGAGTGCAGGGTTGGGAACAGGCTGGCCCGGGAGCTTCTCGCCCAGGTAGATCCAGACCTTCACGCCGCAGGCACCCATGGTGGTGCTGGCGACAGCCGTGCCGTAGTCGATCTTGGCACGGAGGGTGTGCAGAGGCACGCGACCCTCACGGTACCACTCACGACGGCCCATCTCGGCACCGCCGAGACGACCGGAGCACTGGATACGGATGCCCTTGGCGCCGGCCTTGCGGGCGGACTGGACAGCCTTGCGCATAGCGCGACGGAAGGCAACGCGGCCCTCGAGCTGCTCGGCGATAGACTGAGCAACGAGGTTGGCGTCGAGCTCGGGGCGCTTGATCTCGACAACGTCGACGGAGAGCTGGCCCTTGGAGACGCCAGCGACCTTCTCGAGCTCGGTGCGGAGGGTATCGATCTCGGCACCCTTCTTACCGATGACAACGCCGGGGCGAGCGGTGAGGATGATGACCTTCACCTTGTCGCCAGCGCGCTCGATCTCGACACGGGAGACAGCTGCGCGGGAAAGACGCTTCTCGAGGTACTTGCGGATCTCGAGATCGTTACCGAGGGTCTTAGCGTAATCCTTCTCTGCGAACCAGCGGGAGCGCCAGTTCTCGGTGATGCCAAGACGGAAGCCGGTGGGGTAGACTTTCTGACCCATACAGCTTTACGCCTCCTTTCGAGGAGCAACGACGACGGTGATGTGGGAAGTACGCTTCAGAATGCGAGAAGCGGAACCCTTGGCGCGGGGACGGATGCGCTTAAGCGTCGGACCCTCGTCAACATAGGCAGCGGCGACAACCAGGTTGTCGGCACGCAGACCGTTGTTGTTCTCGGCGTTCGCAACGGCGGAACGGAGAACCTTCTCGACATCCACGGCGACGGCGCGGTCGCAGAAGTGGAGGATGTCGAAGGCCTGAGCGACAGGCTTGCGGCGGATCAGATCGACCACCAGGCGGGCCTTGCTGGGGGAAACACGCACGTACTTAGCGACGGCGCGAACCTCGGTGGCCTCAGTTTCAATAGACTTAGTTGCCATTTACGGTTAACCCCCTATTTGGCCTTGTGGCCACGGAACGTACGAGTCGGCGCGAACTCGCCGAGCTTGTGACCAACCATGGACTCGGTAACATACACGGGCACATGCTTGCGGCCGTCGTGGACGGCGATGGTGTGACCAACCATCTCGGGGAAGATGGTGGACGCGCGGGACCAGGTCTTCACGACGTCCTTCTTGCCAGCCTCGTTCATCGCGGTGATACGCGAGAGAAGGCGAGTCTCCACGAACGGGCCCTTTTTGAGACTTCTGCTCATAAGTGCTTTCTCCTAAAACTCGGTATCCGAAATTACTTCTTACGGCGACGAATGATGTGCTGGTTCGAGACCTTCTTCTTCTTGCGCGTACGAAGGCCCTTCGTCGGCTTACCCCAGGGGGTAACGGAGGGACGACCAGAGGTGTGGTTCTTGCCCTCGCCACCGCCGTGCGGGTGGTCGACAGGGTTCATGACGGTACCGCGGACGGTCGGGCGCACGTTCATGTGACGCTTACGGCCGGCCTTGCCGATGACGATGTTGGAATGATCGGCGTTGCCGACCTCACCGACGGTAGCGCGGCAGGTAACGAGGATGCGGCGCATCTCGGAGGAAGGCATACGGACGATAGCGTACTTGCCCTCCTTACCCATCAGCTGGCAGGAGTTACCGGCGGAACGGGCGATAGCAGCGCCCTTGCCCGGCTGGAACTCGACGGCGTGGATGAGCGTACCGACGGGGATGTCGGCGAGGGGCAGAGCGTTGCCCGGCTTGATGTCGGCATCAGAACCGGACATGATGGTCTGACCGACCTCGAGGCCCTTGGGGGCCAGGATGTAGCGCTTCTCACCGTCAGCGTAGTGCAGCAGAGCGATGCGAGCGGAACGGTTCGGATCGTACTCGATCGTGGCAACCTTGGCGGGCACGCCGTCCTTGTTGCGCTTGAAGTCGATCACGCGGTAACGACGCTTCACGCCGCCGCCCTGGTGGCGGGTGGTGATGCGGCCGTTGTTGTTACGACCGGCCTTCTTGGGCAGGGGCTCGAGAAGAGACTTCTCGGGCTTGGTGCAGGTGATCTCAGAGAAATCGGAGATCGTCTGCCAACGCCTACCAGCGGAGGTCGGCTTAAGGTGCTTTACAGCCATTACAATCCCTTTCAATAGGAATCCGTTAGCCATCGCAGACAGGGATTCGAGGTTCTGCCTCGGGTGCGATGACACCGGACGTATACACGGTTCCGGGCGTGTCCATTTTATACGCCCAAAACCTTGAGCTCTCGCCTCCCCTATTTGGGAGGCATGAGCTCACTCAACAGCAGCGAGTCTTAGGCCTGGTTGCCAAAGACCTCGATGGTGTCGCCCTCGGCCAGCGTGACGATGGCCTTCTTCCAAGAACGGGTCTTGCCGGCGACATAGCGCACGCGCTTGGTCTTGGGCTTGACCGTCAGGGTGTTCACGCGAACGACCTTGACGCCGAAGATCTCCTCGACAGCGTCCTTGATCTGATACTTGTTAGCATCCTTGGCGACCTCGAACGTGTACTTGTTCAGCTCCATGCCGGAGAAGGAACGCTCGGACACGATCGGACGGATGATGATCTCGTGGGCGGTCATTTATGCAAGCACCTCCCCGAAGTGAGCGGCGATGTCGGCGGGCATCAGCACGGCGTTGTTGTTGACGAGATCGTAGGTGTTGGCCTCGTCGGCAGTGATGATGAACGTCTTGGGAATGTTGCGGAACGACAGGTAAGCATTGACGTCCTCATCGCGAACGATGATGGTCAGACGCTTGCCCTCAAGGCCGAGAGCCTTGAGCATGGCGACGGCAGCCTTGGTGGAAGGCTTCTCGAAGCCGTAGTCGTCGACGAGTACGAGCTCGCCATCGGCCAGCTTGGCGGACAGCGCGGAGCGCATAGCCAGCTTGACCTCCTTGTTGTTCATACGCTTGGCGTAGGAACGGGGCTTGGGGGCGAAGACAACGCCACCGTGACGCCACTGGGCAGCACGGATGGAACCCTGGCGGGCACGGCCGGTGCCCTTCTGACGCCAAGGCTTCTTGCCGCCACCGGAAACCTCAGAGCGACCCTTAGCAGACTGGGTGCCCTGACGCCAAGAGGCCATCTGGCACTTGACGATGTGGTGCATAACGTGGATGTTCGGCTCGATGCCGTACACCTCAGCGGCGAGCTCGGCCTCGGCGACCTTCTTGCCCTCGCTGTTCTTTACTTCAAACTTTGCCATTTAAGTGTTCTCCTTGGTATGACGCTGGGCTAAATGGGCTGGGCCCTTAGGCCATACGGATGGCGACGAGACCATTCTTGGCACCCGGGACAGCGCCCTTGACCAAGATGAGGTTCTGCTCGGCATCGATGCGGACAACGGAAAGGTTCTTGACGGTAACGCGCTCGTTACCCATGTGACCGGCCATCTTGACGCCCTTGAGGACGCGCGCAGGATAGGCGCACTGACCGATAGAACCGGGATGACGCTGGAAGTGAGAACCATGCGTCATAGGACCGCGGCGCTGACCCCAGCGCTTGATGCGACCCTGGAAGCCCTTACCCTTGGAGGTACCGATGACGTCGACCTTCTCGACATCAGCGAAATCAGCGACGGTGACGACCTCGCCGACCTTGTGCTCCTCGCCGTTCTCGACGCGGACCTCACGAAGGAAACGGACAGGCTCGACGCCAGCCTTAGCGAAGTGACCAGCCATGGGCTTGTTCACGTTCTTGGCCTTGATGTCGCCGAAACCGATCTGGACGGCGTCATAGCCGTCGGTTGCCTGAGTTTTAACCTGCGAGACAGCGCAGGGGCCAGCCTGGATGACCGTGACGGGAACGACGTTGTCGTCCTCGTCCCAAACCTGGGTCATGCCAATCTTGCGGCCGAGAATCATGCTGATCAAGATATGATCCCAACTCTCGCGTGGTCTTGGGACAATGCGTACACCACCGAGCGTACGCCCCTAGAGGACCACTACTTACACGACGTGCTCCCCAGCCTTGTATTTCGCCCGGACTACCTGACAACCCTATTAAGCAGGCATTTTGTCCAGCCAGAATACTCCCCTGGTTTCACACAGCTGTTTAGTATACACGGCTGCGGGCGTATCCATCGAGATTCATATTTCACTCACATTGTTTACGCAGGTAAAGTGCGTGGCACGTCTCCCGAGCACGGCGAGGGCCGGAGAAATATATTAAGGTCCCTGCTCTACAGTCCTGCGCAAGACGGAGAGCACATTAAGTGCTCTCCTTTGCGTGCGGAACTCGCGAT
>CBCSNQ010000102.1:0-6288 GCA_965141565.1 uncultured Collinsella sp. | reverse complement strand
CCATGTCTCGTGGTCGGACTGCTCGCGCATGGGGCCTTCGGGAGAGCCGGCAGTTTGCGCACACGCGCGCATTGCACCGTTGGCTTCCCTTACCATAATCTCACCAATACTGGAATCCGACTCGTCAAGGACCAGTTCCATGTCGGGATCGTTGGGCAGCGGAGCCTCGCTGACGGGGCGGTCCACCTTGTACACCTCACCCGAAACGCTTACGTAGCCCAAAAGCGACACATGACTTTTGCCAACGAACTCGACGACATAACAAGATTCATGCTGATCCTCGTCAAAGAGTTTCCAGACCACGCCATATGAGCGTCCCGCAGGCTGCTCGGGCATCGCCGGAAAGCGCTTCTTAGGATCGAGAAACCTGAGCTTGTATGTCGGACGCTCTGCCACGAAGTATCACCCTGATCGGTCGCTTGAAGAAGGAGTGGTCGCGAATAAGTCGCGACATCTACTCGGAATCTTACACGAGTCGACAGGAAATCGTCCCTTTGGACGAAAGCACTCAAGCCGGCGCAAAAGAAAACCCCCGTTGCCGGGAGCTTTAATCTCAAATGGTGCGGCGTATAGGATTCCGCGCATCCGCTGCGCGGATCCGCACCGACTTCGCCCGCCTGCCGGCGCGCTCGCCCGCGGGCTAAAAACGCTCCGCGTTTTCTTTACGCCCGCGCCTCGACCGAGGTTCGAATCCATGCAATGCTTACGTAAAAGAAAAGCCCCCGTTGCCGGGAGCTTTAATCTCAAATGGTGCGGCGTATAGGATTCGAACCTATGACGTTCTGATTCGTAGTCAGACCCTCTATCCAGCTGAGGTAACGCCGCGACTTGTTGATTATTATGCACATCGACTGAATAAAGGTCAAGCATTTTTCGAAAAAAGTTATCAAATTTGATTTTTACTCATTTTGACCACCTGATGCGATCTTCGACGCATCGCGATATAAGAAAAGCCCCCGTTGCCGGGAGCTTTAAAATCAATTGGTGCGGCGTATAGGATTCGAACCTATGACGTTCTGATTCGTAGTCAGACCCTCTATCCAGCTGAGGTAACGCCGCAGCGCACGGATTATTATGCACGTGACCCCTCGATGGGTCAAGCGACAATTTGGAAAAATTTTACGAAGTGATGATTAAGACGCCCGCGCCTCGACCGAGATTCGAATCCATGGGATACCGCCATAAAAGAAAAGCCCCCGTTGCCGGAGGCTTCAAGTTCAATTGGTGCGGCGTATAGGATTCGAACCTATGACGTTCTGATTCGTAGTCAGACCCTCTATCCAGCTGAGGTAACGCCGCAGCGCAAGACATATAAAACCACTTTAGCTTATTGGAGTCAAGCACAATCTCAAACTTTTTTGTGAAACGCAGTTTTGTCATGCTGCTCCGCACATACCGACGTTCCCCGTACGATCGATTGGCTTTTCGATCACGTCAAACTTAGCATCAAGTTCCCTCAGGAGCGATCTCACCCGCTGGGCACAGTCATAATCGGCAAACGAGATGCTCAGCATGCGCGCGACCTGGTTGGAAGTCCCAACTCCATAGAAGTGCTCCAGCGCCACAAGCCCCTCGTGCGTCACAAAGGTCTCGACCACATGCGGCGACTCCTCAAAGCACCATTGGGTCAACGGGCCCTCGCTCGCCTGCCGAACCACCAGGCCACCCATGCCAGACGGCTCACACGTTACAAGCAGGTACTCCCCGCCCTCGTCGCTCTCAAACAAAACCACCCGATCATCAAACAACTCCATCGCGTCCCCTTTCTCTCGCTCTTATTTAGCAAAAGCATAGCAGGTAGATGGCTGTATACAGAACAGTTGTTCGTGTGTTTTCTATTGAGCTGTCCGCACGGCATGGTATGGACCTGCGCACGAAATAGGGCGCCCCCGAAGGAGCGCCCTTGCATATCCCCTATGCAGCCAACTTACGCGACCGGCTCGATCTTCTCGAGACCGCCCATGTAAGGACGCAGGACCTCGGGGATCGTGATGGTGCCGTCGGCGTTCTGGTAGTTCTCCAGAATGGCGGCCATGGTGCGGCCGGCCGGCAGGCCGGAACCGTTGAGAGTGTGCAGGTAGCGCGAACCCTTGAAGTTCTCGGGGTCGCGATACTTGATGTTGGCGCGGCGAGCCTGGAAGTCACCGCAGTTGGAGCAGGAGCTGATCTCCTTGTAGGCGTTGTAGCTCGGCAGCCAGACCTCGACGTCGTAGGTCTGACGGGCAGAGAAGCCCAAGTCGCCGGTGCACAGGCTAATCACGCGATACGGAAGGCCCAGCTGCTGCAGCAGGTACTCGGCCTCGGCGGTCATGCTCTCGAGCTCCTCGTCGGACTCCTCCGGCTTAGCGAACTTGACCATCTCGACCTTGTCGAACTCGTGCTGACGGATGATGCCGCGGGTGTCGCGACCGGCGGAACCGGCCTCCTCGCGGAAGCAGGGGGTGAAGGCGGTGTAGCGGCGCGGCAGGGTGTCGGCGTCGAGGACCTCGCCGGCGTGCAGGTTGGTGAGCACGACCTCGGCGGTGGGGATCAGGAAGTTGTCACCCGAGACGTGGTAGGCGTCGTCCTCGAACTTGGGCAGCTGGCCCGTGCCGAACATGGTCTGACGCTTGACGACGATGGGCGGCCACCACTCCTTAAAACCACGGCTGGTGTGCGTATCGAGGAAGAAGTTGATGAGGGCGCGCTCCAGGCGGGCGCCGGCGCCACCGAGAACGGTAAAGCGGCTGCCGGAGAGCTTGTTGCCACGCTCGAAGTCGAGGATGTCCAGATCGGTGCCCAGATCCCAGTGCGGCTTAAAGTCGAAGTCGAACTCGCGCGGGGTGCCCCAGCGGCGACGCTCGATGTTCTCGTCCTCGTCCTTACCGTACGGGGTGGCATCGCACGGAATGTTGGGCAGGTGAGCCATGAAGCCGTACTGCTCCTGCTCGAGAGCGGTGCGGCGCTCGGCCAGACCGTCAATCTTCTCGTTGACGGCGCGCACGGCCTCCTTGGCGGCCTCGGCCTCGTCCTTCTTGCCCTCCTTCATCAGGGCGCCGATCTTCTTGGACTCGGCATTGCGCGTAGCCTGGAGCTCCTCGACCTCGGTGATGACGGCACGGCGCTCGTCGTCGAGCTCAAAGAACTTCTCGCGATCCCAAGACGTCTGGCGGTTAGCCATGGCGACATCGATGGCATCGGGGTTCTCGCGAACAAACTTGATATCAAGCATTAGATCCTCCGGCGATATACATTCCATTTAGGTTGCAACCTTGTACATGTATGGGCAAGTATATACTTATGAGCGTTTACGACCCAACTCAACTACGCAAGAAGGCACCCAATGGACGCAGTTTTTTCCTTTTTGTTTGGCACCCGCACCGGTTTTGCCATCCTTTTCGCCGGCGGCATCCTGTTATTTGCGATTCTTGCCTTTGTAATGGAGAAGCGTACCCATAAGATGTACGTCGACCGCGGGCCCAAGTCCGAGGATGAGGAAGACAGCTTCTGGGACTAACCTGCCAAAAAGGGACAGGTTTATTTTGGTCGGTTTTATCTGGGCAAACGCAAGCGCCCCGCAACTGGAATTGAGCCAGTTGCGGGGCGCTTTTCGCACATACGACAAAACCGCAGGAAAAACCTGCCAAAATAAACCTGTCCCTAAATGGCAGGTTTTACTGGAGAGTTGCGTCGATTGCCTTGACCAGGGCACTGCGCATGCCGGCGTCCTCGAGCGCAACGACGCCCTTGATGGTGGCACCACCGGGCGAGCATACGGCATCCTTCATCGCCGCAGGATGCTGGCCAGTTGCAAGCTGCAGCTTTGCCGTACCCAGCACCATCTGGCTCACAATGCGATAGGCATCGGCACGCGGGATACCGTGCTTGACCGCTGCATCGCCCAGGGCCTCGATTGCCATGGCGACAAATGCCGGAGCGCAACCACCCACCGTGCCGCCCACAAACAGCAGGCTCGTATCGAGCTCGACCACCGCACCGAGCTTGCCAAGCAGATCAAGCACCACTGCGCTCTGCTCATCACTAAGCGTGGAAGCCTTCTCGCAGGCGATGACGCCCTCGCCCACCGAAACCGGTGTGTTGGGCACCGTCGAGATGTGCGCGACGCCCGGCAGGACCTGCTCCCACTTGGCACTGTCCCAAGTCCAGGCAACCGACAGAACGACCTTGTCGGCAAGAATGTCCTTGAGCGGGGCGAATACCTTCTCGATCATGTACGGTTTGACCGCAGCGACCACGATATCGGATGCGGCGACAACCTCGGCGGCATCGTGACAGGCGACCATGCCGCGCGCCTCGCAGCGCTCAACCAGTGCGTCGTAGCGACCCGCGCAGGCGCACATGTCGCTCACAGCTACACCGGCAGCGATCCAGCCATCGGCCATAGCGCTCGCCATATTGCCAAAACCGACAAATCCAATCTTCATATCTCATAGTCCTTCCAGACACATTCCTCAAAACGAAAGGTATTGTCCCACGCCATTGTTTCGTATTGCCGACCTATTTGTGATACGGCTCGCCACGACTGATCTTGCAGGCGCGGTAGATTTGCTCCAGCAGCACCACGCGCGCCAGGTTATGCGGCAAGGTAATGCGTCCAAAGCTGAGCATCTCGTCGGCGCGGGCGCGCACGTCATCGCTCACGCCGTCCGATCCGCCAATCACAAAGGCGATGTCGCTGTTACCACGCAGTATAAGATCATCGAGCCGCGCCGAAAACTCCTCGCTCGAGCGCTCTTTGCCCTCAATGGCCAGCAGGATCACATGCGCTCGAGACGGCAAGGCAGCAAGAATCGCCGCCCCCTCCTTGTCGCGCGCGGCATCCACGCCGCCCGCCTTAGCCGGGTCGATATCGGCCACCTCGCGGATATCAACCTTGGCATAGGCACCTAGGCGCTTGGCGTACTCAGCGCACGCGTCCTTCCAAAAGCGCTCCTTGAGCTTACCGACGCAAACGACGGTGTATTTCACGCGCGTCTACTCCTTCGAATCGTTTTGAACTTTGCCGGCGGCCAGCATCTGCTCGAACATCGAGGCCGACTGCGAAAAGTCGCTCGGCAGCACGACCGTCGAGGTTTTACCCGTGCGAGCGAACTCCGTCATCATCTCGGACCACTGCGTAAACATGAACAGTTGGTTGGCCTCGTCATTGCCGACACCCGTCTCCTGGATGATCTCGAGCGAATCTTTGATACCCAGCGCGATGGCCTTGCGCTGGTTGGCGATGCCCTCGCCCGCCTTTTCCATAGCCTCGGCCTCGGCGGTCGCCTCGGTGACGCGCTTGATACGGTCTGCCTCGGCGAGCTCCTGTGCCGCAGCGCGCTTGCGCTGGGCGGCGTTGATGTCGTTCATGGAGTTCTCGACCTCGGTCGGCAGTGCGATTTTGGTGATGAGCGTCGACACGAGGGTGAAGCCGTAGGCGGCCATCTGCTCGGAAACGGTAGCGTTGACATCCTTGGCGATGTCATCCTTCTTGGCAAAGACCTCATCGAGTGTGTAGACGGGGATCGAAGAGCGCAGGGCGTCGGTGATGAAGTCACGCATCTGGTCGACGGGCTCCTGCAGCATGTAGTAGCTCTTGTAGATACCCGAATCTGCCGGGCCGGCGCCCATGTCATAGCTCACGTGGTACTGAGCAGAGACCTCAAGGCCGATGGTCACGTTGTCCTGGGTCTTAACGTCGATGCCAAAACCGTTTTTCATGGTGCGCAGACTCACCGTGGCGGCCTTGCGGTCGATCACGGGCACCTTCATGTGGAAGCCCGCGTTGACGATGCGGTTAAACTTGCCCAGACACTCGATGATCACGGCATGCTGTTGTTCAACGACATAGCAGGCGTTGGGAAGCAGTAACAACAAAATGATGATGGGAATCAAAAGGCTGGTAAGGGCGGCGATGATACCGGACAACAGCATGGTCTCTCCTCTGATAGGCATACGTTGGCACTAGGATACCCGCACAAGGAGATCGTACATAACAAAAAAGCTCCCATTGCTGGGAGCTCTTTCATTCAATGGTGCGGGCGAAAGGACGTCCGCGTATCCGCTTCGCGGATCCGCACCGGCTTCGGCCGCCTGCCGGCGTCCTCGCCAGCTCGCTAAAAACGCTCCGCGTTTTCTTTACGCTCGCTCCTTTACAGGTTCAAGTCCCTGTGATGGGCCCATAACAAAAAAGCTCCCATTGCTGGGAGCTCTTTCATTTAATGGTGCGGGCGAAAGGACTTGAACCTTCATGGGGTTGCCCCCATACGGACCTGAACCGTACGCGTCTGCCAATTCCGCCACGCCCGC
>CBCSNQ010000101.1:0-6413 GCA_965141565.1 uncultured Collinsella sp. | reverse complement strand
ACAGCCCAAATCCTTTGAGGAGGGTATGGATCGCCTGCAGGGCCTGCTGGGTCAAGAACTACGATCCGTCGACCAATGAGCCGGCGATCCTGCAGAAGTGGCTCGACGGCGGCTACTACAAGCGCCGTGAGGGCGTGGGCGACTGCACCGTCACCATTCCGCCTCCCAACGTGACCGGCAAGCTCCACATGGGCCACGCTACCGACGACTCCATCCAGGACGCCATCATCCGTATGGCCCGCATGCGCGGCAAGTCCACGCGCTGGGTGCTCGGCACCGACCACGCCGGTATCGCCACGCAGACCAAGGTTGACAAGAAGCTCAAGAGCGAGGGCATCAGCCGCCTGGAGATCGGCCGCGATAAGTTTGTTGACGCCTGCTGGGACTGGACCCACGAGTACGGCGGTATCATCGTCGAGCAGATCAAGCGCATGGGCTGCTCCGTCGACTTCGACAACGAGCGCTTCACCATGGACGAGGACTACGCCCAGGCCGTGCGCAAGGTGTTCTGCGACTGGTACCATGACGGTCTGATCTACCGCGGCAAGCGCATCGTCAACTGGTGCCCCAACTGCACCACCGCCATCTCGGACGACGAGGCCGAGTACAAGGACGAGAAGGGCCACCTGTGGCACCTGCGTTACCCGCTGACCGAGCCGGTCAACGGCCAGGACTACATCGTCGTCGCCACCACGCGCCCCGAGACCATGCTCGGCGACACGGGCGTCGCCGTCTCCCCGAAGGACCCTGAGAAGGCCGCCTTTGTGGGTAAGACCGTCAAGCTCCCCATCGTCGACCGCGAGATCCCCATCTTTGAGGATTGGCATGTCGACGCCAACTTTGGCTCTGGCTTCGTCAAGGTCACCCCGGCCCACGACCCCAACGACTACGCCATGGGTCAGGCCCACGACCTGCCGCAGATCAACATCTTCGACGAGCACGCGGTGGTCGTCGAGGGCTACGGCGAGTTCACCGGCATGAACCGCGACGAGTGCCGCGAGGCCGTCATCAAGTGGTTCGACGAGCACGGCCTGCTCGACCACGTCGAGGAGCACGACCACTCCGTCATGCACTGCTACCGTTGCGACGCCGCGCTTGAGCCGTGGCTGTCCGAGCAGTGGTTTGTGGCCGTCGATAAGCTCAAGGGGCCGGCGCTTGACGCCGTCAAATCCGGCAAGGTCACCTTCCACCCCTCGCGCTGGACGCAGACCTACACCACCTGGATGGAGAACCTCAAGGATTGGTGCATCAGCCGCCAGCTGTGGTGGGGCCACCGCATTCCCGTGTTCTACTGCGAGGACTGCGGCTGGGAGGACGCCCTTACCGAGGACACCGACGTGTGCCCCAAGTGCGGCGGCCATCACGTGCATCAGGACGAGAACGTGCTGGACACTTGGTTCAGCTCGCAGCTGTGGACCTTCGCCACGCAGGGCTGGCCGCAAAAGCCGGAGCTGCTCGAGGGGCATCACCCCACGACGGCGCTCGTCACCGCGCGCGACATCATCGCGCTGTGGGTCGCCCGCATGGTTATGAGCTCGTTGTACTTCCTGGACGAGGTGCCGTTTAAGGACGTCGTCATCTACCCGACGATTCTGGCCAAGGACGGCAGCCGTATGTCCAAGTCCAAGGGCAACGGCGTTGACCCCATGGACCTCATTGGCATGTACGGCGCCGACGCCATGCGCTTCAACCTGCTGACGCTGTGCACCAACAACCAGGACGTCAAGTTCGACGCGAACATCGACAAGAAGACCAAGAAGCTCATCGACAGCCCGCGTACCGACCAGGCCAAGTCGTTTGTGACCAAGATCTGGAATGCCAGCCGCTTCCTGCTCATGAACATGGAGGGCTACACGCCCGGCGAGCCCGTCGTGGAGACGCCGGCCGACGCCTGGATGTTCAGCCGCCTGGCCAAGGCCGTGAAGATGGTCACCGAGGGTATTGAGAACTACACTTTTGGCGATATGGCCCGCGGCGTGCAGCAGTTCTTCTGGAACGAGGTCTGCGACTGGTACGTCGAGGTCACCAAGGCCCGCCTGAAGGGCGAGGGCCGTCTGCAGGCGCAGCGCAACCTGATCTTTGTGCTCGACACCTCCATTCGCCTTATGCACCCGCTCATGCCGTTCGTTACCGAGGAGATCTGGGACAACATGCCGGCGAGTGTGCTCGATTTGGACGCCGAGGGCAACGTGAACCGCGCCGAGGCGCTCATGATCGCCAAGTGGCCCGAGCCCGCCGACTACGCCAAGTACGTTGACGAGCCCGCCGAGCGCGCGTTTGAGCTGTGCCGTACCGTTGTTTCCGCCGCCCGCGCCACGCGTTCGCGTTATCGCTTGAGCCCCAAGGCTGAGCTCGACGTGGTCGTGCGCGCCGGTGCCGAGGACATTGAGAAGCTCGAGAGCCTGCGCTCGACCATCGAGCCGCTGGCGAACACCGCCTCGCTGGTCATGGGTACCGACGTCGAGAAGCCGGCCGCGAGCATCGCCGTGGTCGATAGCGGCGTCGAGGTCTTTGTGGTGCTCGAGGGCAAGGTTGACCTTTCGGCCGAGAAGGCGCGCCTGGAGAAGGAGATTGCCGCGGCGCAGAAGGAGCTCGCCGGCTGCGAGAAGACGCTCGCCAACGAGGGCTTTGTGGCCAAGGCCGCGCCCGCGGTGGTCCAGAAGAAGAGGGACCGTGCAGCTGAGCTCAAGGAGATCCTGGCGGCACTGACTGCTCAGGTTGCTGACTTCTCGTAGGTCTAACTTGGGGGCGCGTCCCGATGCTTTGCTCTCCGCTGCGGACAGTCCTGCGCAAGACGGACAGCACATTTAGTGCTGTCCTTTGCGTGCGGAACTTGTATCGAGCAAAGCGTCGGGCCGCTCCTAGTTCGTTTACGTGGTTGTTTGCATCTGGTAGGTTAGAACCACTGGGTTGTGGCCTTGATCTTGCTGCAAAGCGGTGTTTGGCTGATATTTTGTATGGGAGGGGCTCGTTGTTGATTCGGGCCTCTTTTTATGTTGAGGGGACTTTGGGTTATGCCTAAGCGTTCGGGGTCGTATTCTGTGCCGTTCTCGTTTGAGCTGCTTTCGTTTGATGAGGCTGTGGGGATTGCTGCTGATACGGGGCGGATTTCTGGGGATGCTGGTCCTCTACTCGAGACGGTTATCGATATGCTCGATGAACTGGGGCGTCCGGATGAGTATTTTGATTGCATTCAGGTCGCCGGTACCAATGGCAAGACTTCGACCACGCGTTTTTCAGCTGCTATCCTTCGCGGCGAGGGGCTCAAGACCGCGCTGTATACGTCACCGCAGCTGGTGCGCTATCCCGAGCGCATGGAGGTTGACGGTCACGTTGTGAGCGACGAGGCCTTTGCCCGTGGCGTTTCGGCAGCTGTCGAGGCGGGGCGTCGTGTGAATGCGCGCCGTGTGGCGGCGGGGGAGCGCGCCTATTCCATCACGCCGTTTGACCTGCTGACGGCTGCCGCACTTGTAGTGTTTGCCGAGGCCGCGGTGGATGTTGCTGTGCTCGAGGTCGGCATGGGCGGGCGCTGGGACGCCACGAGTGCGACCGATCCTGTCGTCGTCGCCATTACGGGCATTGGGCTCGATCACACACGTATTTTGGGCGATACGCTCGAGGCCATTGCGGGGGAGAAGGCTGCGGTCATCAAGCCCGGACGTCTGGTTGTGCTGGGTGAGGGTACGCACGAGTCGAGCGTTCAGCGCGTAATGGATGCTCGCTGCCGTGCGTGCGGCATCGTGCCGCTCGTGGTGAACCATGCCACGACCAAGGTGCCGGAGCACGTGGGCGATACGGTTGAGTTTAGCTGCACCACGCCGCGTGCGATCTATACGTCGAGCATGGTCAAGCCGGCGTATCAGCCGCAGAATGCTGCGTGCGCGATTATGCTGTGCGAGGGCTATCTGGGCCGCGAGCTCGACCACGAGGCACTGGATGCTTCGCTTATGGGCTGCCCCACACCGGGCCGATTTGATGTGCTGGGAACTGATCCGCTCAAGTTGATTGATGCCTGCCATAACCCTCAGAGCTGCGAGAACTTTGTGAGCGCGCTGGACGAGATCGATCCCTGCGTAGAGAATCGCCCCACGCTGCTGTGCGCCGCGCTGGCCGATAAGGACGTGGCGGGTATCGTTGACGTTTTGGTTCCGGCGTTCCCCCGCGTGGTCGTGACCCAGACCGATTCCGATCGCGCCCTGCCGGCAGAGGAGCTCGCCGCCCTCGTTGATGCTGATAAGCTTGCGGGCGTATACCCCAGCGTTTCCGAGGCCCTCGCGGCCCTCGATGCCGCCGGCGAGCCTTTCGTAGCCGCCGGCACCATTACCCTAGCCGGCGAAGTAGCCGGTCTGCTCCGCTAACCCATCCCCTCATCAGTTGCGGTGAAATAGGGACTGTTTTACAAGCCAGGAGCCCCAAACAGTCCGTATATCACCGCAACTCAAAAGCAGTCAATTTGGGACGGGGCTTTTTGCTACCCTGTGCCCTGAGTTGACTCGCTTGCCACGAAATGGGCCTATCTACTACGTTTGACCGGTTACCCCCGACCATACGGAACATCGCGAAATTAAAACCGCAGGTAGACGGCTTGCGTATTTTGCGAAAACTCGGTTATGGTCGACCCATGCGGGTTAAACGTAGTAGATGGGCCGTTTTCGTGGCGCGGCGTAATCGCAATGTGACAAAGGGGCTGTCCCTTTGTCACATTGGCTAGTCTAGGCGGACTGGATCGTGGGGGTAGGCGTTGAGAATCTCGACGCCGGACTCGGTAACTAGGGCCAAGTCCTCGATGCGGACGCCGGTGCGGCCGGGGAGGTAGATGCCCGGTTCGATGGAGAACGTCATGCCTGGATCCACGACCTGCTCGTTGACGAGCGAAACGTCGCCCGGCTCGTGGTCCTGCAGGCCGATCGAGTGACCCAGGCGATGCGTAAAGTACTGCCCATAGCCCGCGTCCTCAATCACGTCGCGCGCGGCACGGTCCAGGTCGCACATGCGAACGCCCGGTGCTATGAGCGCCTCGGCACCCTCGTTGGCACGGCGCACGATGTCGTAGATGTGTGCTGTCTCCTCGTCCGGCTCGCCCCAAAAGAACGTGCGCGTCATGTCCGAGCAGTAGTTGCGATGGCGTCCGCCAATGTCGAACAGCACCACGTCGCCGCGCTTGAGTACCGTATCGTCGGGCTCGTGGTGCGGGTCGACGGCGTTGGCGCCAAAGCTCACGATGGGCGGAAAGCTAAAACCCTCGCAGCCGTGCTTGCGGTACAGAACGAGCGTCTGATCGGCAATTTCGCGCTCCGTCACGCCTTCATGGACGAGCTTGATGGCGTCGGCCATCACGGCGTCGTTGGCGGCAGAGGACGCGCGCATAAGCTCCTGCTCGGCGGCATCCTTGTGGGTGCGTGCGGCGGTGACGGCAAAGTCGCCTAGGAAGAACTCGCTCGCGGCGTGACGCTCCATGAGGGGCACCAAAAAGCCGGAACGCATGACGGTGTCGATGCCGAGCGGTTTGGTCGGATCGACCTCGCGAACGATGGCGTCGGCCACGACGTCGGTGTCAGTGTGATAGGCGACGCGGGCATTGTCATACTCGGGCAACTGATGAAGGGCGTTGACTAGGATCACCGGCTCGGCACCGCGCGCGAGCAGCACGCCGCAAAAACGCTCGAACATATCGGCATAAAAACCGGTCAGGTAATAGATCGACCACGGGTCGTTTACGAGCAGCTGTGCGCCGGGGTGCTGAGCCTCGAGCGCATCGAGCACGCGCGCCACACGCTGGTCATCGACATGTGCCATGAAACATCCTTTCGCTAGGTTGCCACCATGGTATCCCATGCCCGGCACATAGGGACGTTCCTTTTAATATGAGCAGGACATTGTCAAGAGGCAAAATCGGGCCTGGCCCCAACGATATGGGGTCAGGCCCTCTCCCTATATCAGCCCGTCCGCGGCGACCTCGGCGTGTCTTACCGACGCTCGTCTTTGCAGTTTAATATCCGCCCGCGGCGATCTCTCGCTGGGCAATCCGTTGCTGCGGCTGAGGCTTCTACGTCGAACCGACAGTCTGTGCACGCGTGTGGCGCCCTGGGCGCTCGCAGAAAAGGGACCTGAGGTTCGCCTCAACGGCTTCGGATCGAACCGCTTCCGGGGTGATCGGCTTATGTGCGGGGGACCGCCCCCCCCTACGCCTCCTCGGCCATGAGGCCGACCGCCCATACCCAGCAGGCGAGCTCGCGCGCCGTGGCCACGTTCGCCTTGTTGCCGTGGACCCCGCGCGCGAGCAGCGCCTCCCGCCTCTCGACCAGCCTCCGCACGCCCTTGGCGGCATGCCTGCGGGCGCCCGGGTCCGGGGCCTGGCCCTTGGCGAGGTCCTTCGGCCGCCCCGAGCACGTCAGGTAGTGCCACGCGGCCTC
>CBCSNQ010000100.1:0-6507 GCA_965141565.1 uncultured Collinsella sp. | reverse complement strand
ACGGTCACCTTGTTCTGCGCCAGGGTGATGTCCTTCATGCCCTCGAGCTCCTTGGTCATAACCTTGGCAGCGGTGGGCGCCCAGGAGCCGGCCTCAACGAGCGCCACCGTACGGTTCTGATAGGCGTGCTCGGCAAGCGTGTGGATAAAGGTGCTCATGAACGGGAAGATCTCGCCCTGATAGGTGATGGAAGCGAGCACCAGACGGTCGTAGCGGAACGCATCCTCAACGGCCTCGGCCATGTCGTCGCGAGCCAGGTCAAAGACGGAGACCTTCTGGCCGCGAGCATCAAGCGCTGCGGCGAGCTCCTCGACGGCAGCCTTCAGATGGCCATAAACGCTCGCATAGGCGATCGTGATGCCCTCGTCCTCGGGCTGATAACTCGACCAGGTGTTATAGGTGTCGAGGTAATAGCCCAGGTTCTCGGTCAGTACGGGGCCGTGGAGCGGACAGATGATCTGGATATCCAGATCGGCGGCCTTCTTGAGCACGGTCTGCACGAATTTGCCGAACTTACCGACGATGCCAAAGTAGTAGCGGCGCGCTTCGCAAGCCCAGCCTTCCGGGTCCTCGATGTCGTTGGCGCCGAACTTGCCAAAGCCGTCGGCACTAAAGAGCACCTTGTCGGTGGACTCGTAGGAGAAGATCACCTCGGGCCAGTGCACGTTGGGGGCGCCGACAAACGTTAGGCTGTGGCCACCCAGGTCGAGCACGTCGCCCTCTTTGACGACCATCTTACGCTCGGGGTAGTCGGTGCCAAAGTAGTTGACCATCATGCGGAAGGCGCCCATGCTGGCCACAATCTGTGCCTGAGGGTAGCGCTCCATAAAGGCGGCGATGCCAGCAGAGTGGTCGGGCTCCATGTGATGGACGACCAGGTAGTCGGGCGTACGGCCGTCGAGCGCGGCCTCGAGGTTGCCGAGCCATTCGTCGACAAAGCCAGCGTCAACCGAATCGGCGACAGCGATTTTATCGCCCAAGATAACATAGCTGTTGTATGCCATGCCGTTCTCGGACACGTCGTACTGGCCCTCGAACAGGTCAATGTCGTGATCGTCGACACCGATGTAGCGGATATCCTTGGTGATCTCCATCAGGCAAAGCCTCCTAGATAGACAAAAGAACCCGTCTATCATAACACTCGGCAGTATCCCAGCTGTTATCTGCCGGCATCCATACCGATTGTTATTGAAATACGATAAATCGCCGTTTACCTGCGCAAACTATGCGCGCGGTACCGCCGTGCTATGTCGAATAATGAGCTGGCCGGGAATACGAATGGCAACGGTTTTGCCCGCCGTACCCGCCTCGGGAACCGCATGCTCGAATACCTCGCGTCCGCGCTGATGTAGATCAAATCGCACGGTCGTGAGCTCGTTGTGTGCCACAAAATCATCGAGCGAATCATCGACGCCCACCACGCTCACGTCCTCGGGCACGCGCAAGCCACTATCGCGCAGCGCTGCAATTGCGCCGTTTGCCATCTGGTCGTTTGCCGCGTAAATCGCCGTCATGGTGCGGTCGTGCTCGGCCAGATATCTGCCGGCCTCGTAACCGCTGTTGGCAGACCAGTCGCCCTCGAGCGGCGTCTGCGGCTTAATGTGCCTACGCTCGAGCGCATCCTGCCAACCGGCTCGACGAAATTGCTCGTCGACCGAGAACGACGGGCCGCCAATATAGCGAATTTGCTCATGCCCCAGCTCAAACAGGTGATTCATAAGCAAGAGCGAGCAGCCGTAATGATCGGAGTCTACCGTGGTCACCCGCGGGTGCGCGTACATGGTAACGATGACCGTGCCAATGCCCGGCAGTGGATCAAACGTCTCAAAATCGGGCGCCATACGGCTCATGCCGATAATGATGCCGTCCACAGGCAGCGCGGCCATACGACGCGTTGCCTCGGCAAGCGAAAACTCCTCGGTCTTGGACATCTCGACCAGCGTGATGGCGCAATTATGCTCGCGAGCAGCGCTGGCGATGCCGTCGATCATTGAGAGGTTGCCAAACTTGGTGACATCGTTGACGCACAGACCGACCGAATGGTAGCGGCCGTCGCGCAGCGAGCGACCGGCATAACTCGGACGAAAGCCGAGCTCTTGCATAGCGGCCTGCACGCGCTGGCGCGTCTGCTCGTTAACGTTGGGCAAGCCGTTGGCGACGCGCGAAACCGTCTGCTGCGAAACGCCAGCAGCGCGGGCGACGTCGGCCATGGAGACCGGACGCGTACCTGTATCGTTGGACGGGCGCCTTGCCACAGGATCACCTTCACCGTTGCGAGATCTGAATAGCGTGCATGCCGGCCCGGGCAGAAATACACCCCGCGCCGAGGCCCGCTATCGTCGGACGCATGTTAACGTACTCTACTTTTTCAATCCGCAACTCTTCTGCTCTATAAGTCCATACGGCAATACCGTTCACGGCTGAATTTCTACCGATTACCAGATTCTCAAAAAGTGATAAGCGTTATGTTATGAGTACGTTAACATAGCCCGTAACGTGCGGCATCGTAGATGCTGAGTTCACGCCGCTTCAGATTGTTAACGTACTCACTACGACGGAAAACTCGTCAGTATGCGCCAAGGAAAGGACTCCCATGACCACCCCCGACGAAAAGACACTCGCCACGCTCACCAAGCTGTTCGAGGAGGAGTTTGGGCCCATCGGCGATCGCCAGGTGCTCTATGTGCACGCGCCCGGCCGCTCCGAGATCAGCGGCAACCACACCGACCACGAGGGTGGCCACGTTATCGCCGGCTCGCTCGATGTCGCCGTCGACGGCATCGCCGTGGCAACCGATTCCAACAAGGTTCGCGTAGCCGACGAGGGCTATCCCACGTTTGAAATCGCGCTCGACACGCTAGACGTTCAGGAGTCCGAGAAGGGCACGTCCGCAAGCCTCGTCCGCGGCATGGCCCACGAGATTGCAGCCCTTGGCGTTGAGCCCCACGGCTTCGACTTTGCCTTTACCTGCTCCGTCCCCTCGGGCGGCGGCCTTTCCAGCTCTGCTGCCGTCGAGGCCGCATACGGTCGTGCCATGGAAACCCTCTGGGGCGCACCCGCCATCGAGCCTGTCGCGCTCGCCCAGATGAGCCAGCGCACCGAGAACAACTATTACGGCAAGCCCTGCGGTCTTATGGATCAGGCAGCCGTGTGCCTGGGCGGCCTTGCCTACATGGACTTTGAGGACCAGGCTCAGCCTAAAACCCAGAAGCTCGAGCTCAACTTTGAGGATCACGGCTACGCGCTCGTGCTCGTTAAGGTCGGTGCCGACCACGTGGCCGCCACCGACGACTACGCCGCCGTTCCGCGCGAGATGCAGGACGTCGCTGCCGAGTTTGGCAAGGCGCGCCTGTGCGAGGTAAACGTGGCAGACTTTGACGCCAAGCTCCCCGAGCTGCGCGCCAAGCTGGGTGACCGTGCCTGCCTGCGCGCCGTTCACTACTGGTACGAAAACGGCTTGGTCGACAAGCGCTGGGCAGCCCTGAACGCCGGCGACATCGACCAGTTCCTGGTCCTGACGCGCGAGTCCGGCGCCAGCTCTGCCATGTACCTGCAGAATGTCGTCGCCAAGCTGGGCTCCGAGCAGCCTTCCATGTATGCCCTGGCGCTGGCCGAGCACGTGCTCGACGGCCGCGGCGCCGTCCGTATCCACGGTGGCGGCTTTGGTGGCACCATCCAGGCCTTCGTGCCGCTCGAGCTCGTCGACACCTTTATCACCAAGATGAACAGCTGGCTGGGCGAAGGCTCTGCCCGCCACTACGCAATTACTGACAAGGGGGCTTACGCGGCATGGCTGTAATGACCGACGTGCGCGAGGCTGCGCAGGGCCTTATCGAATATACCATCCACCGATCGATGATCGGACAGGACGACCGCATCTGGGCCTACAACACCATTCTGGAGTGCATCGGCACTACGGGTCCCGCGCTCGACATGACCTGGGCGCTGCAGAACGAGAAGCTCTCGCTCTTGCACCCTGATACGCTCCCCGATTTTGACCTGGAGGGCACGCTTGCCGCGCTTTCCGAGGCCGCCGTTGCCAACGGTGCCGCCGAGGACACGGCATCGGGCCGCGACCGCATCGCCATGCGCATCATGGGCGCTCTCATGCCGAGGCCTTCGGTTGTAAACGAGGAGTTCAACGGCCGCATGGGCGTCAACGAGCCCCGCGCCGCGACCGACTGGTTCTATGGTCTGTGCTGTGACGCCGGTTACGTGCGCCGCGCCGCCATCGCGCGCAATATCAAATGGAGCACCCCCACCAACTGGGGCGATCTTGAGATCACTATCAACCTGTCCAAGCCTGAGAAGGATCCGCGCGATATCGCCGCGGCAGGTGTAGCCAAGAACACGGGCGAGAAGTATCCCGCCTGCCAGCTCTGCATCGAAAACGAGGGCTATCCCGGACGCTCCGCCGCAGCCGACGGCGGCACTCACCCCGCCCGCCAGAATCTGCGCGTTATCCCCATCCAGCTCGACGGCGAGCGCTGGGGTTTCCAGTACAGCCCGTACGCGTACTTTAACGAGCACTGCATTGCCATGAGCTCCGAGCATCGCCCGATGCACGTGGACCGCAAGGGTCTGACCTGTCTGCTCGACTTTGTCGACCTGTTCCCGCACTACTTTATTGGCTCCAACGCCGACCTGCCCATCGTGGGCGGCTCGATTCTTTCGCACGACCACTTCCAGGGCGGTGCGCACGAGTTCCCCATGATGCATGCCGCCGAGGTCTCGCAGTTTAGCGTGCCCGGATTTGACCAGGTCACCGGCACTGTGCTGCAATGGCCGCTCTCGGTGCTGCGTCTGCGCTCGCATGACCGCGCTCAGCTGCTCGACGCTGCTGAGAAGATTATCCTCGCCTGGCGCGAGTGGACCGATGAGTCGGTGGGCGTTATCGCACACACGGCCGACGGCGTGGCCCACAACACCGTGACGCCCGTCATCCGCCGCGTCGATTCCCGTGGCAATGCCGGCGGCGAGATTTACGAGGCCTACCTGGCGCTTCGCTGCAATATCACGACCGACGAGCATCCGCTGGGCGTTTTCCATCCGCATGCCGAGTACCACCACATTAAGAAGGAGAACATCGGCCTGATCGAGGTCATGGGCCTGGCCATTCTGCCGCCGCGCCTGGTTCCCGAGCTTGGCGCTGTCCGTGAGCATCTGCTGGCAGCCAAGGTCGATGCCAGCTACGACCTTGCCGGTGCGCTCGAGGGCGATGATCTTTGCCGCAGCCACGCCGCATGGGCTGAGGACGTCTTTGCCCGCCGCGCCGACGAGCTTACGGCCGACAACGCCATCGATATCCTGCACGAGGAGGTCGGCGTGGTGTTTGGCCACGTGCTCGACAACGCCGGCGTCTTTAAATGGGACGAGGCAGGACGTGCCGCCCAGCAGCGCTTTATCGACTCGCTGTAGAGCACAGACCCGGACGCTCAACGGCAGCCCCCACGACATAGCCACCTACACGACAACGGCGCCCGCCGGCAACATCGCCGGCGGGCGCCGTTTTCTGATGCAAGGGTAGCTAATTTGCACCAAAACAAGGAGTGTTCCAAACTGCCGGCAGAGAAGGAGCGCCCCAGGTGCCGACCTAAACCCCACATTATTCGATGGAAAAACGTGGTTACCTCCCACATTATTCGATGGAAAAACGTGGTTTACTCCCACATTTTTCGATGGAAAGACCAAGACGGTCTTATACTAACCATGATCGTTAGGGGGCAGTATGCAGCGACAGCTAATGGACGAACTCATCGCTTGGAAATCTAGGGCAAACCGCAAGCCCCTCCTGCTTAAGGGGGCCCGCCAGACGGGAAAAACCTGGCTTCTCAACGAATTCGCAGGCCAGCAGTATCAAAACGTCATCCGTTTTGACTTTATGCTCGAACCGGGCGCACGTTCGCTGTTCGACGGAAGCCTTGACCCCAAACGCATCATCTCCCAGATAGAGCTCCTGCGCGGCCAGACCATAACGCCGACAGACACGCTCATCATCTTCGACGAAATCCAAGAGGCACCGCGTGGCATCACCTCGCTCAAATACTTCAACGAGCTGGCGCCGGAATACCATATCATGGCAGCCGGCTCCTATATGGGGCTCGCGCTCCGACGCGAAAACGAGCCGTTCCCCGTCGGCAAGATCGACCAGCTTACCATGCGCCCCATGGGGTTTGTCGAGTTCGTTCGTGCCGTCGATGGCGATCCGCTCGCAGATGCCATCCTTGCCGCAGACATGGACCTGCTGACAAACGTTTCCGAAAAGCTCGAGCGCCTGCTCAAGGAATACCTCGTTGTCGGTGGCATGCCAGAAGTTGTCTCCGCTTTCGCCGCCTCCCACGATTTCATCGAGGCCCGCAGGCTTCAGCAGCAAATCATCGAAGCTTATGAATCCGATTTTGGCAAGCATGCGCCAGCCCGCATCGTCGAGCGCATGAGACTGGTTTGGAAATCCCTTCCCGGCCAGCTCGCAAAGGAAAACAAGAAGTTCGTCTACGGCGCGCTTCG
>CBCSNQ010000099.1:0-6523 GCA_965141565.1 uncultured Collinsella sp. | reverse complement strand
CTGGAGCTCGTCACGCGCATCGTGCACGAGCGCCGGCCCGATGCATCATGCGTCGTTACGTTTGACTCGGGCTTTAGCTCGCCCGACCGTCCGGCAGAGCAGCTGTAGCCCGCTTAACAGCTAGTTACCCTGTGCGCCCGAAATGCCGTTTTGCAGAGCGTCCCAGGCATTGGTAGCCATATCGCCCAGATTCTGAGCAGTATCACCCAGGTTTTGTGCCGTATCGCCCAGCTCTTGCGCCTTATCTCCCAACTCCTGCGCCTTGTTGCTCAAGTCCTCCAGCGTATTGGAGCTCGAGCTGTCGGTACCGCTTTGGCCGCCGGACGAGTTGCCATAGCTGTTCTTGTGCGTGAGCTGAATCTCCAGGTTGCCGTTGTCGTTATAGTAGGCATTCGTAACAACCCAGTTGGAATCGATGACGGGCGTTGAGCCATCGTCGGTCAGAATCACGGCGTTCGAAAGGTCGGCTCCGCGCGACTTGAGGAGCTTCTTGGCGTTGGACCAGTACTGTCCCGGGATATCGCTCAGGTCGACGGCAGCAGACTGGGTGGTCTCGGCCTGCTCGGTCGTGGCATCGGTCGTGGCGCCCCGCTTGTTGAGCATGCCCGACACGATGGCGAACACGATCGACAAGGCAAAGAAGATCGCCAGCACAATCAGGATTTTCTTGATCACGCTCGACGAACGCGACGGTGCCTTCTCCTCGTCCTCACCATACTGCGGAATCGATTTGGGATACTCGCGATACGGCTGGCACGCATGCGGATCGCGCGACTCATAACGAGACTGGACCTGCGCCGTACGCGGCATATACGTCGTCTGCTGAGGCTGCGGAATGGGATTATGCGGCAGGTTGTTATAAGCATCTGTCGCCGCATTGCCATACGGGTCCGGCGCCGCATTGTCATACGGGTCCTGCGGTGCATAATCAAACGGATCCCGTGGTGTATCGCCGTAGCCTATAACCCGTGTGGGTTCGGCAGACGTCTGCGTCGCGGCGGGGTCGGTATAACCGGGGTTGGAAACAACGCGAGTCGCATCGGCGCTATCGCCAGCCTGCGCGGAACCGTAGCCGCCCATCACGGTTGTCTTGTCCTGATCCATGCAACGATTCCTTTCCGTCGCGCGTGAGCATCAAGTTATCCATGCATTCTACCCGCGCAAAAGCTTATGACGGGCAGAGTCCGTCGGTATCTACAAGACATGCGCGGGCCTAAGCATCAAAAAGCCCCGCCGTGCCTTGTGGGCGCGGCGGGGCGGGCTAGCAGCTATGGACAGCAGGCTTAGAACAGGCCGGTGATGTCGCCGTCGTTGTCGACGTCGATGTTTTCGGCCGCGGGCACCTTGGGCAGACCAGGCATGGTCAGAACACTGCCGGTCAGCGCGACCACAAAGTGGGCGCCGGCAGAAACCTTGAGCTCACGCACGGTGATGCGGAAGTTCTCGGGAGCGCCCAGGGCCTTGGCGTTGTCGCTAAAGCTGTACTGCGTCTTGGCGACGCACACCGGCAGGTTGCCAAAGCCATTCTCGCGCAGCTCGGCGAGCTGGCGCTTGGCGGCCGGCGTAAAGTCAACGCCGTCGGCGCGGTAGACCTTGGTGGCAACGGCCTCGAGGGCATCAGCGACATCAGCGCCGTCCTCATAGGCAAACTTGAGCTCGCTCGGCTGCTCAATCAGACGCATGACCTCATCGGCAAGCTCGAGCGCGCCCTCGCCGCCCTTGGCCCAGACCTCGGAAAGCTTAACGTTGACGCCGAGCTTCTGGCACTCGGACTCGATGAGAGCAAGCTCGGCCTCGGTGTCCGTCGGGAAGCGATTGATGGCGACCACGCAGGGCAGACCATATACGTTCTGGATGTTGTCGACGTGACGCAACAGGTTGGGCATGCCAGCCTTGAGTGCCTCGAGGTTCTCCTCGTTGAGATCGGCCTTGGCGACGCCACCGTTGTACTTAAGCGCACGAGCGGTAGCGACGATCACGACGGCGCTGGGGCGAACGCCCGTCATGCGGCACTTGATATCGAGGAACTTCTCGGCACCCAGGTCGGCGCCAAAGCCGGCCTCGGTAATGGCAACATCGCCAAAGCGCATCGCCATACGCGTGGCCATGATAGAGTTGCAGCCGTGAGCAATGTTGGCGAAGGGACCGCCGTGGACAAACGCGGGCGTGCCCTCGAGCGTTTGCACCAGATTGGGCTTGAGCGCGTCTTTAAGCAACGCGGCCATGGCACCCTGGGCCTTGAGGTCGCGGGCACGGACGGGCTCGCCGGCATAGCTGTAGCCGACAACGATCTCGCCCAAGCGCTCCTTAAGATCGTTGATGCTCGTGGACAGGCACAGGATTGCCATGACCTCGGAGGCGACGGTGATATCGAAGCCGTCCTCGCGCGGCACGCCCTGGGCCTTACCGCCAATGCCGTCGATGACGTGGCGCAGCTGACGGTCGTTCATATCGACGACGCGCTTCCAAGTGATGCGTTTAACGTCAATACCGAGCTGATTGCCCTGCTGGATGTGGTTATCAAGCATGGCGGCCAGCAGGTTATTGGCGGCACCGATAGCGTGGAAGTCGCCGGTAAAGTGCAGGTTGATATCCTCCATGGGGATGACCTGAGCCCAGCCGCCGCCGGCAGCACCGCCCTTAACGCCAAAGACGGGGCCGAGCGAAGGCTCGCGCAGGGCAACGGCACTCTTGACGCCGCGACGACGCAGGCCGTCGGCCAGACCGATGGTCGTGGTGGTCTTGCCCTCGCCCGCGGGCGTTGGGTTGATAGCGGTCACGAGGACGAGCTTGGCCTGGTGATCAGTCGGCTCGTTGAGCAGTGAATAGTCGACCTTAGCCTTGTCGAAGCCGTACGGAATAAGGTGCTTAACGTCGACGCCGGCGTTCTTGGCCACCTCGGTAATAGGCAGCGGCGTGACAGAACGTGCGATTTCGATGTCAGTAGGCATGGGCGGTCCTTTCGTTACCGAATGAGAAAAAGACCAATTCAGCATAGCACGGGCGCGCAATAGTAAAACGCCCATAACCGATGAACGGCGATATGTTTACCCGATGCCCAGCGATAGTCCAACAGCCCGCCAAAACAAAACGCCCTAAACGGTAGGTTCAATCCCCAGGTGCTCAAAGGTGCGGAGGGTTGCCTGACGGCCCTGCGGCGTACGAATCATCAATCCGCACTGCAGCAAATAGGGCTCATAGACATCCTCGAGCGTGCCCGGGTCCTCGCCCACCGCGCTGGCAAGGGTCGTAAGTCCCACGGCGCGACCGGAGAACGTCTTGGCGAGCGTCTCCAAAATGCGAATATCCATCCAGTCCAGACCGAGCTCGTCGATCTCGAAGAACTCGAGCGCCTGGCGACAGATATCGAGCTCGATGGGGCCGTTGCCGCGCACCTGTGCGTAATCGCGCACGCGCTTGAGCAGACGGTTGGCAAGACGTGGCGTGCCGCGCGAACGCGAGCCGATCTCGAGTGCACTGGGATGGTCGATCGTCACGCCCAGGATAGTCGCCGAGCGCGTCACAATCTGCGCGAGCTCCTCGACCGTGTAGTAATCCAGGCGATACGAAATGCCAAAGCGGTCGCGCAACGGGCCGGTCAACATGCCTGAGCGGGTCGTTGCCGCTACCAGCGTAAACTTAGGAATATCCAGGCGAATCGAGCGCGCCGCCGGACCCTTGCCAATCACGATATCGAGGGCAAAGTCCTCCATCGCGGGGTACAGGACCTCCTCGACCGAACGGTTGAGGCGGTGGATCTCGTCGATAAACAGCACATCGCCCGGCTGCAAGTTAGTAAGGATGGCCGCCAGGTCGCCCGTGCGCGCGATGGCAGGGCCACTCGTGGTCTTGATCTGAGCGCCCAGCTCGTTGGCGATAACGGTGGCCAGCGTGGTCTTGCCCAGGCCCGGAGGACCCGAGAAGATCACGTGGTCGAGCGTCTCGCCACGGCTCTGCGCCGCTTCGATCAACACGCGCAGGCTCTGCTTGATGTGCTCCTGGCCGCAGTAATCGTCCAGGCGCTGAGGGCGCAAAGTGCGGTCGACATCGAGATCCTCGGCCGTCAGCTCCGAGCCCACCATGCGCTCGCCGTGCGCCATGGATGCCGCCGGCGAGTTACCGGGCGTCGCCCACAAGTCCTGAGAGTCATCGGCTTCCCACATCACGCATCCATTCCGAGTCGCTTAAGCGCCGCGCCGAGCAGATCCTCGACACGCATATTCTGCCCATCATACCCGCTCAGGGCAACATCGGTCTCCTGCGGGCTAAAGCCCATGGAAAGGAGCGCCGCACGGGCATCATCGATCACCGAGGGAGCGGCAGCGGGCACGGGCATCGCAACCTGTCCGGGAATCACGTCGACCGGCACAAAGCCCTTGTCCTTGGCAAAGGTGCTCTTGAGTTCCAGGATCAGGCGCTGAGCTGTCTTTTTGCCCACACCGGGTACCTTGGCCATGCCCTTGTCGTCCTCGGCCATCACCAGCGAATACAGCTGCCCCACGGTATAGGTGGAAAGCACGGCAAGCGCCAGGCGCGGGCCAACGCCCGAAACGGACACGAGCCGGTCGAACATCATGCGCTCATCCTTTGAGGAAAAACCGAAAAGTGTCATGGCGTCCTCGCGCACCTGCATACGCGTGTAGAGGCAGACCTCGCCACCGGGCGTCGGCAACGTGGCCGCAGTGCTGCCCGAGATGCCGAGCTCAAAGCCAACGCCCGACACATCGACGACAGCAGAGCTCATCGTGGCCTCGACAAGCGTTCCGTGGAGCTGGGAAATCATCAGTATCCGGTTCCTCTCTGTTGATAGAACTCGCCACCGGTGAGGGCGCGGGTGCGGCTGAGGTTTACGTGGCAGATGGCGCAGGCCAGGGCATCGGCGGCATGGTCGGGATGCGGGTCGTGATCGAGCTGTGTGAGTGTGCGTACCATGTAGGCGACCTGCCGCTTGTCCGCGGCGCCAGTGCCCACCACAGCCTGTTTGATCTGCATGGGCGTGTACTCGCCAATCTCGAGCGCGCATTCCGAAAGTGCGACGAGTGCAGCACCGCGGGCATGCGCCGTGGGGATGGCCGAACGAACGTTGGCGCCAAAGTAGATGCTCTCGACAGCAGCCGTGTCGGGTCGATAACGCTCAACGACATCCTTAAGGTCATGGGCGATATGCGACAGGCGCACCGCGAGCGGACTTCCGGCACTGGTCTCGATGCAGCCATAGGCACGGCAGCGAACCTCGCCACGCCGCTCCTCGATAATCCCCCAACCCGTATGAGCCAAACCGGGGTCAATGCCCAAGATAACCAAGCCGACCTCCCCTCGCCACAAGCACAGCGCAAGACAAGGCCCCGCGCATCATTCACGAACGTCTGTTCTAGAATAACACAACGCTAGCCCTATAAGTCAGCCGAGATCGAATTGTAGGTTGAGTATACGCAAGCGAGCGCCCGCCAGAGCGAGCAAGGTGCCTTGAAAGAGGAGGGCATTGACCTGGCGGTCATGTCCGACGATTGAAAGGCAGATTGCCGCTCTGGCGGGCGCGCAGCGACCTAGTTCTGAGAGAAGAACGGAAATTGTCGGGGATCAACCGGCGGATGCGGCATCGGGCCACCCTGGGGCCCACCCTGCGGGCCACCCTGGCCGCCCATCATCTTATCGATGGCGTCCTGAACCTCGCCCTCGAACTTTTTCATTCCCTCGTGTAAACGACGCTGACCGTCCTCAGAGCGCAGCTCCTCCATTTGCTCGAGCGAAATACCCAGTAGCTCGCCCAGCACGCCCATCATCTCGTTTCGCACGCGCTCGCTCGTATCCTCGTCAGCAAAACGGCGCACCTCGGCGCGCGCCAGCGAATCGACCGTCATACGCTCCTTGCCGTTAAGCCCCAGGTCGGACCACGCGAGCATATACGGCCAGGCACGCTCGGCAAACGAACGGGCCGAGACGATCGGCGCCATCGGCAACATGCGGCGGGCAGCCTCACCCTGTCGAACGAGCATCAGCAGCAGCGAGCAGGCCTCAGGCTTGCCAGCGGCCATCGGGATGTCGTCGAAAGATCGATTGCGGTCCACGTGCGCCTCGAGCGCGCCATCGACCTCACCCGGCTCAAGCCCGCCGAGCAGCTGTGCCGCACGGTCGAGCATATCGACCGGACCGTCGAGCGTCGAGAGCGCCTGCGCCAGCACGCGCTCCATACAATCTTCCACTGCGTTGAGCGTCACGAGCTCTTGGGGCACCACGGCAGACGTGCGGTTGCGCACACGCGCCACAAACTCAAGCGTCGACAGGTACACATCGCCAAAGGGCGCAAAGTCGCCCTGGTAGCCGCCGCAAAGCGCCGGCGCCGCCAGCGCGTACTCGGTTTTGGACAGCGGGCTCAGCGCCATCGCACCCAGCTCGAGCGCCGTATCCTCCAGCATCAGGCCCAGCGTGCGCGAGCGCAGGCGCTCGGCATCGCCCGCCGACACGTCGCGATCGAGCACACGCGCCGCATCCGGTGCATCGCGCTCGACGGTGCGAATGTGCA
>CBCSNQ010000098.1:0-6969 GCA_965141565.1 uncultured Collinsella sp. | reverse complement strand
GGCGTCTACACCGTCGAGCCCATGGTCGAGATTTTCGGCATGCCCTCCGGCCTTACGAGCATGGCTACTCTGCTCGACCCCGTCACGCGACAGCTCACGCACGGCCCCATCGACGGTTGCGGTTCCATCCTCGCCAGCTACGGCGGTGGCCGTATCTCCGTCGAGCTTGCGCACTCCAAAATTACGAATGACCTGCTGCCCTCGCAGATTGAAGGCGAGCGTGGCACTATCCAGATCGACCATCTGTCCACGCCCCGCAACGTCCGCATCGACTATCGCGGCGACGTCGTACGCGGCTCGGCGACCGAGGTACCGCGCGAACAGGGCGACAACGGCCGCGTGCTCGACCTTCCCAAATCGAGCAACACCATGGAATACGAACTCACAGACTTTATCACCGCCATCGGCGGTATCGATAACGTTAAGGAAGAGATTTGGGAGACCCCGGCGGGACGCCACGAGCTCGGACACTACCGCGATGTCACGCTCGTCTCACTGCGCATCATGGATGCCGTACGCCAGCAGGCCGGCATTACCTTCCCGGCCGACGCAGACAAGCAGGCATAGCGATGGGCTTCTTCGATACGTTCTTCTCCAGCGTCGCCGGCGGCAGCCGCGAACCCCAAAAGCTCTCTGGCGTCGAGCTCGAGCTGCGCCGCAGGCTCACCGTGCTCGCAAGCGACGAGGCCACTCAAGACGCCCCGCAGCGCTATTTCCTGCGGTGGGAGGGGCAAGTCCAGGGCGTCGGTTTCCGCTTCACCAACACCAACCTCGCACAGGCGCGCTCCCTCACCGGCTGGGTGCGCAATATGGAAGACGGCTCGGTTGAGATGGAGCTACAGGGCACGCCGGCAAACATCGTGTCTCTGCTCGAGGCGCTTCATGCCTCCTATGAGCGCATGGGGACACGTTTTCGCCTTGTAGACGCTCAAGCTCGCACCCCGCTTGCCAACGAGGATGGTTTTAGCCCTCGCTATTAGTATTGTGTTCTAAATAAGGTATCATTTGCTTCATGCCGTTTACAGAAAAGAGGCGAGGCGCATGGCGGTGCAAAGAAGGAATACCAGGCAGCGAAAGCTGGTTCTTGACGCTGTGCGCCAAAGCTATAACCATCCCACCGCCGACGAAATCTACAATGTCGTACGCGAACAGGATGACAAGATCAGCCGCGGCACGGTCTACCGCAACCTCAATCTCTTAGCCGACGCCGGCGAGATTCTCTCTATTAAGACGCCGGGCGGCAGCCGCTTCGATCGCACCATCGAGCCGCACGCACATATCATCTGCACCTCGTGCAGCCGCGTCATCGACGTGCCGCTCCCCTTCGATGCCCAGCTCGACGCCAGGGCATCCGAACAAATCGGATGGAGCGTCAGCTCGCACTACACCATCTTTGAGGGACTCTGCCCCGACTGCCGGTAGCCTTTGGGGCATGCCTGCAAATCTACTTTCCCATCCGTTACAGCAAACAGTACATTTCTAGGCATGTCCCGAAAACCTACTCGGCGAGCAGGCGGCGCAGTTCTTCTTCGACCGTGTGCACGTAACGGACGCGATCGTTGATACCGCGCATGGTGGGGTTGCAGCTCTCCATCAGATAGGGATGGCCCACGACGTTGAGCATGTCGCGATCGTTCTCATTGTCGCCAAATGCCATCATCTCATCGGGCGAAATCCCCAGGACACGACCGTAATCGGCAAGCGCGGAGCCCTTGCCCGAACCGAAACCGATAAGGTCCGTCCATGCGGTTCCTGACGTCATCACATCGACACGGTCGCCAAAGAGGCGCTCGAAATACTCCCGGGCCGCCGGATAATCCACCTCGGGCGTCTGGAAGCCAATCTTAATGACATCCTCGTCGATGTCCTCGGGACGGTCGACCACCGCCACATCGCAGTGGACCACATAGCGCAAATGGTCGACGAACGCATCGTTGCCGCTCATGGTGTAGATGTGCCCCTCACACGAAAGGGTCATGTCGGTATGGGGATACGCAACCACGGTATTCGCGATAACCATAGCAAGGCTACGCTCCATGGAACGCTTGACGACGGCACGCCCCTCGCTCATCACCAGGGTTCCGTTTTCGCATACATAGGCGAGCTCATCGGCCACCGGGGCAAACAGGTAGCGCAAGCTCGCATATTGACGGCCACTCGCCGGCATAAACACGATACCACGACGATGCAGCTCATCGATAAGCTCAAAGGCCTCGGAACGCAGCTCGCGCTCCCCCGGATGCAGCAACGTGCCGTCCAAATCGCATGCAATCAGTTTGATTCCCTCAAGACCCATATGCTTCCCCCAAAGCCTCATATCAACAGCAAGACGGACCTTGATCGGTCGCCCCTCAAAGCCCGTCTTGCGCATACGCGCGCTTAGCCGCGCGCCTTTTTTACGATGGTAAAGTCGGGAGCCATGCTCACGACGACCTCCGCCGCACTCGACGCAAAGCGCCGGTCCGCATCGAGTTCACGGGTAACCAGCGAGAGCCGAACACCCTCGACACCCCGGAGCATGCGGCCCAAAACAGGCTGCACCGGCGTATACATGCGCACAGTATGCTCGTCCGAGTCGCCCCGGAAGAGCGGCGCATGCATGTTGCCGATCTCCCAGCACGAATGCGCGAGCGCAATCGGGTCCATGCGGTCGACTTCGACCAAATAAACCTCGGCGCTGCGCAAGCGCACGACAACCGCCACGGGCACCATGCCCGAACGGTCAATGGCGAGCACGTCGCCGTCGGCAAGACGACCGCCGTCGGCAGTATCCAGCCGAACATCGACCGTGCGCCCCAGCTCCGTCACGCCCGCAAACGCGTATACATCAGCCTGGTCCCAATCGAGCAGTAGCTCGTCAACTTCAAAGACGCCGCCCAACTTCCGGCGAAGCAGGAGTTCATAGGACGGATCGTTGAGATTTCCCAAGCATGTCGTCGAAACCAAGCGTTCAGGCATACTCTAACCCTCGACCTCGACGAGCTCGATATCAAAGTTGAGGTCCTTACCGGCCAGCTCGTGGTTGGCGTCGAGCGTCACGGCCTCGGGCGTTACATCGATGACCACGGCGGGGACGGGCATACCGCTCGGCGTGGACAGGAAGAGCTTCATGCCCTTCTCGATCTGCTCGATGTTGGGAACCTGTTCGGCCGGGAAGGTCAGAACCATCTCGGGATTGTGCTCGCCGTAGGCATCGGCAGCAGGAATGTGCACGGTCTTCTTCTCACCCACCTGCATGTCGACAACAGCGGCGTCGAAGCCCTTGATCATCTGGCCGGCGCCGCAGGTGAACTCCAGCGGCTCGCCGCGATCGTAGGAGCTATCGAACTGCGTGCCGTCATCGAGCGTGCCGCGATAATGGGTCTTGACCTTCTTGCCCTGGTTGGACATGGTAACCTCCGTGATAAGGGCGGCGCACAACGCGGGCCGCCGTGAACATATGGCGCTAACTATACCCTAGTCATACAATTCAATGACAGTTTGCAAAGAAACGCTGCAACCGGAGGAACCATGGCATATCCCGTATTTGACCTACACTGCGACACCGCCGACCGAATCGGCTGGGCCACGCTCGATCTCGACCTGCGCTTTACCGCCGGCACCGACGGTTATTTCCCCGGCGACGAAACGCATCCGCAAGATTTCGACCTCATCGAGGGTAACGCCTGTGCCATCTCGCTCGCAAAGATCGGCAACACGCCGTGGGCACAGTGCTTCGCCACGTTTGTCCCCGACGAGATTCCCACCGCCCACGCCGCGCGCTTCCAGGCGCAAATCATGGCGCATATGAGCGGCCAGGCAATGCTCAACCACGACCGCATGGTCAACGTGCGCAGCGCCACAGACATTCGCCCCGCGCTCAAGGACGGCAAGGTCGCTTGCATCCACACCATCGAAAACGCCACGTTCTTTGCCGAGGACCCCGCGCTGATCGAGGTGCTCAAGAGCTTGGGCGTACTCATGTCATCACTCAGCTGGAACGCGCAGGGACCGCTCGCGAGCGGCCACGACACCCACGCCGGCCTCACCGCCGCCGGCATCGAGGCGCTTACGCAGATGGAGCACGCTGGCATGGTGCTCGACGTCTCCCACCTCAACGATGAGTGCTTTGACGAGGTCGCCGCCCGCGCCACGCGCCCCTTCGTCGCCAGCCACTCCAACTCCCGTGCGGTTTGCGGCGCCAAACGCAACCTTACCGACGACCAGTTCCGCACCATCCGCGACATGGGTGGCATCGTCGGCCTCAACTACTGCAGCGAGTTCCTTTCCAACGACGCAACCGACAAGACCGCCGCAGACGTCACCTTCGACCAGCTGGCGGCACATATCGAGCACTGGCTCGACCTGGGCGGCGAGGACGTCATCGCGCTCGGCGGCGACTGGGACGGCGCCACGGTGCCCGCTTTCCTCTCCGATGCCAGCAAGATGCCCGAGTTCCAGAACATGCTTTCCAAGCATTTTGGCAAGACCGTGATGCAAAAGCTCTGCAGCGACAACGCGCTTGCCTTCTTTGAGCGTTATTAATTTCACATCCCTTGAGCGGGCCGGCATGCCGAACGGTCGACATGCCGGCCCGGCCCCAATCTGAAGGACCGCTTTTGACGCAGCAATTTACGATTACCGTATCCCGACCGGATGGCACATCCATCCCCGTCGTCGTTACCAAAAAGCGCGTCAAGAACTTCAACCTACGCGTCACATCGAGCGGTGAGGTCCACGCCAGTGCACCGCTCGGCGCCAGCCGCGAGCGTATCGAAGCGTTTGTGAAGCGCAACAGCGCCTGGATTATCAGCCGGCTTGCCCAGCGCGAGCAACGTCAGGCGACGGCGCGAGAGCCGCTCAGCCCCTCGTCCATCATTGCACTTTGGGGCAAGCCCATCACGGTACAAGATGCGCTCGATCACAACTTTAAGTCACCCGCACCGCGGCCCAAGCAGGCCACCTTCGCAAGTTTTATAGGTGCCGACAAATCGAACGAACGCCCACAGGCCAAGCGGCGCGCAACCCTCGACGGCCTGACGTCCGATGAGCTCCAGACCCGCATCGACCAACTCTATGCATCCGAGGTCACCACGGCGCTGCGCGATATGGTACGCGCGTACGAAATCGCAATGGGTGTCGCCGTTTCCCGCGTTTCCGTACGTAGCATGAAAACGCGTTGGGGCTCATGCACGCCCAAATCCGGTGCCGTTCGCATCGCACGCGAACTTGCCGCCTATCCCATCGAGTGTCTCGGCATGGTTGTCGCCCACGAGCTCGTCCACCTGCTCGAGCCAAGCCACAATCAGCGGTTTCACGCCCTGCTCGACACGTACTGTCCCAACAATAGAGCTCTATCGCAGCGGCTCAAGCAGCCGCCCATAGAGACGTATTAGAACCGGTTAGCGCACGCGCTCGATCTCGACGCCGCAGCTTGCCAGGGGAAGACCGACGGGAGCCCAAGGCTTATCGAGCTTAACACGCACGCCAAGCAGCAAGGGGTAACGACGCAGCAGCATCTGGGCCACACCCTCGGCTGCCGCCTCGATGAGTTTAAACGTATGCTCGCGCAGATAGCCATCGACATCGTGGCACACCGAGCCGTAGTCAATCGAAGCGTCCAGGTTATCGTGCTCCCCCGCTGCACGCAGGTCGGCATAGAGCACCAAGGACACGATGAACTTCTGGCCCAGCGCATTCTCTTCGGGATACACGCCGTGGTTGGCAAAGACCTCGAGACCGTCGATAGTAATGCGGTCAGCATGGCGCAGATCGTCATAACTCACGTGGGGCACCGCCGTTGCGGTGGATATTTCGCCCCTTCCACGGCGGGCGAGCTCGGCGCCTTCAGTCTTGGTTGCATTCTCGGGCAGTTTCTTGTTGCTCATCGCGATCGTCTCCTTCGTTTAGAACCCCGACCGCGCAAACTAACTACACGCGAATCGACAGGTTCTTTTTATCATCGCTCCAGTTGCAAGCATTGCGCGCGGGGCATGCAAAGCAGGCGCGCGACGCTTTGTCGGCTGCATAGAGCAGACGCTCAAGCGGTTGGCTGTTCACACGCAGCTTTCGATGGCCCAGAATGGCCGTCTTAATGGCTGCGGCATCGGCCGGCTCAAACGCCACATCATCGGGCATGCCGCCGAGAATCGCATCAGCGACGCGTTCGCTTGCAACATCATGGGATATACCCGATTCATACTGTTCATCTTTGCCGATATCGTGAAGAAGTGCCGTGGCGTAGATGACCTCGCGGTCAAATTTGAGCTGTTCCTCAAGATTCTTGATCCACATAATGCGAGCGACATCAAGAAGATGATCAATACCGTGGCGGCAGAAGATGCGCCCCGATTCCAACTGTGCAATGTTGCCCAGGTGCCGACGGAACAGCCCGTTGGCACAAATGTAATCAATGCGAGGCATGGCACCAAAGGGAGTCAGGCCCGAAGCCATAAAGCCGCGACGCGACGTCCCCTCATCGGTCTTCGATGTAAAGTCGTTGACGACCCTCATGCTAACGGCCCAGCATCCTAAAGAACCGATCCTCGAGCGCGGGATCAGTCTCAAAGACGCCGCGGCGAGCGAGCGTCACGGTCTTGGTGCCGGGCTTTTGCACGCCGCGCATCGTCATGCACATGTGCTCGGCTTCCATCAGCACAATCGCCCCTTGGGGAGCAAGATATTCCATGAGGGCATCGGCAACCTGTGCACACAACTGCTCCTGCAGCTGCAGACGACGGGCATAGACTTCAACCGTGCGAGCGAGCTTAGACAGACCCGCCACGCGACCGTTAGGGATATAGCCGATCGCAGCCTTGCCATAAAACGGCAGCAGATGGTGCTCGCACAGCGAGTAAAACATAATGTCGCGCTCAATAACCAAGTCGTTCGAAGCGACGGCAAAGGTTTTGGACAGGTGCTCCTCGGCACTCTGATCCATACCGCCGGCGATCTCACCATACATACGGGCAACGCGCGCCGGGGTCTCCA
>CBCSNQ010000097.1:0-7050 GCA_965141565.1 uncultured Collinsella sp. | reverse complement strand
GCCGGCATGTTTTTACGTGCGCGCGGCATTGAGCCCGATCATGCCTACACCTCCACACTTCATCGCACCGAGCAGACTATCGCCAACTTGTGGCCGGGCTTGGCGTACGAGCGCCTGGACGGCCTGCGCGAATGGTTCTTTGGCGACTTTGAGGCCGAGCGCGTGATGCTTATGCCCGAGCGCCCGTGGCGCGATTTCTATCGTCAGTTTGGCGGCGAGGGCCAGATGCAGGTGCGCGACCGCATGGTGACGACGCTGACCGAGCTTATGCAGCGTCCGGACCATACGTGCGTGCTTGCGGTAAGCCACGGATCGGCCATCAAGGAGTTCATGGACCACGTGAAGGGCGCGGCGGCAGACGAGCGCGACCGTGTGCCGGGCAACTGCTCGGTGCTGCACTTTGCGTTTGACGACGAATCCGACACGTTTGAGCTGATTGAGATTTTTACGCAGGAGGATTACGCACGCGAGCTGGGCCTTGAACCGCTTGTGGCTACTGCAGGTCCGCAGCGCGGATAACGCGAGCGTGTCGGCTCGGGTCGCCGGCATAACTTCTCGACGCAAAAGGGGCGGAGATGCATGTACCTGCTGCATCTCCGCCCCCTGTTTGTTGAGCTGCCGATTTTTGTGCTGCGCGGTCTGGTCTTGCTAGAACCGCGCGACTTGGTGCGTGAGCAGACCCGTCGGAACCTGCGGCGCGGCGCCGGCGATCTGCGCGGCGGGGAACAGTGCGGCTACAGCAAAGTTGAACGGCTCTTTGCCCGTGTAGGTGCCGGCAGCATGGGCATCGTCGGCCAGGAGCTGTGATGCCTCGACTAGTGCGGCAGCGTAGGCAGGGTCGTCGGCCAGTACCGGCTCCGGCGCCTGGTCGAGCATGGCACGGATGGCGCCGACGGCGTCCTCGCGCTTAACCTCCCACACGCGGTGCGTAATGCCCGCGGGATCGGTGACGGCGTAGAGCGAGGCGCCCTCTTTGGCAGCGCCCAGGATGATGTCCATGACGGGCGACGCCTCGTAGGCGAGCGACACGGGGCGCGGCTGAACTTTGAGTTCAGCGATCGCGTGCGCAGCGGCGAGTGCGTCGACGCTCTCGGCAGCAGCCTCGTCGCTGCCCGTCAGCACGTTAACCGGGCAAATCGCCACGACACCCGTCACACGTCCCGGCTCGCCCGAGCATTCGTACACGTAATACGCCGCACCCGGGTCCTTGAGCATCAGACCATCGGCAATGGCTCCGCGCAGAGCATCGTTGCCGCTCATGATGCTGTCCATTGCAGGCAGCGCCTCGAGCACGCGGTCCTGAGCCGGGCGGATGCAGGGAAACGGAAGTGCTTTCATGGGCGGTCCTAACGCACGAGTCGGTTTGTTCGCGGCTTATTATGCCCCAACTTGGCCGCTCGCGTCCCAGAGCACGTTATCGGCGAGCGCGATTAGCACCTGCTGACAACGAACGATATCGGCGTGGGGCACATATTCGTTGGGCTTGTGCGCGAGCGCGAGCGACCCGGGACCGTAGCTCATGCAATTGCGGTTACCTGTCTTGCCGGCAATGACGGCGGTGTCGGTGTAGCCGGTAAAGAAGCCGACGGTCGTGTCCGCGTCCGTCACGTCATCGGCGGCACGCTTGAGCGCTGCTAGAAGGGGAGAGTTCGGGTCGCGCTCGATGGCGGGGCGGTCGCCCGTCACGGTGTAGCTGCCATGGCAACCGGGAACGGCGGCTTCGGCGACGGCGATGGCCTGCTCTACCATGCGCGTCGCGGCGGCCGTATCGGTCGGCGGGGTCAGGCGCATGTCGACCCAGACTTTGGCGCGGTCGGGTACGACGTAGGGGCGATATCCGCCCTCGATTTGGCCAAACGTGATGGTCGAAGGCCCCAGCTCATCGTGCGCGGGCAGCGCCACAAACGCTCGACGGAGCGAACACACGACCTCGGCCATGGCGGCGACGGCATCCGCGCCCTTCCAGGGCTGGCTCGCATGCGCCGTCACGCCGGCCATTTCAATCTCGAACCACGTACGCCCCTTGTGCGCCACTTGGATTTGTCCGTCGGTAGGCTCGGTGTCCAGCACCCATTCACGCGGGCCGACCCAGCCAGCATCGATCGCGGCCTCTGAGCCGCGCATAAAATCTTCTTCGTCGACCGAGCAGATGAGCGAAAAGCCGCGGCGGGGCAGCGCGCCATCCGCCACCACGCGCTCGAGCGTATGGACCAGTGCGGCAATGGCGCAGGCCAGGCCACCCTTCATGTCGCAGGCGCCACGGCCATAGAGTTTGTCGTTACGCACAACCGTCCCGAGCGGCGGAATGTCCGCGTCCCAGCCATCGCCCAAGGTAACGGTATCCATGTGGCAGATGTAGACGAGCCGTGGCTCGTCGCTTTGGCCCGGCACGGTGACCATAAGGTTGCGGCGCCCGGGGAGTACTTCGAGCTCTGCAATTTGCACGGCATCGAGTACCGGATGGCTCAGCTGCGCTAACCGTTCCTCAACCAACGCTTTGATATAGCGTTCAATCTCGCCCTCATACGCACCTGGGTCGGAACTGTCGATCCGCACGAGTCCTTGCGTAAGCCGCCAAGCAAAATCTGTATCAACCATAGGCACCTCACATATAGTTAGGTCAACATACAGATTGTATGCCAAGAAGCGACTCGGTGCATTTAATGGAGCGCTCACAAAAACGGGGGCGCCTCTCGTGCGAAAGGCACCCCCGCGGGCATTCAATGTCAGTGACGGGCACAGGCCACATGGGGAGCTGCCCGTCAGGTCAGTCGGCGCTACTTGATCACGCGCACGCGATACATCGACGGAATCTGCTTGAGCGCCTCGATGGTGCTGCTGTCCAGATGCTCATCGGTGTCGAACATGGTGTAGGCGTTCTCGCCGGCAGACTCGTTGGTCATACGCTGCACGTTGGCATTGTCCTTGGCCAGGATTGCTGTGATCTGACCGATCATGTTGGGCACGTTGGCGTGCAGGCAGGCGATGCGGCTTGCGGCGCGCGCCTTGCCCATGCTGCAGGCGGGATAGTTGACGCTGTGTGCGATGTTGCCGTTCTCCAGGTAATCCTTGAGCTCGCTGATGGCCATATCGGCGCAGTTGGCCTCGGCCTCGCCGGTGCCGGCGCCCGAGTGTGTGGTGATAAACGTATTGGGCATCTTGACGGTCTTGGGCGTGGCAAAGTCGCAGCTAAACCAGCTCAGCCTGCCCTCGCGCAGGGCGGCGTCGACGGCGTCCTCGTCAATGATGGTCTCGCGTGCGTAGTTGATCAGCACGGCGTCCGGGGCCAGCAGGTTGATCTGCTCGGTGCTGATCATGCCGATGGTGTCGGCCTTGCTGGGCACGTGCACCGTGAGGTAATCGCAGCCGCGGCAGAGATCTTCGAGCGTGCCCACGCGCTGCACCTCGCGGCTCAGCACCCACGCGTGCTCAACGGAAATGAACGGGTCGTAGCCGTAGACATCCATGCCCAGGTCGACGCAGGCGTTGGCGACCTTGGAGCCTACGTTGCCCAGACCGATGACGCCGATGCGCTTGCCTTTAAGCTCGCGGCCCACAAAGGCCTTCTTGGCCTTCTCGGCATCGACCTGAATCTCGGGGTCGTCGGCGTTGTCACGCACCCAGTTCATCGACTGCACCACGCCGCGGCTCGAAAGCACCAGCATGCCCAGGACGAGCTCCTTGACGGCGTTGCTGTTGGCGCCGGGGGAGTTAAAGACGACGACGCCCTTCTTGGCGTACTCCTCGATGGGGATGTTGTTGACGCCGGCGCCGCAGCGGGCGATGGCGCGGATGCCCTCGGGCAGCTCGTAGCCGTGCAGGTCGGTGGAGCGCATCAGGATGGCGTCGGCCTCTTCGGCGGTGCTCACAAACTCGTAGCCCTCGCCAAACTCGACCTTGCCGTCTTTGGTGATGTCGTCGATGGTCTTAATCTTACGCATGGAAAAACTCCTTAGCAGGTTTGTCTAAAACAGGCGGTTTGAAGTGGCTGGTCGGCCCGCGCGTTGCGGGCTAGTTAGATCGCGGACTCAAACTATGCTGCGCCTCGAAGTCCTTCATGTACGAGGCCAGTGCCTGCACGTCTTCCATGGTTACGGCGTTGTAGACGCTCGCGCGCATGCCGCCCACCAGACGATGGCCCTTGACGTTTTGAATCTGGTGCTCGGCCGCGCCTGCGACAAAGGCCGCGTCGAGCTCGGCGTCGCCGGTGCGGAAGGTGACGTTGGCGATGGAGCGGCTGTCGGCCTGTGTGGTGCCATGGAACAGCACGCTGTGCTCGAGCAGGTCGTAGAGCAGGTTGGCCTTGGCCCAGTTGCGCTCGGCCATGGCGGCAAGTCCGCCGGTCTGCTCAACCCAACGGAACACCTTGCCGCACACGTAGATGCCAAAGGTGTTGGGCGTGTTGAGCATAGAGCCCTTGGCGGCTTGGGTCTTAAGGTCCATGTACTGCGGCGTTTGCGCAAAGGCGGGGCCGTCGGCGATGAGATCGTCGCGAACGATGACCACGGTTACGCCCGCGGCACCGGCGTTTTTCTGAGCGCCGGCGTAGATGAGTCCATAACGCTCGACGTCGAGCGGCTGCGACAAAAAGCAGCTCGAGACATCGGCGACCAGCGGCACGTCGCCGCAATCGGGCAGCTCGTGGAACATGGTGCCAAAGATGGTGTTGTTCTGGCAGATGTAGACGTAGTCGAGCCCGTCGCCCGCGGCTTCGACGGCAATGCGCGCGTTGATGTCGGCCATGTCGGGGATGCGGTCGAAGTTGGTGTCCACGGAGCTCGCGAGCAGCACGGCATCGCCGTACTTGGCGGCCTCTTTGTACGCCTTGTTGGCAAAGTTGCCGGTCACGACGTAGCCGGCGCGGCCGCGGCTCATGAGGTTCATGGGGATGCCCGCAAACTGCAGCGTGGCGCCGCCCTGTAAAAACAGGACACGGTAGTTGTCGGGGATGCTCAGCAGACGGCGCAGGGTTGCCTCGGCGTCGTCGATGATCTGCTGGTACATGCTAGATCGATGGCTCATCTCGAGCACGGACATGCCGCAACCGCGGTAGTCCATCATCTCGTCGGCGATCTCGGCGAGCACGCTTGTAGGCAGCGCGGCCGGGCCAGCTGAGAAGTTGTGCACACGTGCCATCTTCTAGTTCCCCCTCGTAGTCGTTTGAACGTTCGGGATACTTTAGCACAGTGGAGCGCCAGGCGCGACCGCATCACGGTAAAACTCGACTGCGCCGCTATGATTTACAGGATGGTTACATGGGGGAGGGGGTGCTTTACTCCTCAGGCAAATCCGAATCTGCGAGCGAAGGCATGAGGTTCTCTAGGCGCTTGATCTCTTCGTCGCAAATTAGCCACTTCCTGGTCACTACGATGCCAGTGTGGCGATGACGGCTTCGTCGCCGGCGTATATTAGGGTGTTGCCATCGGGGATGATCGTTTGGCCGTCGCGCTTGAGCATCACCACGATAAAGGGGTGCTTGCCCTGCGGCACATCGCGAAGACGCTGGCCGGCCAGGCGACCGTGGGGGGTCACGGTGACCTCGCGCAGCGTAACCTCGGCACGCTCTTCAAACGTTGGCGCGGCCATCACCAGCAGGTCACCTTCCTCGATGACGGTATCGCCGTTGGGCAGCACCGGGTGCGCACCGTCGCGCAGCACCAAGACCACCAGCATGTCCGTCGCGCTGCCAATGTCCGCGAGCGAGCGTCCGGCAAACGGATGTCCAGCGCCCACCTTGAGCTTTACAAACGACATGCCGTCCTCGTCGCGGTAGTCGTTAAAGGTGCGGCGCACGTCGCCGGTCGCATCGATCATATCGAGCTTCTTCGCCACCGCCGGCAGCAGCGAGCCCTGCACCACAATGCTCGACACGGCAATCACAAACACCAGGTCAAATAGGTTGTGTCCGCCGGGAACGCCGGCCACCACGGCAAAGAGACTAAAGACGACCGAAGCTGCTCCGCGCAGACCCGCCCAGCTTACGAGCGCAACCTGGCGAGGGTTCGTCCTAAACGGCGCCAGCAGCATGCCTACGGCGATGGGGCGGCTCGCAAAGAGCATAAACGCCATGAGTGCCAGGCCCGGTAGCAGCATTTGCGGCAGGCGTGCGGGTGTAACGAGCAGGCCCAGCAAAAAGAAGATGGTCATCTCTGCCATCTCGGTGAGGGTGTCAAAGAAGTGCGCCATCTCGACTTTGCCGGTGATGTCGCTGGCACCCAGCACAATGCCGGCCAGGTATACAGCCAAAAAGCCGTTGCCGCCCAGGTAGCTCGGCAGCGCGTAGGCGACGATGGCCACGGCGAACAAAAAGATGGTCTGCGCGTCCTTGGCCGTTGCGTGCGCGCGTTCAATCAGGCGGCCCGCCGCCCAGCCGATGGCAAGGCCCAGGCCCACGCCCAGGATAATCTGCTTGGCCAGCAGTGCGGGAATGTTGATGTCGCCGCCGGCCGCGAGTGTAGCGAGCACAGCGGTGAGCATGTAGGCGACGGGATCGTTGGAGCCCGATTCGACCTCGAGCAGCGAGTCGGTGCCGCCCCTCAGCGAAAGGCTGTGCTCGCGCAGAACGCTAAAGACGCTGGCCGCGTCGGTGGATGCCACGACTGATCCCAGCAGCAGGCCGCCGATCCAGTCGAAACCCAGCACAAAGTGGGCGAATACGCCGGTGATGCCGGCAGTGATGACGACGCCGAGCGTGCTCAGCAGCACTGCAGGTATGGCGACGGGCTTGGCGCGGTCGATGTTGGTGTTAAAGCCGCCGTAGAACATGATGAACAGCAGCGCCGTGCTGCAGACGGTTTCGGTGAGTGCGTAGTCGCTAAAGTCGATGTGCGCCGGGCCGTTGACGCCCAACAGCATGCCGAGCGCGATAAAGATGAGCAAGGTGGGGAAGGGGAGTTTTTTGCCGACGGGTTTGATGGTCAGGCACAAAATGATGACGAGGCCGATAAAGAGAAGGATCTGGTTCATGGATGGTGTCCGCTCCTGGGTGGTTGGCGTGGCACGGTCAGTTGTCTGCGGTTATTTGTACCCAAAGATGGTGGGTTTATGGGG
>CBCSNQ010000096.1:0-7236 GCA_965141565.1 uncultured Collinsella sp. | reverse complement strand
GAATGCACGCGGCCCAGGGCAAACGCAGAGTCCTCGGGACGAGCGTCCACACCCTCAAGCGTCATTTCTGCCATTCGCGCTACCTTGCCTCTCCTTGAATGCAACCAATTAAAATGCCAGAGCCATTCTAGCCCATGCGTTTGCGTTTAAACGTCTCGGGCCAGAATGGCACGTTTTAATCTATCCCCCATCACCATGGTTGGGAGCTACGTCGAGACGTCAGGCTGAAGAGCGCTCGCCTGCGGCCTTTACGCCTTGAGCGTGAGCACCGCACCGAAGGCGGTCGGGCCGCAATGGCTCGAGATGACGCCGCCAACCTGAGTCCAGGTAACGTCCTTAAAGCCCAGGTCGTGCGCATAGACTTCCATGTCATCGCGCAGCTCCTCGGAAAGACCTACCGAATACGCCAGGCCAATGTGCGAGTAGTCAATCTCGCCCTTGGCAACCATGTGATCAATAAAGGCGCGGGCGCACTTGAGCATAGAGCCGCGGAACTTCTTGGTTGCCACGAACTTGCCGCCCGTTACCTCAATGCAGGGCTTAATCTTGAGCAGATGGGCGCCCAGGAACGCGACGTTGGACAAGCGACCGCCCGCCTTAAGGAAGGCAAGGTCCGTTGGAACAAAGCCCAACAGCACGCGGTCCATGACGGAGTTCGCGAAGGCGAAGATCTCGTCGACGGTGGCATCGGGGTGAGCCTCGATGTATTTGGCGGTCTCGACGACAACAAGCGACTGGCCTACCGAGACAAAGCGCGTGTCCATGGAGAACACGTAGTCGCGCCCCTGGGCCGCAATCTTTGAGGACTGATGCGAACAGGTCGTGGCCTCGGAATACGCGAGATGCAGAATAGTCGCATCGGGCTGCTCAGCGTGAATGCGGTCGTACACGTGAGCAAAATCCGCAGGCGCGCAGCCACTGGTCTTGGGCATCACGCCAAACTCATTGCAGCGCGAATAAATCTCGAGCGGATCGATCGAGCCGTCCTCGACGGTCTCGTCACCAATCGTGACATGCATGGGCACGCGCACGATGCCGTAGCGCTCGCAGAGCTCCGGCGTCACATCCGACCCAGACTCGACCACGATTACGTACTTGCCCATTAATATCACGACCCATCTCGACATTGGCTTTTCAATACATGGCACGCACCGCCGCACTGTTGCACAACGGCGTCCAAGCGCCAAAGAGACGCCGCCCCTTGCACACAACAAAGGACAGCGTCTCCCTGGAAAACTCCGTGCTTATCTGAGATTCTACACGGTTTATTAAGGAGTGTTACTTATTCCGCAAACGGTAGCTATACGCGATAAACGGTAGTTCGCTGCAGCAACTGCGACGCATTCCGCCCAGCAAGTCCAATCGCGCTCCACACACGGTTAATGCGCGAGGCGGTAGAAATCCATCGACGCCGCACCCTCGGCATGCAACCCCATCGCCGGAACCGCCGGCGAATAGGTACGGCTCGTAAGTGCCGCCTCGCCGCCATTTGCAAAAATCTCGACCATCGTAGTGTCCGAAAGCACGCGCAGGTCGCGAAGCTCGCTGAGCTCGATCGACCTCTGGTCGCGCCCATAGCCTTCGTCACCCATGTCGAGGGTAAGCATCCCGTCCGTATAGCGTACAAAGACACCCTTGCGGATCTCGAGCTCGACCATCTTGGCGCCCTCACAGGAAACCACAAGGTCAAACAGGCGGCCCGGCTCCTCAACGGTTTCACCGCCTGTCGCGCGAACGCAGTCGCCGCGCATTCTCTCAATCTCGTGCGCTGGCTGCTGGCAGAGCTTACCATCGCGCATGCTCAGCTCTCTCGGCACCGTCAACGCGCACTGCCACCCGCGTGCCACCGTCGGGCTTTCTGCCGTCGCATCGGGACAACCCGACCATCCGATCATCAAACGCCGCCCTGCAGCATCCTCAAAGGACTGCGGGGCATAGAAATCAAAGCCGGCATCGACCATCGGAGGCATGTCCTGCCCGGCGATCTTAAAGCTCGGCGCCCCCCAATCGGCCTCGATGGAGAACCACACGCACTGATGCGGATTGCGGTAACGCCAGCCATCGGCGGGCACGCCCTGCGGACAGCAAACGAGAATAAGCTCGCCATCAAGCTCAAACAGATCAGGGCACTCCCACATAAAGCCAAACTTCTCGCCCAGCTCAATGCGCGTCGCATAGCTCCAGCCCTCTAGATCGCGCGAAGTATAGACGAGCACGCAGCCGCGATCGTCTTTCGTACGAGCGCCCAGAACCATGTAGTAGATACCATCGTGCTCAAGGATCTTGGGGTCGCGCACGTGCGTACCGATATCGTCGGGGTAATCGACCGGCCCAACAGCTATGCGCTTCTCGCCCAATTCATCGGGATTCTCGGCAACCATATGAATCTGGTTTTGCTCACGGCCCGTCAACACGTAGTCGTAATCATCGCGGTCAAAATGTTTGACGTTCCCGGTATAGAAGTAGTGAATCTTGCCATCACGTACAAAGGCAGAACCAGAATACGCTCCACTCGAATCCAAATCGGAATCGGGGAACAGCACGGGGCCGTGATTTTCGTACGTCACAAAATCCTTTGTCGTCAGATGGTTCCAAAGCACTGGACCGCCATGTGCAGCGTCGAACGGATCGTATTGATGATAGATGTGATATGTATCACCAATCTGCACCAAACCGTTGGGGTCGTTGAGCCAGCCAAGCTCAGGCTCCACATGGAACAGGAGCCTATCGGGGTCGGACGCGATGCGACCCGCCGTCTCATCCTGTCCGGCACGCCACTGCTCATAGTCCGCGCGTGTCACCTTATTTTTTTGATTAAACATCGCCGTTGACTTTCTCGTCTATGGGGAAGGACGCTCGACTCACACGAGCCGAACGCCCTTCCCCAAATGGACTTACCCTCAGATTACGCTGAACGGCCCAACTAGAAGCTAACGTCGAAGCCAGCGCCAGCGCCCTCTTCATCGGTGGTCGGCACGCCCTTTGCCTTGTTGTAGGCAAAGATCAAGACGATCGGCACGATGAAGGCGATGAGATTGCCAGCCACATACCACACGAGCGTCTCGGGCGTGACGATGAGCAGGCCAAGCACGCCGGTCAGACCCTGACCGATGGCGCGCACCTCAAAGAGCTTGACGAAGGCACCGCCGCAGCCTGCACCGATGCAAGCGCAGATGAACGGGATGATCGAGTAGCGCATGTTTGCAGCAAAGATTGCGGGCTCGGAGATACCGACCAGCGTCGGGATAAAGGACGACATGCAGATGTTGCGCTCTTTGGAATGCTTCTTGTGAATGAGATACATGCCGATGGCGCCGCCGCCCTGGGCGATGATGGAAACCGACCAGATGGCCTGGATGTAGTTGAAGCCGGTCGTGGCAACGAGATTGGCCTCGATACCCTGGATGAACTGATGCGTACCGGTAACGACGAGCGGCTGCAGGAATGCGGCGAAGACAAAGGCACCAAAGACGCCCATCCTGTTGTACAGGATATCGATTACGCCGCCGAGGACGTCGCCGATCAGGTTGCCGAGCGGGCCGAACACGGTGAACAGGGCGACGTTAGCAAGAATCAGGGTAACGGTCGGGACAAAGACGAACGAAACGACCTCGGGGATGTACTTCTGGGCAATCTTCTCGACCTTGGCCATAAACCAGGCAGTCAGGATTGCAGGGAACACACCGCCCTGGAAAGCAACCATGGGAATGGAGAGCGGACCAAAGTTCCAGTACTCAGCACCCGTCGGGTCCATAACGAACGTGTTGCGATTCATAAGGCTCGGGTGAACCATGACGATACCGACGAGGATACCCAGGATCGGGTTACCGCCAAAACGCTTGACCGCGCTGTACATAACCAGGACAGGCAGGTAGTCGAAAGTGGTGGCAATAATGGCAAAGAAGCTTGCGAGGTTCTTGAGGAACTCGCTGTGGTCGGCAAGGCTGCCCTCCATGCCGAAGAGTCCGTTGGCAACGATCAGCGACTTAAGGCCGATGATGATAGCAGCGCCGACAAAAGCGGGAATGATGGGGATAAAGATATCCGAGAATACCTTGAGGACCGAGAAGAACTTGCCCTTCTTGTCCGCCTCGGCGCCCTTGACCTCGGAAGCGCTGATCTCCTTAACGCCCGTCAGAGCCATAAACTCGTCGTAGACCTTGTTGACGGTACCGGTACCGAAGATGATCATGAGCTGGCCGCTGTTGTACAGCACGCCCTTGACGCCATCGATGTTCTCGAGCTCGGCCTTGTTGTACTTGCTCGTATCCTTGAGCACCAGACGCAGACGCGTAACGCAATGCGTGGCGCCCTCGATGTTCTCCAGACCGCCGACGTTATCGACGACTTGCTGAGACACTACTTTGTAGTCCATGTTCCTCTCCATTCCCTTACGAAATCATAAGACGTTTTGATGCCATTACAGAGACGCGATCGTTGCATTTGCGCACTTAAGCGTACCGTCGGTGACCGTCAGCGCCACACCCTGGCCCTGCTTATTGCAGAATCGAGCGTTAAGCGCAACATCATCGACAAAGATGGTCGCGATATCGTCGTCAACGACCAGGCGCACATGATGAGTGCCCTCGCCCTTAAAGAACAACGGACGCTCGAGGCCCATGTTGTTGACCTGGAACCACGGATACTGGGGGGCCGCCGTAAACTCGAGCTTGCCCTCACGCAGGTTGGCTCGGAACTCATAGGCAAGACCGGACTCGGCGTCCTCGGCAAGCTTCACCGAGAAGCCGGCAGCGTCACCGGCGAGCTCGATGTCGGCATCGAGCATATAGGTGGAACCGGCATCCGCGGCGAGCACCTGCTCGACCTTGCCCGACTCGCAGGAAAGCTCAAAGGCCTCGACTGCCTTGGCCTCGCCAAAGGCGCCAAGCATGCTGTCAGGAAGCTTGGTGCCGAGCGTTCCGTCGGCACGCTGAACGATCTCGAGGGGCATAAAGGTGCCACCCCACAGGTAAGAACTGGGGTCGCCGCCCTCGTCACGCGTAGGAACCCAACCAAAGAGAACGCGGCGCTCGCCGTCAAATGCGGTACGCGCGGCATAGTACGCGCGGCCATCGAAGGAATCGTCCGCAGGAGTGATCCAAGGACCGTTGATAGAGCGAGACATGCGGTAACGGGTCTTGTTGCCATCACTGTACTCGGAGAACACCAGATACCACCAGTCGCCCATCTTAAAGAGATCAGGCATCTCGAACATGGTGTACAGGCCCGGATTCCACCAGTCGCCCTGGAACTCCCAGGTATCCAGGTCCTTGGAGGTGAACTTGACCAGACGACCAGTCATCAGACGCTTGTCCTCGCCCACACGCGTGCCGAGGATGAGCATGTACTCTTCGTTCTCCTCATCCCAAAGCACAAAGGGATCGCGCCAGTTGCGGTCATCGTAACCCTCCTGGGGCGGAAGCAGCGTCTCGGCGATGTTCTTCTCCCACTTGACGGCGTCGTCACTCGTTGCGTGAAGAAGAACCTGCTTCATCAAGCGTGCCTTGACCTTATCGCGATTGCAACCAGTGTAGAGCGCATGGTACTTGTCGCCCACCTTAAACACCGTGCCAGCATAAACATACTGGTCGACTTCCTCGTCGCCGCCACGCTCAAGGCTCTCGCCAAAGTCTTTGTAATTGACGAAGTCCTTGGTTGTCGCGAGTGCCCAGCCAAACGGCTCTCCGAAAGGTCCGGGGTTTCGCGTGTCACGCTGATGATAGAGATAGAACGTGCCGTCCTCGCCGTACGGCATGATGTCGCCTACCCAAATTCCCTCAGGCTGGTAATACACCTTGTGCATCCGAGACTTCCTTTCTCACGAGATACTAACTCGGTACAACTGCAAGATATGTCAATCGTTTTCATATGTCAAACGTTTTCACACCAATACGTCTTTTCGCAGTTCCAGTCGTCGGCAAACGGTTGACATATGCCGGCGAACGGTCATCAGAGGTGTTTGAGGAATTCTTTTGGCACGGGATGAACTACGCGGTTTTACCCTCAATGAGTTCAACGGGGAGCTTGATATTCGATTCGGGCTTTTCGCCGTTAATAAGAGCAATGATGGATTGCGCCGCGAGCTCTCCGATGCGATCGATATCTTGGCGTACGGTTGTTAAGTCAGGCATAAACGTCATAGTGCGGCGGGCGCCATCCGCGCCCACGACCTTAATATCGCCCGGAGCGCTCAAGCCGCGCTGCTTCATCACGTTAAGACAGATAGCCGCCATCGTGTCGTCTCCCGCAAAGATGCCGTCAATATCGGGGTTCTCATCGAGGATCTTCGCAACGACCGCGCTCTTTTCGTCGTCGGGCTTAACGAACTCAACCTCACGGACAAGCGCGGGCAAACCGGCCTGCTCAACAACATCGAGGTAGGCATCGGTACGCTTATTGGCAGGCATGCGCATGCGGCTATTGCTGCGCAGGCACAGGATGCGTGAACATCCGTCATCGATCAGGCGACGCGTGGCAAGTTCGCCGATGCTATAGCTGTCGCTCGCAATCTGAACAGAGGCTTCGCCAAGGTCGCAGTCGATACCAACCAGACTCAAGCCCATCTCGGCATACGCCTCGGCACCGATATTAAGCGAGTTGACGATGACGCCATCAACCATATTGCGTCGAAGCATGTCGATATAAGAGCGCTCAAGCTCGGGTCGATTGGCGCTATTGCACAGCAGCATCTTAAAACCGTTTTCGGCCAGGGTATGCTCAATGACTTGAACCACTTGGGCATGAAACGGACTGCTGACATAGGGGACGATCATACCGATAAGATTCAGGCGACCGTTGAGCATGGCACGGGCGATATCGTTGGGCGTATAGTTGATGCGCTTCATCGCGGCATGGACCTTATCGCGGGTCTCTTGGCTAATATAGCCGCGATTATTAAGCACGCGAGATACCGTAGTAGGCGAAACCCCCGCCACCGCTGCAACTTCCTTGATGCCAGGCTTAGCCGTATCCTTAGAACGAGCACTCTCGCGAGCCATAGCACCCTCCCCCATCAACATGTCATACGTTTACATACGAACAAAGCATACCCCAACAAGAGCGGGAAGACGGTAACAGTACAAGTAAGTAAACGACTCATCCAAATAATTAGGAGAGTTCCGCCTAAAGGGTGACTCCAAAGGACCCCACATGGCCGGTTTTGGGTTATTTTCCAAAACATCCCGCACTGATATCTTCTGTATTGAAGACGTCGATGGTGCACCCGTATACCATTGA
>CBCSNQ010000095.1:0-7812 GCA_965141565.1 uncultured Collinsella sp. | reverse complement strand
AACTCGGTCTCGCAGTGCTGCTCGAGCGACTCGCCCACCATCTTGGTGGACAGGCGGACCTTCATGTCCTTAAGGCGCTCAATCTCTTCGTCCTTGTAGCGAATCAGGTCATCGCTCGCGCGCTTGGCCTGCGCGAGCTCGAGCTCATGTGCCGCCTTGACCTGTTCCTCGCGAGAATCGCGCACCGCCAGCTCGCTCGTCAGCTTGGCACGTGCCTCATCGCGCTCTCGTTCCGCCGCGGCGACCGCCTTCGACAGCTCCATTTTTGCAGAAAGTTCTTGCTCACGAAGCTGTGCACGAAGGCCCTCGGCCTCGCGCTCGGACTGAGTCTTAGCATTCGAGAACTTCTCACGCACTTCTGTCTGGTAATCGGAAAGCTTACGATTCGCTTCGTTTTGCGCAGCCTCGAGCTTACGCTGCGCCTCGGCCGCAGCAGTTGCGAGTGCCATTTCTTGAGCCTTATCTGCGGCGGCAAGCTTTGCCTGCAACTCCGCAATCTGAGCATCGCGCGCGGCGAGGTCATTTTGAGTCGCATTGCGTACCGCGGCTTCGGCAAGCTTTGCTTCGTCATCTTTGCGCCCAAGCTGCGCACGCAGGCTATCGATCTCGCGCTGAAGCTCAGCATTCTCCTTCTGAGCATCGGCACGGGCCTCAACCGCCGCACGCTGACTTGCGCTCTCGCGCTCTGCGGCAGCGCCCTCGAGCTTGGCGCGCAACTCGGCAAGCTCGGCATCGCGCTTGGCGACCTCTTGTGCCAGTTGCTGAGCCGCAGCGTTCTTCTGCTCAACGAGCTGAGCGTTGCGCTGAGACTCTGCCTCCTGCAAAGCAGCCGTCGAACGCGAGCGCTCAAGCTCCAGCGCCTGCTCGCCCTCGCGCTGGACTGCCTTCACACGCTCATCCAAGTCGCGCGAAAACTCGGCATCGCGCACCTGCTTGACGATATCCGCATAGCCGGATGCATCGACCTTAAAGACTTCGCCACAATGCGGGCACTTGATCTCATTCATAGCAGCTCCTCGATGGACGCAAATTTCAACCGCCTACACTCTACCGCGCCGCACGGACAAAAAAGGCGCCGCCGCCATAATGTCAACGGCGCCAGAACCACCACAAAGGCGCACTGTGTCCCCTTTGTGGTGGTTCTGGCGCCCTATAGCCCAAAGAAGCTAAGAATCTGGTCGCGGCTTACGGGCTTGTACTCGTTGGCGTCGAGGCCCACATCGTAGCGGTAAATGGGGCGCTCGCGATCGCGGTTGCGTGCGTTGGTGCGGTCTCCTCTGCTGTGGATATGCCCGTGTAGCATGATGGCGCCACGCGCCTTACCATTCCAGCTGAGCATGGGGTAATGGCTCATCACCAGACGATGGCCCTTGGCATAGCCGGGAGCAACCTCCAGGTAATCGCGCACGTCTTCCCAAATTTGCGGGGCGTCGGGATCTTCCCAGTCGCCGTCATGGTTACCGCAGATGAGCGTCACATTCTTGCATTCGATACGCTCGCACAGGCGCACCGCCTCCGCCATGGGCAAGCGATACGTAAAGTCTCCCAAGATATAGAGGCGGTCGTCCGCAGCCACGCACTCATTGATGGCATCGATGACCTTGCGGTTCATCTCCTCGACCGAATCAAACGGTCGATCCATGTCGTGCAAGATATTCGTATCGCCCAGGTGCAGGTCGGCGGTAAACCACATCATCGTCTATGCCCTCATTTCGCAATGCATCCAACTCGTGCTAAGTATACAGACACAGCGATGCGGCGGTTAGCCAAAGAGCCCGCCGAACAGTCCGCGGCGGCGCTTGTCTTGCTTTTTCGAAGCGTCACCCTGGGCGTTCTTGCCCTGCCGCTTCTTACGATCCCGCTCCAACTCATCGTCATCGAGTAGCGTATCCCACTCAAACGGATCGTCTGTCAGATCGAACAGGTCATCGTCATCAAACATGGCAGTCTCCCATACCGATTAGCGAGCATCCACCACATAGAGCCCAACGCGCACCTGATGCCACGGGCTGCGCTCGGGGGCAACCTGTTGCACGCGGGCCTCAAATACGTCCTCGTGGCCGTAATACATCATCAAGGACAGTGGGCCAACCTCGTTTCCCGGAACGTAGCCAAGTTTGGTCTTGCCATAGTAGATCGCAACTGCCTCGGGGTCATGGGGATTATCGCGCTCGGCACACAGCGTCAGTTTATCGCCCGCTTTAAGATCGCCCAAGACCAAGGCGCCATCGGTATACTGAAATCCTGCAATGTGAAATGACAGAAGAACACGCGAAGGCTCGTACATAGCAGCTCCTCTAACGGCCGGATAAACCGGTGTGTAACCTTATTGAGAAGTCTACGGTCCCGTGCGGACACAAATACATCCTGTCTGCGTCCTTCAATCGTTTGCCTCAACGCTTGCGCGACAGAACGCTTGCAGATAAGATAGGAACACGGATGGCACCCGTTGCCGCGGGTCTTGCCAACTCCGATACACGTTTTCATCGTGAGAAGTGGCCGTCTTCGCTTACGCGGGGGCGGCTATTTCATTCGGCCGATAAACAGACCGAGTTCGATAGCCGCAATCAACAACGCCAATAACGAAATAACATCGCTTACGTTCATACCAAATCCCTTCTAAAGGGAGTTGGCCCATCCGTGCTCCATAACAGTAGTCTAACGCAAAATGCAGGTAATAGGAACACTTGTTCGTATTACCTGCGCCCTTTTCTAATGCACAAACATGCGCACGAACTTGTGCTTCCAGCTTGCGTAAGGAGCATAGCGGAATGGCACGTCCAGCCACGTTGCCTTGTTCACGATGCTCTTCTTGTGGCTAAACGTATCGAAGCTCTCGCGTCCATGGTACTGCCCCATACCGCTCGCACCCATGCCACCAAAGCCCATATGGCTCGTAGCCAAGTGTATAATCGTGTCGTTGACGCAGCCGCCGCCAAAGGGCACGTAACGCACAAAGCGCTGCTGAACTGCGCGATCCTGGCTAAAGATATACAGAGCCAGCGGCGTCGGACGATCCGTAATAAACGTCTCGGCCTCGTCTAGGCTCTCAAACGTCAGCACCGGCAAGATGGGGCCGAAAATCTCCTCCTGCATCACGGCGTCATCGGGGGTCACGCCGTCCAAAATCGTCGGCTCAATCTTGAGCGATGACTCGCGCGCCGTGCCTCCAAGCACAACCTTATCGGGATCGATCAGCCCACGCACGCGCGCAAAATGCTTGGCGTTGACGATATGCCCATAATCCTCGTTATCGAGCGGATGCTCGCCAAACATACGGCGGGCCTCTTCCCTGATGAGGTCCAGCAGCTCGTCGTGCACGCGCGCATCGACCAGCAGGTAGTCGGGCGCCACGCAGGTCTGCCCCACGTTGAGCCATTTACCAAAGGCGATACGCCGCGCCGCAACCTTCAAGTTTGCCGTCGCATCCACGATGCAGGGGCTCTTTCCGCCCAGCTCAAGCGTCACGGGCGTAAGGTTTTTACTTGCGCGCTCCATGACGAGTTTGCCGACCGGAACGCTACCGGTAAAGAAGATCTTGTCCCAGCACTCGTCGAGCAGCGCTTCGTTTTCGGCGCGCCCGCCCTCGACAACCGTCACCAGGCGCGGATCAAATGCCTCTTCACAGATTTGCTTGAGCACCGCGCTCGATGCCGGAGCATAGGCGCTCGGCTTGATGACCACGGTATTGCCCGCGGCAAGGGCCCCGGCAAGCGGCTCGAGCGTCAGCAAAAACGGGTAGTTCCACGGCGCCATGATGAGTGTGACGCCATAGGGCACGGTTTGCGTTTTGCACACACTCACGGCGTTGGCAAGGTCACACGGATGCAGGCGCGGACGACTCCATCGCGCCACATGAGCGATCTGATGACGAATCTCGGAAAGTGATGTGCCAATCTCGCACATATAGGCCTCGTCATGCGACTTTCCCAAATCGGTCTTGAGCGCATGGGCAATATCGGCCTCGTGGGCCCGTACCGCATCGCGTAAACTCACGAGCGCACGGCGGCGAGCATCGACATCAAACGTAGCGTGCGTCTTAAAGTAGGTGCGCTGATCGCCGACGATGCGCGCAATTTCCTCGGTGTTCATGGCACCCTCCTAGTTCTCGTCCTCAAACATACCACCTGCAACAACTTCGTACATATGCTCGAGCTCCAGGCGGTCCATTAAAAGAGGAACGGGGTACAGGGGATTGGCCTCGGCATCGGCATGTGCCGCCATTTCGGGAATGTCGGAGCGGCGAATGCCCGTCACGTATTTGGGAATTTCCAAGGCGGCGTTCATGCGGTCGACCCAATCGATAAATGCCTCGGCAGCCAGGCTATCCTGCGCGTTAGCCGGCGCAATGCCCGCCATGCGAGCAAGATCGGCAAGCTTGGGGGCGGCGGCGTCACCATAAGCGCGAAGCATGTGCGGCAGGATGATCGCGTTGGCCAAGCCGTGCGGAATCCCGTAACGCCCGCCCAAGCTGTGTGCGATGGCATGAACGTATCCAACATAGGAGCGGGTAAACGCAACGCCCGCCTTATACGCCGCCGAAAGCATATTGCGGCGCGCACGCATGTTGTCGCCATACTCATAGGCCTCGAGCAAATTGTCGTGGATGAGTTGCACCGCCTGTCGCGCCATCTTGCGCGTATAGGGCGTGGTGCTTCGCCCAATAAACGCCTCGACGGCATGCGTCAGGGCGTCCATGCCCGTCTGCCCCGTAATGGAGGCGGGCAGACCGCGCGTAAACTCGGGGTCGTGCACCGCAAAGCGCGGGATAAGCACAAAGTCGTTGATGGGGTACTTGTAGTGCGTCTCGTCATCGGTAATTACCGCCGCAAGCGTGACCTCACTTCCCGTGCCTGCCGTGGTGGGAACGGCGATGAGCAGCGGCAGGCGACGATGAATCCGCAGCAGGCCGCGCATCTTGATGACAGGCTTGTTTGGCCGCGCAATGCGTGCCCCTACGCCCTTGGCACAGTCCATGGCCGAGCCACCGCCAAAGCCGATAATGGCCTGGCAGGCGCTCTCTCGATACAGGGACGCCGCTTCCTCCACGTTTGAAACCGTGGGGTTCATACGCGTTTCGGCATAGACCGTAACGCCAATCCCCTGAGCCGTAAGCGCACGCTCGAGCGCTGCCGTAAGCCCCAGGCGAGCAATACCGGGGTCCGTCACGATAAGGACCTTCTGGATCGAGCGCTTTTGAAGCACCGCGGGCACATCCTCGGCATGCTCTAAAATGCGCGGCTCGGTATAGGGCAGGATCGGCAATGCAATGCGAAAAACCGTCTGATATGTTCGGCACCAGGCACGACGGACTAGATGCATAAAGGAAACTCCTTCATTTGTTGATAGGTCAACATTTGCTCGCCCGATTGTACTCAGCAAAGATCGCAGACGGCCTCCCAATCGTTAATCAATCAACATCTTCATATCTCGAAATTGTTTTATTAAAAATCATTCCTAATAGGCTTCACATTTGGTTGCATTTATGGATAATAGAACTCGTCAAGACGCACGTCCGGAGAGGGCCCTTACGGGACCGGACGAGCGCACAATCGCCATCGATCGAAAGGATCGAATCATGAAGTTTGTTTGCCCCGTTTGCGGTTATGTGGAAGAGTTCGACGGCGACCAACTGCCCGAGGACTTCAAGTGCCCCCAGTGCGGCGTTCCCGGTTCTCGTTTCCTGAAGCAGGAGGAGGGTCAGCTCGAGTGGGCTGCCGAGCACGTCGTGGGCGTCGCCAAGATGGAGGGCGTCTCCGAGGACATCGTTGCCGACCTGCGCGCCAACTTTGAGGGCGAGTGCTCCGAGGTCGGTATGTACCTGGCCATGGCTCGCGTCGCTCATCGCGAGGGCTATCCCGAGATCGGCCTGTACTGGGAGAAGGCTGCCCACGAGGAGGCCGAGCATGCCGCCAAGTTCGCCGAGCTCCTGGGCGAGGTCGTGACCGACTCCACCAAGAAGAACCTCGAGATGCGCGTTGAGGCCGAGAACGGCGCCACCGCCGGCAAGACCGATCTTGCCAAGCGTGCCAAGGCCGCCGGCCTCGATGCCATCCACGACACCGTGCACGAGATGGCTCGCGACGAAGCTCGCCACGGCAAGGCTTTCGCCGGCCTGCTCAAGCGCTACTTCGGCTAAGCCAAACGCCTGAGAGATAATCTTTAGGTCGATAAGGCCCGGACCGCATGGTTCGGGCTTTTTTTGTGTCTCGAGAACTCGCAAACGCCCTGAAATAGGACCGCCTTCGACATCGGTTTCTCGTCAAAAACCAAGTGAGTAGACTTTTTGGAACTTGCCGAGCACGCCGTCCAAAATGCTTTATAAAGCCGCAGGTAAATGACTTGTTGCAAAACGGCCTGGTCGCCATCAAGCCAAAAGTCTACTCACTTAGTTCCCCAACCGTCCACGATCGAGTTGTTTTGTGTCTAACGGGCGTCTTTCCGTCAATTACTCCCAATTTTGTCCAGTCAACGAATAGTTCAGACCGGAGTAATGCCTCAGCCCTTTGCTCATCCGAGCTTTTATCACGATATTCAGCATCGAGCATCCTGCATACGGCCTTAACGATCGCGCGGAATCTATCCTCATCGGATATCTGTCTGTGTGTCAGGAGAAGTACATCATAGCCCATGGCCTGAAGGGCCGTCATGCGGTCAGCGTCACGCAAGCCATCCCCTGCGCGTCCGTGCGAGGCCTTTCCCTGACATTCAATGGCCACCTGTCGCCTGCCGTCCGGCGAAGACAGAAGTAGATCGATATACACACGGGACTTTCCCACAATCGCTCGAGCACTTGTGCTTAACGTCACTTCGACATTGAGCTCTATGCCGCAAAACCCTTCGCCTCCCAGGGATCGCGGCAGTCCAAGCAACAAATACGCCTCAACCTCAAAAGGCGACGCGGCACCCAATGGAACGAGTTGCGATACCGCCATAAATCTATTGCCGTAACGCATCCCGCAAACATCTGAACAAAAACGGTCAAGGTCTCCGCCCAAAACCAAAGCGTCTCGACGCCATAAATTTGAGGCGGCGCCGCCCTCGGACGGGCAGCGCACCCAACCGAACGTTGTCGAAATCGCGCCCGAATCAATTGCACGCGTAAGCTCCGCCTCAAGTGCCGCCGGCAGAGCGCACACCGCAAACAGGCCACACATCTCCGCCAATACCAAAAGAAGTTGAAGATCCGTCAGATGCCGCGACATGATGAATGCCGTCAGCAGAGGAGACGTAACCAAAAACCCATGCTCCGTTTCCAGCACGGATTCCCTGGGGAGCTCACCAAGAAACAGCCGCTGTCTAATGCTGACAGGACAAGTCCGCTTGTTTCTCGTCCGAACCAATGTATACAACGGGAAGCCGAGCGCAACCGCAGCCGTCGGGTTACGGACGAGGTCATATCGCTGCCGGTCTTCTTCCGGCCGTGGAAGCGGCGGACACAAAGCGCGGACTTGAGGAGGCAAACGCCAGTACCTAAAAGCCGATATGTCACAAAGTAGATCCTTCATAGGCACAGGAAAACACGAATTTCAACCCAGTCAGTCACGCATTGGCGCGAACGCACCAAAAATGGCGCCGAACGGACTGCCAAGTTTTCAACAGCCCTCCCCAACTGGCCAAAAGCTTGCCGAGAGCTGGACGAAACCCTGTTGAAAACCCCATTTTTTTCTCATGTAGAAGCTTTGCGCGGCAAGTGAGTAGACTTTTTTGAACATCCCGAGCAGGCCGGTCATCCTGCTTTTCAAAACCGCAGGTAGATAGCTTGTTACAAAACTGCCTGGTCGCCAAAGTGCTAAAAGTCTACTCACTTAG
>CBCSNQ010000094.1:0-7912 GCA_965141565.1 uncultured Collinsella sp. | reverse complement strand
TCAACCTCGCCACCAATCGTACCCTCAACAAGATCGACATGGTCGGCGCCCTCAAAAGCGCCGAGTAACCTGCCAAAAAGGGACAGGTTTATTTTGGCAGGTTTTATCTGGGCAAACGCCGGACAACCATTAGGTGGCCCGGCGTTTGCCCCGTTTTGCTGGGGATGTTTGTCGTTCGGTGCTCTTACTGGCCAATCCAGTGTTGCGCATAGCTCTTAATGTCCTCGGTAAAACCGTCAAGGTCGTCAAGAGTGATCACGCTGTCGATAAGCAAATTGGCTATCTCGCGGTGCATTGTGCTGCGGCGAATGTCGCTTGCAATTACGCCTGAGGACAGCTTGTCTCTATTGAGGCGCTCTTCTAGTGCCCAAAATCTACTGGACGCTTCACTGTCGCCGTTCAGCATCTCAACGTACTGGCCGATGAGCTTCTCCATATAACGTTCTTGCCATTGAGGAAGCATTTTCTTAAACAGCTTCCAGTCGCTTTCGGCTACGTCGTGCATATGCTCTCCGCTCGTCAAACGGGCTTTCCATTTGCCTTTCATTCTATTTGGTTTTCGCTCGCAGGCGTGGGATGAGAGGCTCTTTTCAGCCTTCGAGATTGAGCTTGAATGGGTTGTATGCCACAAAACGGGCCTATCTACTACGTTTAGTTGAATACCCTTGACCATGCCGAGAAAACGAAAAATAAAACCGCAGGTAGAATGCTTGCCGATTTTCGAAAAAGGCGGGCATGGTTGGCCTCTTCGAGTTAAACGTAGTAGATGGGCCCTTTTCGTGGCGGACCATCAAACGAACGCCGACGCTTGTGCTGTAGCCGATCCGATCCCTCCTAAGTTGCGGTGGAATAGTTCCTAAACTCGACTACTCAAGGCTAAAACCGGAACTATATCACCGCAACTTAGGAGGGATGGGCGGGGGAGTACAAGTTGGGTGCTGCTGTCGGGCTGGGATGGTTTAGGCTCGCTTGCGATGCTTCCATTGTTTGCGGCACCAACGCATGAGTGCTTTTACGACCGGAATGGTGATGAGGATTACCCAGGCGGGATGGGGTTGCCCCAGACAGAGCCACATGTAGAGGAACCATGCCTCGGCACTGATTGAATAGATGACATCGATCAGCTTAGATAAGTGGCGTTGGTCGATAAAGTCGCCAAGCGCGTAGTAGACGGGAACCAAAAAGACGAGCAAGAGCCCCATGCCCCATGTGCCGTAGGCAATGCCGAGCACCAGGTAGGCGAGGGCGACGAGCGCGGGAAAAGGGAATTTGTTCCATGCGCGTCCGACCTTGGTGTGGAAATGCTTGCCATGATGGTCGAGCTTGTCGTGTGCTTCCTTCCAGCTGGAAAACGTCTCGCCGTCGATGGTGACGGTGCCGTCGTCATTGGTATGCACGCTATGCCCATCGTCCTCAAGCGTATCGATATGCAATCCGCCGGGCCCCACATGGACCTCTTCACCCTTGCGTTTGTTAGCCACATGGATACCACTCCAGCCAACATGAACCTCTTCGCCCTTGTTGGGATCAATAACGTGGATGCCGCGCGCGAGGGAAATATCGACAAGTGGTTTGTCGCCGCAATCGGCGTTCTCGGCAGAATCCTCGGCCTCGCCAGCCACATCCGCCGTCTCGGTGCCGGCGCTACCGTCCTCCAGGTCGTCGGCATTGTTGGCCGCCTCCCCATACAACAGCTCATCCAGCGACACGCCATACAGCGCGGCGAGCGCAATAAGGTTATCGGTATCGGGCGAGGATTCGCTGCGCTCCCATTTACTGACAGCCTGACGACTCACGCCCAGCTGGGCGGCAAGCGCCTCCTGAGAAAGACCGGCAGCCTTGCGGCGATCGACGAGGCGCTGTGCCATCGCAAGATCCATGGTGGTTCCTTTCGTTTGATGGTCGAATCGAATGAGCCGAGTATGCCGAGAGCAGCCGGTAGCGACCACCATTTCTAGTTAGAATCTGCTCCAACCCTACCGCAACTACCAGTAGCAACCATCATGACCAGCAATTTCGTGACAAATGTCAGTGCGCGCAACAGTTAAGAGCCCGGGTCAGAAGTTGCGGTGGAATAGTTCCTAGATTCAGCTATTTGAGCCAAAACAGGAACTATTCCACCGCAATTTACTATCAGACCAGGCACCCGCAGCAAGAAGATGAATAGCCTCGGCGAGTATGTAAACGCAGGGCCCTCCGACCCCGCCCGACGATTTCGATTGGCGACCTTTGACGGAGTCAAGGGAGGAGCCAAATCGAAATACGTCGGGCGGGGTCGGAGGGCCCGATGGGATGGATTTCGGTCGAGGCTATTCGTCGCCGAAGCTGATGCCCAGCGCCTTGGCCTCGCGCACCAGATCGCTCTGGGGGTCGACAAACTTGAGCTTGCCGGCGACCTCCTCGAGCGGCATGTGGCACATCTTGCCGTCGCGCAGGGCAATCATGTAGCCAAACTCGCCGCGCAGGCAGCCAAGCGCTGCCTCGACGCCGCACTGGGTCGCAAAGATGCGGTCCTGGGCATCGGGCTGACCGCCGCGCTGCGTGTGGCCGGGGATGGCGACGCGGGTCTCGCGACCGGTCTTGGCCTCGATCTCCTTGGCGATGTCGTACACGATTGACGGGCTCGTGCGCTCGGCGAGCTTCTTCTTGTACTCCTTCTTGGACAGCGCCGCGTCCTCCTTGGAGATAGCACCCTCGGCGACGGCCACGATGGTAAAGCGGCTGCCGGTTTCCATGCGATGCTCGATGGTCTTGATAACGTTATCCATGTCGTAGGGAATCTCGGGAATCAAGATGACATCCGCACCGCCCGCGACGCCGGCGTACAGCGGAATCCAGCCAACCTTGTGACCCATGATCTCGATAACGAACACGCGGCCGTGACTCGAGGCGGTGGTGTGGATGTCGTCGATGCACTTGGTGGCGACGTCGATGGCGCTCGTAAAGCCAAACGTCAACTCGGTGCCCCAGGTGTCGTTATCGATGGTCTTAGGCAGGGCGATAACGTTGAGGCCCTCTTCGCGCAGGCGGTTGGCGGTCTTGGTGGAACCGTTGCCGCCCAGCATAAACAGGCAGTCGAGCTGCAGCTTATGATAGGTGTGGACCATCGCCGGCACCTTCTCGACGCCGTCGGCCTCGGGAATATCCAGGCGCTTGAACGGCGTACGGCTTGTGCCCAGAATAGTGCCGCCACGGGTAAGGATGCCGCTAAAATCGGCGGGCGTCATGACACGGAACCTGCTGTAGATAAGGCCCTGGTAGCCGTCCTCAAAACCATAGATCTCGATAGGTTCTTCGCTATTGGTCATAAGCGTTTTGACAATGCCGCGCATGGTGGCGTTGAGCGCCTGACAGTCGCCGCCACTGGTAAGAAGACCGATCCTAAGCATGATGAATCCTTCCGGGCAAGTTATAACATGCGCATAAGTTTACCCCCGTACACTGTTGATACGGGGGTAAAACGTGTTAGCTCAAGCGTATAGAAATGTAAACAACGTCAGGCGAGCGTAAGGTCGACGGGCCTGGCTCCTTACAGTGCGAAGGCGTCGACGTCGCCCCAGTGGCGGCGCAGCGTAATAGCGGCGGCGGGTTCGGTATTGTCAAAGACGACCGACCATTGCGTATTGCTGGTGATGTCTTCCGGATTGGGCTCTTGCGCTGCGGCGCGCAGGGCTTCCCAGGCAATCGTTTCGTCCTGGGCACCGACATGGGCGTCAAGGACATCGGCGATTGCGACGGCGCGCTCTTTACCATGGCCCAGCTCGCCATTCTTTTGGTTGGGCAGCACTTCGTCGCCATAGCAGGCGTAGAAGTTCGTAACCTGGCGTACAGGAGTCGCGTTGAAAGCGCGGTCCGGATCGCGCAGATCCCACTCTACTACGCGCGCGTCACCGGCGGCGTCGTTGATAAAGAAGTGGTAATCGCGTCCTGCCATGGCGTGCATGTCGTAGGCGGAAAGCAGGTCGACAGCTTCTTGCGTGGTGGCGGCACGGTCGAGCACCAGACGGATGGCGAGCGAGGTATTGATGACGGGACGCTGCGTGTCCTGGTCACAGGGTTTGGAATCCAGGGTGAGTACGGCAATGGATACGCCGCATTCGTTAACACCGTCGAGCTGGGCAAACGGGCCCATGAGTGCGGCGGCGCGTCCGGCGACGGAGTCAAGCGGAGTGTTATCGCCCAGGTTGTTAAGGGCGGCATACCCGATGGAGGCATAGCCGTCGCGCGGGTGATTGCGCACCAGCAGCGCCGAGGTGTCGTCCTTAAAGTCGTAATTGCGACCGGTGCGCACGCGGCCTTCGGCATCTACGGCGACAAAAGCGCTGCAGGCAAACTGGGGCGCCTGGACATGTGCCGGCACACCGGGCAGCACCTGGGCCACCACGGCATCGATGTAGGCCTGGTCGTCGCGCACGCCAGCGGCGATGATGCGATCAAGATCGTAGTCGTAGGCGATATCGATTGCGTACAGGTCATAGCCATCCGCGTAGTCGGTCAACCGTTTGAGCGAGGCGGCGGACTTGATTTGCTTGTGATAAACGATACCGGTGGCGGCGGCAAGGCCGACGGCGACTCCCACGACACCGCAGGCGATGGCAATGTTACGTGGCTTCATGACTGCTCCTCTCGTCCTGTTAGCGCAATTGTCGCAAAAGGAACGCGGGCATGATGGCTCAACTTGGTGAGCGGCGCGGGATTAAACATGGAATGAAGAGCGCGGCGCTGGCGTGGCGGGGTATGCTGGAAGGGACTATCAACCCAGCGAAAGGGGAGAGCATGACGGATCAGGAAACGCTCGAGCGCGCACATGTGACGGCCGACGATATCGAGGCCGCCAACGACCTTATCGACTTTATCGAGGCATGCCCCAGCATGTTCCATACGGCGGCGACCATTATGGCCGAGCTCGACGAGGCGGGCTTTACCTACCTGCCCGAGAACGCGGCGTGGGACATCGAGCCGGGCGGGCGTTATTACACGCAGCGCAACACCTCGAGCGTTGTTGCCTTTAAGGTGGGCGAGGACCTGGCCGCGACGTGGGGCGAGGACGGCGTTGCCGGTGACTATCATTTTCAGCTCACGGCGTCGCACAGCGACTCGCCGACGTTTAAGGTTAAGGCCGTGCCCGAGCTCGACGGCGCGGGCGAGACGCTGCGCCTGAACACCGAGGCCTACGGCGGCATGATCGACTACACCTGGTTCGACCGTCCGTTGGCACTCGCGGGCCGCGTGCTGGTACGCGAGGGCGACCGTATCGAGAGTCGTTTGCTCGCTACCGAGCGCGAAGTCGCCATCATCCCGAGCCTTGCCATCCACATGAACCGTGGCGTTAACGAGAGCTTTGCTCCCAACCGAGCCGTTGACCTGTGCCCGCTCATCAGCGCTGGCGACCTTAAGCAGGGCGACTTTGACGCCCTGATCGCCGACGAGCTGGATGTTGAGCCCGAGCAAATTCTGGGCCGCGATCTGTTCCTGGTCAATCGTCAGGATGCGCGCATTTGGGGCTGGGCCGACGAGTTTATCTCGACGCCCAAGCTTGACGACCTGGCCTGCGCCTATACCTCGCTGCAGGCATTTTTGGGTGCCGAGAATGCGCATGACATCTCGGTCTTCTGCTGCTTTGATAACGAGGAGGTTGGCTCCGAGACCAAGCAGGGCGCCATGTCGACGTTCTTGGCCGACGCGCTGCGCCGCATCAACGGATCGCTGGGCTTTGACGACGAGTCGTACCATCGCGCACTTGCCGCCTCGATGCTTGTGAGCTGCGACAACGCGCATGCCGTGCATCCCAACCACGCCGAGAAGTGCGATGCCCGCAACCAGGTTGTGCTCAACGGCGGCATCGTCATCAAGGAAGCCGCCAACCAGCACTACTGCACCGATGCCTTTAGTCGCGCGGTGTTCCAGGCCATCTGCGATGACGCCGACGTGCCCACGCAGGCCTTTGCCAACAAGAGCGATATGGCCGGCGGCTCCACGCTCGGCAATCTGTCCAATATGCAGGCGAGCATGCATGCCGTGGACGTGGGCCTGCCGCAGCTGGCCATGCACTCGAGCTACGAGACCGGCGGCGTACGCGACGTCATGTACGCCATCCGCGCCCTCACCGCCTTCTACGAGCGAAACCTAACCATCAACGGCGCCGAAAGTGTGGAACTCTAAAATCTGCCAAAAAGGGACAGGTTTACTTTGGCAGGTTTTATTTGGGCAAATGCCGCAATGCCAACAGCTGGACAGAATTGTTAAGACACCGCAGGTTGGGCAAACGTCAGCGAGCGATGTCCAGAGCGAACAAGTTGGCATGAAAAAGGCAAGGCATAGACCTTCTGGTCATGCCTTGCCTTTTGAATGGCAAATTGTCGCTCTGGGCGGCGCACAGCGTCGACCGGTCCGCCGTTCGTTAGAACGGCGGAACAAGATTAGTGCTCGATCCAACAACGTAAAGTTTCGCCGGCTTGCAGGTGACGCAGATTCTCTGCGGCAATGTCGACCACATTGTTGAGCGTGGCTGCCAGGTGGAACCAGCCGGAGACGTGTGGCGTGATGAGCATGTTAGGCGCATCCCACAGTGGGCTTGTCTCAGGCAACGGTTCGGGGTCGGTGACGTCGACCGCGGCGCCGGCGAGATGTCCCGACTCCAGGGCGGCAACCAAGTCGTCGGCGACCACAAGGTCGCCGCGGCCGCCGTTGGCAAAGAAGGCGCCCGGTTTCATCGCGGCGAAGAACTCGGCGTTTGCTAGGCCGCGGGTCTCGGGTGTGCTCGGCATAAAGGATGCGACGACGTCTGCCTCCGCCAAGCGCTCAGACAGGGCGTCCATGCCGTCCATGTCCTCAAACACAATGGGGTAGACGAGCGGATGGCGCTTGATGCCGCGGACGTGCGCGCCCATGCTGCGGCAGAGTGTGGCGAAGTGGCCACCGATATCGCCCGCGCCCAGCACCAGCACATTGGCGTTTTTGAGCGAGGTGACCGGCCCCAAATCCTCCCAGCGATGCTCGCGCTGCAAATCGTGATAGCCGGGCAGGCGCTTCATCATGGAAAGGACCATGGCAAACATGTGCTCGCTCACAGCCTGGCCGTAGGCGCCCACCGAGCAGGAAAGCTTAGCGTCGACTGGCACGGTGCCGGCGGCCAAGTAATCGTCATAGCCCGCGGTCTGCAGTTGCAGCAGCTGGAGGTGCTCGCATGCGGTAAGCAGGGCAGGGTCTATGTTGCCCAAGATTACGTCGGCATCGGCGACCTGCTCGCGCGTGATGGCGTCGGCGCTCGTGTAGATAAAGTCCTCGCCCGGAGCGCTCGACTCGAGGATCGCGCGATGGCGGTCGTTGACGGGCAACAAAACCAGGATGTTCACAAGCAGTCCTCTCCGCTCGACCTGCCAAAAAAGGACAGGTTTATTTTGGCAGGTTGTATCAGGCAAACCGTTCAAATAAAACGCCGGATGCAAGACGAGCGTGCCCGTCAGCATCCGGCGCATCCACGGCTACCAGCTCAGCAGTTCGTAACCATCCTCGGTCACCACGAGCTGTACCTCGCACTGGGCCGAATCGCTACCGTCCTTGGTGCGCACGCACCAACCGTCACCCTTGCTAATCTTGATGTCGGGCGCTCCGGCATTGACCATGGGCTCGATGGTAAAGACCATGCCCGGAGCCATGATGGTGTCTACATCGGGCTCCTCGGTGGTAAAGCCTACAAACGGGTCCTCGTGGAACTCCTTGCCGATGCCGTGCCCGCCGTACTCGCGCACCACGCTAAAGCCGGCGTCCTCGACGGTCTTTTGCACGGCCTCGGCCATCACGGACAGCGGAAGCCATGGCTTGACGGCCGCCAGACCCGCCTCCACGCTGGCACGAGTGACGTCGACCAGGCGCTGGCGCTCGGCCGAGACCTCGCCGATGCAGAACATAC
>CBCSNQ010000093.1:0-8102 GCA_965141565.1 uncultured Collinsella sp. | reverse complement strand
GGGCTCTTACAAAACGATACCGTCCATGGAATTGGCAACGTCCTGGACAAGCCCGACGCGCACGGCCTGAGCCGCGGCAAGCGTACCGTTCTTGACGGCCTCGACTGACGTAGCACCGTGGCCGATCAACACGACGCCGCGCAGGCCCAGCAGGATCGCACCGCCCTTGGCATCGCCCGAAAGCTTAGCCTTAATCTGGCGCATCTGCTTTTTAATGAGCAGCGCGGCGATCTTGGTGCCGAGCGAGGACATAAAGGCACCCTTGAGCTCCTGAAGCAAAAACTTGGCAGCGCCCTCGGTGGCCTTGAGCGCGATGTTGCCCGACATGCCGTCGGCGACCACGACGTCAAAATTGCCCGACGTAAGATCGGTGCCCTCGCAGTTACCAACAAAGCCGGGAACGGCGGCTTTCATGGCCGGGAAGCAGGCCTTGGTAAAGTTGGAGCCCTTCTCGTCCTCGGTGCCGTTGGCAAGCAGGCCCACGCGGGGATGCTCGATGCCCAGGACGACGCGGGCATAGGCGCTACCCATCTGGGCAAAACGCACCATGTCATCGACCTCGACATCGGGGTTGGCGCCCATATCGCACAGCACCGTCAGACCGCCGGCGCGATTGGGCAGCGCATTGGTCAGACAGGGGCGCACCGGCTGCTTCTTGCCTTCGGCCTGATACCTAAACGGCGTCACATAGGCGGTGGCGGCGGCGGTCATGGCGCCGGTGGAGCCGGCAGAGAAGAACGCGTCCGCATTACCCTTCTTGATGGCGCGACACGACAGCACGATCGACGACTTGCGTTTGGTCATCACGGCGCGAATGGGATCGTCATCCATGGCGATAACGTCAGGTGCCTCAAGGGCCTCAACACGTGCATGGGAAGCGGCAAAGGGATTGACGATTTCGGCGGGGCCAGCTGCCAAGACCTCGATATCGGGATCGGCGGCAAGTGCAGCCTCGATACCATCGAGAACAACCTGAGGTTTCTCGTCTCCGCCCACAACGTCTACACAAACGCGAACGTTACTCATATACATGCTCCTTATACAAAAATGGCCGACTCATTGAGCCGGCCATTGTGGTTCCATTTGGAACGGCATCGCATCCAGAGTATACCGTTACTCGGTAACGATAACCTCGCGGTCCTTGTAGAAACCGCAGCTGGGGCACACGTGGTGCGGAAGCTTGACAGCGCCGCAACGGGGGCACGTGGACTGAGCCGCAGCCGAGATCTTCATGTTGGCGGAACGGCGGGTGTGAGTGCGGATACGACCCTGCTTTTGTTTAGGTACGGGCATAGTGACCTTCCTTATGAACTATCCAGTGTGGCGATTACGCGCAAGTAGCGATACTACCACAGTTTTACTCATCAAGCTTGAGATTCTTCAATGCTGCAAATGGATTTTCCGTGGCAGCGGCCCATTCTGCCTCTGCCTGGGCGGCGCAATCGCATTGCTCGACGTTGAGATTGCAACCGCATGTGGGGCACAGACCGCGGCAATCGGGCTTGCAGAGCACCACAAACGGCGTGTCCATGACGACCGCGTCGTTGATGGGCTCACCCAGATCGACGATGCGGTCCTCACACAGGAGCTCGTAGCCGTCCTCGTAGGCCTCGGGATCCTCGGGCTCCTCAAAGAGGTAGAACTCCTCGATCTCGCCGGCGATATCAAACGAGGCGGGCTCCAGGCAACGGTCGCACTCGCCGGTGGCGTGCGCGCGGACCATGCCCGTGAGCAAGACACCGGTACCGGCATTGGTAAAGACAACGTCGTAGTCGATGCCGTCCTGAAGCTGGTACTCCTTCTCGCCCACCGTGTAGGTGGCGACATCGACCTTACCGGTCAGCGGATACGAATCTCCAGGAAACTCGAGCTGCTCGGAAAGATCGACGGTAACGCTCGGGAACTCAGCCATTACCACTGACCATTCTGTTGGGCGGCACCCTCGTTGAGCTGCTGACGGCAACGGGTAACGGTGCCAGTCAGGCTCTTGAGGTTCTCCTCCAGGTGCGTAAAGACCTGCTCCGCGTAGTCCTCGGCAGCATAACGCGTCTCGCGCTCGTACTGCTGGGCACGATCGCGGATGTCGTCGGCCTGCTGCTGCGCAAGGCGGACGATCTCCTGCTCACCGGCAATGGTGAGGGCCTGCTGCTGAGCGTCGGCGATGATGGAATCGGCCTGAGCGGCGGCGGAAGCCATAAGCTCCTCGCGCTCCTTAAGGATACGGCGGGACTTCTGCCACTCCTCGGGATAGCTCATGCGGATCTCGTCGAGGATATTGAAGAACACGTCGGCGTCGATGACCTTGAACTGAGCGTTCTTGCCGAAAGGCGGCTTGGCTTCCTCGATCAGCCCTTCGAGCTCATCGACCAAGCTGACGATCCTATCGCCAGGAAAATTCTCGCCCGGCATCCGGTCTCCTTTCATAGGTAACATATCATCGTGCTAGTTTACCACATGCCACCAGGCAATAAAAAACGTCACGAAAAGCGATGTCTGAGCGCTTCGACCACGTTGGGCGGCACAAACGTCGATACATCGCTGCCGAGCGAGGCGATCTGGCGAACGACCGAGCTCGAGATGTAACCGTACTGCGGAGCACTCATGACAAAGATGGACTCCAGCTCGCTATCCAAGCGATAATTGAGGTCGGCCTGCTGCAGCTCATACTCAAAGTCGGTCATGGCGCGCAGGCCCTTGACCACGGCCCCCGCCCCCTGCTCACGAGCGAAGTCGACCAAGAGGCCGGTAAAGGGCAGGACTTCGACGCCGTCGATATCACCGAGCGCCTCGCGGGCCAGCGCCACGCGCTCATCGAGCATAAACGTGGTGCCCACACCGTTTTTACCCTGCGACTCTGCAACAGCGACGATCACACTGGGAAAGATGCGGCGGGCGCGGCGGATCACATCGATATGGCCAAACGTGATGGGATCGAAGGTGCCCGGGACGATCACGCGGTTGATGGTGTCATTCATGGGCGTCCTCCTGAAACGTCGTGGCATCGTTGTTATCGGCATCGGTGACGGCACTATCGTCCTCACCGTCGTCATCGCCGACCCAACGAAGCAGGTCGACCGAGGTAATGCCGTAGCGCTTCTCACGTACAGTCTCAAAGCCTGCCGGATGCGCGCCCGCATCGGCGGAGGCATGCTCAAACAGGGCATAAGCGCCAGGCGCAAGCAGACCCTGCTGAGCCAGGTTCTGCAGCATTTCCTCGACCGGCTCGGCACCAAAAGCATAGGGCGGGTCGAGCAGGACCAAATCAAAGGGGCCGCCCGGTACACGACCGCGCGAGGCACTTGCCAGCATGTCGCCCGTGACCACACGCCAACGCGCACGGTCACGGCAGAGCGACTCGATATTCTTGGTAATGAGCCGCGCGGCGTTGCGATCGATCTCAAACGTCGTGAGCGAGCGGGCCCCACGAGAGAGCATCTCTAACCCTAAGGCACCGGAGCCGCCAAAGGCGTCCAGCACACGAACCTCGTCCAAATCGAAATCGAATGCCGACATGACCATAGATGCGCACGCCTCGCGCACGCGATCAGTCGTGGGGCGGGTGACATCGCGACCACGGGGCTCCTCGATCTTACGACCGCGCCATTCGCCGCCGATGATTCTCATCCTCCGCTGACCTCCTTAAAGATATGTCGATAACGCATGGCGACCGCCTCGCGCAAGGGACGCGTCGCCACAGAGTCAAGGTTGCAAGCATACCGCAAGAGCTCGACCGCGTCCAAATGGGCCCATTCGATAAGATCCTCGTCGGCGTCCAGGTCCACAAAGCGCAGGGTCACGCCGCCATGCTGACGGTAGCCCAGGATTTCGCCCTCATGGCGCAAACGCAGGTCCATCTGGGCGAGCGTAAAGCCGTCTGAGGTCTTTTCGAGCGACTGGAGGCGGTCTTGTGCCGCCGACGCGCCGCCGTTGCCCTTGGAGTGCGTCATGACCAGGCAGGTGCCCGACACGCTGCCGCGGCCCACACGGCCGCGCAACTGGTGCAGGGCCGCCAAGCCAAAGCGCTCACCGTTCTCGATGACCATGACGGTGGCGTTGGGCACGTCGACGCCCACCTCGACCACCGTGGTCGAAACGAGCACGTCGATCTCACCGCGCTTGAAGGCATCGATCACGCGGTCCTTCTCCCCCGCCGGCATGCGGCCATGAAGGCGCTCGATAGTAAGTCCCGGCAACGCCAGGCGCAGCCGGTCGAGCTCGGTTGCCGTATCGCGCAGCGGCACGGGGACGGTCACGCGGCCCTCATCGTCGCGGGCGATACCGGGGACATCCTCAAGCTCATCGGCCGAGTCGCTCGGCTCCACAAGCGGGCAGATCACGTAAGCCTGCTGGCCCTTTTCATGCGCCTCGCGAATGGCGCCGTAGGCCAGGTCGCGGCTCGACTCGGTGAGCACACGCGTCGTAACGCCCGCCCCCGGAACAGGCCGATGGCGGATGATGCTCGTGTCAAGGTCGCCGTAGACCGAGAGCGCCAGCGTGCGCGGAATCGGCGTCGCCGTCATAACGAGCAGGTCGGCACCCGGGCCCTTGGCACGCAGGGCATTGCGCTGGCCCACACCAAAGCGGTGCTGCTCGTCGATAACGACAAGCGACAGATGCTTAAACGCCACGTTATCCGAAAGGACCGCGTGGGTTCCAAAGAGGACGTCGAGCTCGCCCGATTCCAGCTGCACATGGATCTGCTCACGCTCTGCCGCCGGCGTGGCACCCGTCAGGAGCGCCCAGGACATGCCGGCCTGCGAGAGCAAGGGGCCGGTCTTATCGGCATATTGGCGCGCTAGCACACCCGTTGGCGCCATAACGCAGGACTGGGTGCCGCTATCGGCCGCAACGGCCAACGCGCAGGCGGCGACGGCGGTCTTGCCGGTTCCGACGTCGCCCAGCAGCAGGCGGTTCATCACGCGCCCGCCATCGCACATGTCGTGCAGGATGTCTTGGAACGCGGCTTCCTGCTCGTCGCTCAGCGAAAACTGGAGGGCCTGCTTAAGCGCGGTCAGATGCTCGCCCGCGGTGTGGGCGTAGGGAACGACCTCGACCATGCCACCGTCGTTGCGCAGACGCAGCGCCAGCTGAAGGTAGAGGCACTCCTCGTAGGCAAGCCGTGCGCGCGCGATATCGCGCTCGGCCATGCTCGATGGAAAGTGAATTGAGCGCAGCGCACGAGCATTGCTCATCAGGTGGCGCTTGACGCGTAAGCGTGCGGGAATCGGGTCGAAGGGATTGCCGACAACCTCGAGCGCGCCGCTTACGATGCGGCGCATCCACGCCTGGCTCACGCCATCGCTCACATAATGGACCGGCAGTATGGTGCCCGCGGCACGCCCATCCTCGAGCTTTTCGAAATGCGGCGAGGCCATCTGCTTAAAGCCGTAGGCAAACTCGACCTTACCCATCACGGCCAGGCGGTCGCCCTGCTTAAACTGCTGGGCAATCCAGGGCTGACGGAAAAAGGCGACCTGCAGCACGCCCGTCTCGTCCACCAGCGAGACCTCGGTCACCTGCATACGCGGGCGGGGCTGCTTTTGAACGATACGATCGACCGTGGCGACAATCGTGCACACGGTACCGATGGGCGCCATCTCGATGGACCAGGAGCGCGTAAAGTCGAGATATCGGTGAGGGATATGGAGGAGGAGGTCCCCCACCGTCCGAATTCCCAGACGGCGAAGGGCCTCCTCACGTTTACCCGAAACATATTTGAGTCGCGCGATATCCTCGTCGAGCGCATTGCTCTGGGCAAAGCGCTCCGAGACGCGCGGCACGGAGCACGGCTCGGACATGGGTAGATGCCTACTCGATCGAGAAGATCACGGGATAGAGCGGCTGCTCACCACGATGGGCGTCAATCTCCAGGTCGGGCTGAGCCTCCTCGATGGCGTCGACGATCTCCTGGAAGGCCTCATCGGACAGCTCCTCGCCGGCCAGAATCGTCAGCGCGTCGCCCTCCTCTTCCTCCTGCATGCGGTTGATGCAGTCGAGCGTGACCTGTTTCACATCGGAGCCGACCACGTCGATGGAGCCGGCAATGATACCCATGACGTCACCGGAGTGAATTGGAGAGCCGTCAGAGGCGCTGGAATCGCGCACGGCACGGGTGACCTCGCCATCCCGAACCTCGCTGATGGCGTCGACCATGGCGGCGACGGCGTCCTCGAGCTCGGAATCGGGCAGGACTGCGAACAGCGCAGAGAACGCCTGCGGGACGGTCTTGGTGGGAACGACGGAGACCTTCTTGTCGGTGCAAGCAGAAGCGGCAGCCTCGGCAGCCATGCGGATGTTGCCGTTATTGGGCAGGATGATGACCGAGGTCGCGTTGACCTGGTCGACGGCGCCCAGCAGGTCGGCAGTCGAGGGGTTCATGGTCTGGCCACCGGAGACAATCACGTCAACGCCGAGGGACTTGAGGATGTCGGCCTCGCCCGAACCGGCGGCAACGGCGACAAAGCCCAACGCCTTGGCAGGCTCAGCGGCCTTTTCCTGGTCCTCATGAATCTTGGCGGTACGGTCGTGGGCCTCCATCTCCATGTTGTGGATAAAGACCTCGTAGATCTGACCAAGCTGCAGCATGTGCTCGAGCACCAGGTTAGGCGTGTTGGAGTGCACGTGAATCTTGTAGTCGGGGTAGGCACCCACGAGCAGCTCGCAGTCGCCCATGGAGCCCAGGAACTTAAGGCACTCGTCCTCGTCAAACGGGGCGTCGGCCTTAAAGAGGAACTCATTGCAGTAGCGGAACTCCGAGCCCTCCCAGTCGTCGTTGGCCTCAATCTCAACGCGACCAAGGGCCGCGTCGCGGGCAGAGCCGGCTGAATCAAACGTGGCGGAGAAATCCTCGACAACGGTGCTGCGGCCAAGCGCGGCGGCAACAAAGTTCTCCAGGAAGATGGCAAAGCCAAAGGCGCCGGAGTCGACCACGCCGTTCTCCTTCAGAACGGGCAGCAGGTCGGGCGTGCGGGCGACGGACTGGTAGGCCTCGACGACGATGGCATCGAGCGCGTCCTCGGCCGAGAACTTCTTCTTTTCGCACTCGTCGGCCTTGGTCGAAACATCTCGCAGGACCGTGAGAATCGTGCCCTCGATGGGCTTACGGACAGCCTGGAAGGCGACCTTGACGGCGCGGCGGAAGGCGAAGGCGATGTTGGCGGACGTGATAGGCTCATCGGCGGAGACGAGACCCTCGGCCACGCCGCGCAGAATCTGCGAGGTGATGACGCCGGAGTTGCCGCGAGCGCCCATCAGGGAGCCGTGGGTGATGGCGCCGGCGATGGCCTCCATATCGGCATCGGCGGGAAGGGCGGAAAGCTCCTTGGTCACCGAGGCGAGCGTGAGCGACATGTTGGTACCGGTGTCGCCGTCGGGCACGGGGAAGACGTTGAGCTTGTTGATCTCCTCGGCCTTGTCGGAAACGGCAGCCGCAGCGATCGGAAAACAGGTGCGAATGGTCTTTGCAATCATGGGTATTTGAATCTCCGTTTTCGGATGCTAGTTCAGACGGCTCTTGAGCGCGTCGATGTGGATGCCGATCTTAAGGCTGGCGGGATCGATCTGGGCGATCTCCTGCAGGGTGAAGGCAACGGAGCTCGAAAGATTGTGGCAGACGGACTTCATGTTGACGCCGTTCTCGAGCACGACGTGAAGATCGACCGTAAGGCCGTTCTCGTCGGCGGAGACAAGCACGCCCTTGCGGAGGCGCTGACCGGCAAGCAGGCGCACGCTCTCGGCGCCCTGGAGCTGCTCAGCCATGCCGACGACGCCATAGCACGTCATCGCGGCATAACCGGCAATATCGGCAATAACGTCGTTCGAGACGCTCAGGCTGCCGTTAATGGTCTCAGACACAAGAATCTCCTTATCTGGTGCTCGCGGCACCATGTCGTGGGAGCAATCATTGCAATATTCTACAACGACCGCGCCATGTTGAGGTGGCGGGTCACGGGATTACATCCTCGACACGAAATGTTGATACGGTAACGTTCGCGCCAGGCGATCGCGGCATGAAAAAACCCGCCACATAAGCGACGGGTTTTACAACCTGGCTCCCCGGGTAGGACTCGAACCTACAACAGCGCGGTTAACAGCCGCGTGCT
>CBCSNQ010000092.1:0-8142 GCA_965141565.1 uncultured Collinsella sp. | reverse complement strand
AAGCCGGCACGCAGGTTGAGCAGCGGATCGTGCGGAGCAATGCCCAGCTCGGCCGCCTGCTCGGTATTGGCACGAACGGCCTCGACCGTGCGGTAGCCAACCGTAACAATCGGCGTTCCGCCAACACGCTCGACCTCGGCAAAAATCGACTTGTCCTCAAGATCGGCCGTCAACAGCTCACGGTAGGCATCAAACGGCACAAAGATGTTCTCCTCAAAGATGGGCTCGCCGTCGGCCGTACGCACGCGCTTGATATGCAGCAGCAGCGCATCCTTCTGCAGGCCAAAGAACTCCATCTCGTTTTGGCGCGCCGGAACGATCTGGCGATCGATCACGTGCGCACCGGCCTTCATGCCGTTGCCGGCACACAGCGCGGTAAACGTCTGCAGCGTCGAGGCGTGAAACTGGCGATTGATGTGCGGCGTGGAGACAAAGGTGCCACGGCCCTGCTGCTTAACCAGGTAGCCATCGGAGCACAGCTCCTCGACGGCGCGGCGCACCGTAATGCGGCTCACGTCGTACTGCTCGGCTAGCTCAAGCTCGGACGGAATACGCTCCTTGGGTGCATAAACACCTTTCTCGATCGCATCCTTGATTTCGTCGTAAATCTGCTGGTAAAGCGGTGCATTTTTGGGCGCAGGCATATCTAATCACTCTTATCGAAATATCGAAATAACTAATACGTATATAACGTCTAGTTTCATATTACCTCATAATGATAAAACGATACACCCTCCCTACCAAAAAGCGACAGCTTCATTTTGGTAGGTTTTATCTGGGCAAACGAGAGCCTCTCGAAAGCAACGGGGCTTTCGGGGGGCTCGTTCGGATGGGTTGCGCAGGACCGGCAAAATGCCAATACCCTACTTGCCGTCGTCCTGCTGCAGGCTGTCCTGTTCGCTGAGGCGCGCCTGCCTGCTGGCCATGCGTGCGGGCTTGTCGGGATCGGGAACGGCCGTGGGCATGGGCTCGTCGACATGACCACCCCACCAGCCGCCCACAAAGTTGAGCGTGTGGAACACATTGATCACGGCGCCGGGATCAACGTCGCACACCAGCTTGATAATGTCCTGACTCTCGTAGGTCGAGACAACGGTGTTCAGCAGGTACATCTTTTCGCGGCTATATCCGCCGACGACCTCGGCGCAGCTAATGCCGTGCTGAAAATGGTTTACGTAGGCAGTCATGACCTCGTCTGCCTTACGCGTCGTGATCTGCAGCGTCACGCGATCGTAGCGACGATAGAAACTGTCGATGGTCTTGGTCGAAATAAACTGGAACACGATGGAATACGCCGCCTTGTCCCAGCCAAACATAAAGCCAAAGATCGCCAGGATAAAGCAGTTGAAACCAAAGATGACGCCCCAGATGGTCTTGCCCGTGTGGTTGGAAACCCACAGCGCGATAAAGTCGGTGCCGCCGGTGGATGCGCCGGATTTAAGTGCGATAGCAGCGCCCAGACCCGAGACCACGCCGCCAAAAATGATGAGCATGATCTTGTCGCCCAAAAATGGAGCGAAGTGAAAGACGTTGAGGAACAGCGACGAGAGCACGACCTGCATCATCGAGAAGATGACGAAGCGCTTGCTAATGCCGCTCCAGCATAGGAGCGCCACGGGGATGTTGAGCGCGAGCATACCGAGCGAAATATCGATGTGGACGCCACCCAGCGAGGTAACGCGATCGAGCAGGACCGCAACGCCGGTAAGACCGCTCGGAAGCAGGTCGGCGGGCTGAATGAACGCCTGGATCAGGAATGTCTGGAGAACGGCGGAAATCGTGACCGCCACGGCAGTAATGGCGCGGCGGACGATGGTAAGGCGGCCGAGCACGAGCACGCGGTCCGTGAGCTGATCGATGGCGTTCGCCACGCGGGCTCCTTTCGAAGGCAAATCTGGTTGTGAGGCATGTCGGCGATTGTAGCACGGAGCATGCGGGGGCGCTTCAATTCACCCTCCCTCGACAACCAAAGCGGGACCAGCAACCCCACGACCAAAGGCCCAAATAACAAGTGAGTAGACTTTACGCGACCTGCAGAGCACACCCAAAACCGCCACCCCTGTGACCTGCGGTTTTACTAGAGCAGATGCGCTTTGTGCTCGTCTTGCACCAAAAAGTCTACTCACTTAGTCCGAATCGAAGCCAAACGGATCCAAATAGATGACAAATTAAGCCAATCCGCAGCAAAAGACGCGTGAATCAGTGCTTCTCGCGGCGGATTGACGCTACAAAGCGGCCAAAATGTCGGTCAGATTATCGATAACGGCATCGGCTCGCGATTGATCGAGGTTGACACCCTCGTGCGGACGCAGCGCCAGGACGCGGGCGCCGGAGCGCTTACCAGCCTCGATGCCCAAAGGCGAATCCTCTATAACCAGGCACTCGGCAGGCTCCACCCCTAGCGCCTCCATGGCACGCAGGTAGATCTCGGGATCGGGCTTAAACGCGCTGCACTCGTGACCACTGATGGTGTAGTCCAGCACGTCGGCGATACCGGCAATCTCCACCAGCTCGTCAATAAGCTCGCGATAGGACGAGCTCGCGATGGCGCACTTCACGCCGCGCTCGTGCAGCTCACGCATCACCGGCTCCGCCTGCTCGTTGAGCAGCTCGGCATACGGAACGGGATGGTCCGGGCTATAAACCTGCTTGTACTCCACGCGCAGGCGCTCGCGCAGCTCAACATCGTCGGGCACCAGCGCCTCCCAAATGGCAGGCTCGTTAGACCCCGAAAGATCGGGAATCTCGTCAAAGTGGAACCCCTTCTCTTCCATAAACGCTACGCGACGACGGTTGTAGAACCACTCGGTATCGACCAGCACGCCGTCCATATCAAACAGCACTGCCTTGATCATACGCATCTCCTCCCACCTGCCAAAAAGGGACAGGTTTATTTTGGTAGGTTTTATCTGGGGTTTTGCGACACGACAGACACGCCCTCCCCAGAGCAAAAAAGGGGATGGGGCGCAAACCCCATCCCCTCTCAATCAACCCGTAAGGTCTACTTACTTGTGATTAGTAGGAAAGCTTCCACATGTAGCGACGCATGGTCAGCGGGTGCTGACGGGCCTCGGCGATCTGGTTGCCGTACTCGCGCATAACGGCGAGGTGCAGCAGCGGGTTGAAGTAGGTGATGACGCTCGCGGGCACGGCGTCAGCCAGGCCGTAGTCCTTGGAGTCGATCAGAGCGACCTTGGCACCCATGCGCTCAAGGAAGGTGAGGGCGCGAGCGTCCATCGGACGGGTGGCGCCATCGGACATGAAGAAGACGTAGGGCTTACCCTCGGTGGAAACCTCGAACGGGCCGTGGAAGTACTCGCCGGTGTTGTAGGCGGCGGCGTCGATCCACTGCATCTCGGTGAACAGGAAGGCGGCGTGAGAATAAGCCATCTTCTCGGAGGCACCGGAAGCCATGAAGTAGATCATCTTGTCGTCCTTGAAGTCCTCGGCGAACTTCTTGGCGAGCTTCTTGCAGTGCTGAGCGGCGTTCTCGCAGAGATCGAAGATGTTGGTGAGGCCGGTGATCATGTCCTCGTAGTGGTCATAACCCTCGGTCTGCTGAAGGATCTCGAGAGCAAGAGCGATGGCGTAGCCGGGCTTCTCGCACTTGGCAGCGTAGTTGGCGTGGAAGCCGTGGACGATGACGTGGTCGGCGTCGACGGTCAGAGCGGAGCCAGCCTTGTTGGTGAGGGAGACGACCGGGCAGTTGTGCTTCTTGGCGGTCTTGTTGGCCTCGACGGTCTCGGGCGTGGAGCCACCGAGGGAGCAGGTGATCACGAAGGTGTGCTCGTTGACCCAGGAGGGCGTGTCGTAGTTGAACTCGTTAGCGGTGAAGATCTGAACGTTCAGCTTGTCCGTGTTGTTGGCCAGGAAGTACTTGGCGGGGTACAGGTCGGACATGGAAGCACCGCAGCCGACGAAGGCGACGCTGTGGATCTCGTGGTTGGACAGGACGTCAGCGACGATCTGCTTAGGGAGGTTAAGGTCGATCTCGTACATCTGACACATTCCTTTCGATTTTTGCGGCGCCACATTGCCGGGCGCACGCAGGGTTACCGTGATTTGGACCGAGTCGCCGGCCCGTTGAGGATGTGACAAAGGGACTGCCCTTTGTCACGTATAGGGATGGAAGCCTGCCTGGGGTATGGGATGCCAGGCAGGCTCCCCGGGGAAAGCGGTTAGACGCTTGGTCGCGACTAGGCCAGGATGCCGGCCGCGGAGAGGGCGATGCCGCCCACGATGGCGATCACGAGAAGCCAACCGGTGTTGACGTTCTTCTTGATGAGCCAGTACATAAGGCCGGTGAGGCCGAGGGAGATCATCTGAGGCATCATGCCGTCCAGGATGTCCTGGATAACGACGGTGCCCTCAGCGAACTGCAGCGGGGTGGTGGCGCCGATCAGCGTAGCGATCATGCCGCCCACGGACATAAGACCCACGATGCCGCAGACATACATGAGCTTCTCCATGAGGTCGCCGCCCTGAAGCTTGCTCAGGTACTCGTGACCGCCCTGATAGCCCATCTTGGCTGCGAACCAAGTGATCAGCACGGAGGGCACGATGGAAATGAGCATGGCCAGGATCGGGCCCATGATGGAGCCCTGCTGAGCCAGCTGAACGCCCAGGCCAAAGGCGATAACGCGGATGGTGCCCTGGAAGAAGGAGTCACCGATGCCGGAAAGCGGACCCATAAGGGAGGTCTTGACCGCGTTGATCGAATCGGGATCGAAGTTCTCGGGATCCTTGGCGTACTCCTCCTCCATGGAGGCGGCGAGGCCCAGGATGAAAGCGCTCGTCTGCGGGGTGCAGTTGTAGAACGCCATGTGACGGTGGTAAGCCTCTTTCTTAGCAGCGAGCTGCTTGGGGTCGGACTCATCCGGATAGAGGCGATCGAGCGTGGGAACCATGCCGTAGAGGAAGCCCATGTTCATCTGACGCTCGTAGTTCCAAGAGGCCTGGATGGCCCAGGAGCGCCAGAAGAACTGGCTGACCTTCTTGTTCAGGGACACGTCCTTGGTTGCGGTTGCCATAGTGTGTTCCTCCTTAGTCTTCGTCGTCTTCGAGCGGATCGTAGTCGGAATCGACACCGGCGGCTGCATGGGAACCGTTGAACTTGAAGCCCATGAAGACGACAGCCAGGCACACACCGATCAGAGCGACCGCGATGACGGACAGGTTGAGGTAAGCGGCGAGCAGGAAACCGATGAACAGGAACGGAGTCATACCCTTCTTGATCATCATGGTGAGCAGCAGGGCCAAGCCGTAGGCGGTCATGATCTTGGTCGAAACGTTAAGACCAGTGGACAGCCACTCGGGAACCATGTTGACGATGGCCTGAACCAGGTCGGTGCCAACAAAGACGGCGAGGAAGATCGGCAGGAAGTACATGACGGCGTACAGACCGGAGCCGGCGCAGATGTGCATACGGTAGGCGGTCTTGAACTTTCCGTTATCGATCGCGTTATCTGCCACATGGGTGAGGGCGGCGATGATGGAACGGAACACGATGCCGAGGAGCTGACCCAGGACGGCGACCGGGATGGCGATCGTCATGGCGGTCTCGGCGGAAGCATCGGTCAGGCACGCAAAGGCAGCGGCCACGATGCCGCCCAGGACCATATCGGGCGGAACGGCGGCGCCGACCTGCACCAGGCCCATGGACACGAGCTCGACGGCGGCACCGACGGCAAGACCGGTGGGCACATCGCCCAGCAGCAGACCGACGAGCGTAGCGCCAACGAGGGGCTGCTCGAAGTTAAGACGACCGAGCAGGCGGGAGTCCCACATGCAGAACACGCCGACGAGGCCGACGAGCACCGCACTGATGAACGTATTCATACCCTTCTCCTTTCAGTCAGGCAAAAGCCTGGTTGATTACAGCTTGGCGTCGATGTCGACGCTCTGATACGTAGGGGTCTGCTGGACATAGAGCTTGATGCCCATGTCGAGCAGCTGGTTGACGTCGGCCTTCTGGGTGGCGTCGAGGAAGACGGAGCTGTCCTTGCCGCCAATCTGATCGGCACCGTCGTGGTTGGCGGTGGCGCCCAGGTTGATGGCGTCGAGCTTGTAGCCCTGGCAGAACTGCAGCATCTCGGCCGTGTTGCCAAAGACGAACATGACACGCTCACCGAGGGTGTTGAGCTTGTCCATCTTGGCGAGGGCACGCTCGACGGTGAAGACGTTCAGGCGCACGCCCTGGGGCTTGGCCAGCTTAAGAGCGCCCTTCTTGATGTCATCGTTGGCGGCAGCGTTGTCGACGACGATGATGCGCTCGGCCTGAACCTTGGTGGTCCAGGTAAAGACGACCTGGCCGTGCAGCAGACGGTAGTCAAGACGTGCGAGGACGATCTTGGCGGGACCGGAGCTGTGACGGGATGCCTTGGTCTTCTTGGCAGGAGCCGCGGCGGCCTCGACCGGTGCGTTGGGGTTGGTCAGACCGGTGCGGGCCTCGTTGATGAGGGCTGCGAGCTCGGCACCCTTGACGGGGACGGGGCTCATAGCAAGCGTGAGCGCCAGCGGGATGTTGAAACCGCTGACAACCGTGAACTTCGTGCCGTTCTTGGAAAGCTCGACCATGTTGTTGTTGACCGAGCTGCCGAGCATATCGGTCAGCACATAGACGGTGTCGTCCGCGTTGAACGTGGCGATCATGGCGTCCACCTTATTGGTGATGGGCTCCTTGTCGTCACGAGCAAGCGACACGACGTGGACGTTCGACACGTCGCCGAGAACCATCTCGAGTGTGTCTTTGGCGCCTGCGGCCAGGCCGCCATGAGATGCGAGAATGATCTGATTCATCTTGCCTCCTCCTTTTCGTTATGGTCATTATAACGTCTTATACGTTGCGGATATTGCTAATTAGTATAAAGACCGTTCGCGGGTGAAAATCGACCGTTGACGGGTTTAACGTACTCGAAACGTTGGTGCAGGACAGGTCAGCGCTGGCTTGGCGGTGCCCGATCAAGCGCCCCGCTCATCCCCTATCGCACAAAGTACCAGGGGCTTTCCTGCACGGTGGGCTCCAGCGCGATGCCGGTGCGCTCCTTAAACAGATCCATGTCCTGCGATTTTTCGGTCCACCACGCATTGGGCTTAAAGGTCATGCTCTCAATGACATGACCGACAAACACACTGTTGCGCAGCTTGGAGAAGTCGGTGTTCATGATCAGGATGGACGCGAGCACCAGCACAATGCCCAGAACCTTGATCGCACCGGCGGGCTCGGCATAGACACCAATGCCCACCAGTACGGTGACGACCGTCTCGAAAGACATTACGACGGGAACTTTCGATGTCTCGAGCCCCATGGACAGACCCTGCATATATAAGATGTAAGCCACGGCTGTGGGGATGAGTCCAAAGCCAAGGAACAACAGCAGCAGCTGTGGCGACATTGCCGCGGCGACATCCGGCCACGGAGCCGCGATAGCTGCCATAACCGCACCGCCAAATACAAAGCCCCAAAACGTGACAGCAAGCGGGTGGACCGTCTTGGTTGCTATCCGGCTAAACACCGCGAGCGACGCACCACAAAGGCCTGCAATCACGCCCGATGTGACGCCCCAAACCGAAAAATGAAAACCGGAAAGGTCGCCATTGGTCACTGCAAGCACGCAGCCAACGATGTTAAAGACAATGGCAACGAGCTTGTTGGGGGTCACGTCCTCGCGATAAAGCACGCGGCCGAGCATGACGCCAAACACCGGTGAGGTGTAGAGCAGCACCGAGGCCGTGGACATGCCCACCTCGCCCATGCACTCGTAATAACAGGTGTTGGCGGCGGCCAGACCGACGATACCGACAAGCGCGCAGGGAACAAGCTCTTTAGGGCTTGCCTTGAACAGGGCCAGCGGACCCTGAGCCACGGTGGACCCCTCACCCGGACGGCAGCCCATAAACATCAGGACCGGCGCCAAGATAAGCGCTCCGACCAACAAGCGAAAGGCAGCCATGCTCTGGGACGAAACGCCCATGGCCGAGATGCCGTTTACAAAGATTCCGATGCTGCCCCACATAAGCGCGGCGATCAGCACCAGCACATAGCCCAGATTGCTTTTCTTCAACGCAGCCTCCTCGGTATTGTTTCCAATATGTTTCACACTACGTTATAGTCGTTATATACATTTTTCAAGACACAAATCG
>CBCSNQ010000091.1:0-8173 GCA_965141565.1 uncultured Collinsella sp. | reverse complement strand
TAAGTGGTCTTCGGCTCGTGCGGAATCTACGAAAATCGGGCCTACATTCCTCCCCTTAGGTATCGATTACTTCAGTCTGAATTGACTTTGCCGAGGCCTAAACAAACACACAGAATAGCACAGGTAGTTGGGGTTATTGCGTATATATAAAATAGCCTCCGACCGCGGGTGGTCGGAGGCTATTTGCAAACACGTATTTTGCTGGTTTACCCGTAGATGCGCTGGGGTTGTTCTTCGCCCTTTACGGAGGCTTCGGTCACGATGACCTTGGAAACGCCCTCCTCGCTGGGCAGGTCGAACATCGTCTGCTGCAGCACGTCCTCGCAGATGGAACGCAGGCCGCGGGCGCCGGTCTTGCGGGCAAGCGCCATACGGGCGATCTCGTGCAGGGCGGCATCCTCAAACTCAAGCTCAACGTCCTCGAGCTGGAACATCTTACGGTACTGGCGCACCACGGCGTTCTTGGGCTCCGTCAGGATCGACACCAGGTCATCCTCGTCGAGCGCCTGCGTCTGGGTGACGACGGGCGTACGGCCCACGAACTCGGGGATCATGCCAAAGGCGTTGAGATCCTGCGGGAGCACCTGACGCAGCAGGTCGTTCTCGTCGACCGAGGTGGGGCCGGCGATCTCGGAGTTGAAGCCCACACCCTTGTTGCCAACGCGATCGGCAATGATCTTGTCCAGGCCTACAAAGGCACCGCCACAGATGAACAGGATGTTGGTCGTGTCGATCTGCAGCAGCTCCTGCTGGGGATGCTTGCGGCCGCCGGTGGGCGGAACGCTTGCCACCGTGCCCTCAAGGATCTTAAGCAGCGCCTGCTGAACGCCCTCGCCCGAGACATCGCGGGTAATGGAGAGGTTCTCGGCCTTGCGGGCGATCTTATCAATCTCGTCCACGTAGATAATGCCAACCTGCGCGCGCTCGATATCGCCATCGGCAGCATTGATGAGCTTAAGCAGGATGTTCTCCACGTCCTCGCCCACGTAACCGGCCTCGGTGAGTGCGGTGGCATCGGCGATGGCAAACGGCACCTCGAGGATGCGCGCGAGCGTCTGGGCCAACAGGGTCTTGCCGGTACCAGTGGGACCGAGCAGCAAGATGTTGGACTTGGCGAGCTCCACCTCGTCCATATCGTTGTCGAACTGCGAGCCCATGCCGCCGTCAAAAGCGGACACCGCAGCGCCGCCCTCGATCACGCGGCGATAGTGGTTGTACACGGCAACCGACATAGCGCGCTTGGCGTCCTCCTGACCCATGACATAGGCCGAAAGCTCGTCATAGATCTCGTGCGGCGTCGGCACGTGCGTGATGACCTGGCGGTCGTCCTCGAGCTCAAAGCCCTCGGTCTCGGGGTCCACGGCGGGCTGCCCAGCAGCCTGGCCGTGGTCGTTGAGGAAGCCTGGCAGCTTGCCGTTGCGGGCAGCGTCCATAAAGTCCGAAGCCAGCGACTCCTCCAGAATCTCGGAGCAAGCGGCGACGCACTCGTCACAGATAAAGATGTTGGTCGGGCCCTTTACGAGGCGACGGACCTGGCCCTGCTCTTTTCCGCAGAAGGAGCAGCGGATAGGGTTGCCGTTCTCGTCAAAGTTGTCCTGCATGTTTCCTGCCATCCTAGGCATCCTTCGCGGCGAGATCGCGCGAGGTGACGATACGGTCAATCAAGCCGTAGTCGAGGGCCTCGGCAGCGGTCAGGTAGTTGTCGCGCTCGGTATCGGCCTGGACCTTCTCGATGGGCTGGCCCGAGGCGTCGGAAAGGATCTGGTTGAGCTCGCGGCGGGTCTTCTTGATCTCCTCGGCCACGATCTCGATCTCGGTCTGCTGACCCTGGGCACCGCCGCTGGGCTGGTGAATCATGACCTTGGAGTGCGGCAGGCAGAAGCGCTTGCCCTTGGCGCCGGCCGAAAGCAGCACGGCGGCCATAGACGCGGCCATACCCACGCAAATGGTGGAGACCTGCGGCTTGATAAAGTTCATGGTGTCAAGAATCGCCAGGCCGGAGTAGACCTCGCCACCGGGCGAGTTGATGTAGAGCGAGATATCCTTCTCGGCATCTTGGCTCTCAAGATGCAGCAGCTGGGCAACGACCAGGTTGGCGCTGACAGAGTTAATCTCCTCGCCCAAGAAGATGATGCGGTCGTTGAGCAGGCGCGAATAGATATCGTAGCTGCGCTCGCCGCGCGGCGTCTGCTCGATAACGTATGGCACGAGGGCGGAATCGAACTTAGCGATCATACGCATCTCCATTTCTCTCTTGCGGACCAAATTGGTTCTAGATAAACGTACGGTGCCCGCATGCTATGCATTGGCTGGCACCGTACGAAGCAACCGGATAACCGGTGTATAACTTTACCCCATCACGGGCGCACGCAAGCGCTCGCGGGCAAGGTGGCGAGAATTACTCGGCGTCCTTGGCGGTCTCGTCGACCTCGGTCACCTTGGCGTTCTCGACCAGGTGGTCGACGGCCTTGGAACGACGGATGGACTCACGGACGGCAGGCATGCGGCCGTCGGCGATGAACTCGGCCTTGGAAGCCTCGACGTCCTTGACGCCAGCCTTCTCGAACTCGGCGTTGACGTCGTCCTCAGTGACCTCAATCTTGAGCTCACGGGCGAGGGCGTCGAGAGCCAGGGACTCACGGGCAACGTCGTTGGCCTGCTTGTGCAGGTCGCCGATGAACTGCTCCATGGTCAGGCCGGAAGCGGGCAGCCAGGTGTCCAGCGTCATGCCGCGGGCAGCGAGGTTGGACAGGAAGTTCTGGCCAAGCTCCTCAAAGACGGACTGCTCGTAGTCGGCGTCCATCTCGTCGAGCTGCAGGCGCTCGGCGAGAGCGGAGACGCAACGGTTCTCCTTCTCGGCCGGGAGGCGGGAAGCCTTGTCCTGCTCGATCTCGATCTTGATGGCGTCGCGCATGGCGTCGATGCTGTCGAAGCCAAAGTCGGACTTGACGAGCTCGTCGGTGAGCTCGGGGGTGTTGCGGACCTTGATGCCCTTGATGGTGACCTCGACGGTGTGGGTCTCGGCCTCCTCGCCCTCCTCGACCTCGTCGGTCCAGGTGACGGTCTTGACGTCGTCAACGTTAGCGCCGATCAGGGCCTCGTTGAACTCCTTGGGGTTGCTGTCGCTACCGGCGATGAGCATGCGGCCCTCGGCGGCAAAGCTGTCGGCGTTCTCGACGGCCTTGAGGTCGACGGTGACGTAGTCCTCGGCCTCGACGGCGCGACCCTCGACGTCCTCGAAGGTGGCGCGGTAGTTGAGGAGCATCTCAACCTGGTTGTTGATCTCGGACTCGGTGACCTCCGCAGGGGGCATCTCGATCTCGACGGCGTCGAAGGAGGAGAGCTCAGCGGCAGGACGCAGGGAGAACTCGACGGTGTAGGTGTAGTCCTCGTGATCCTTGGCGAGGTCGAGCTCCTTGTAGTCACCGCTCTTGGTGGGGACGATGTCCAGCTCGTTGAGGACGGCGGGCTCGTTGGCGGCGATCAGGTCGTTGGTGGCCTGAGCGAGGGTAGCCTCGGCGCCAAGAGCAGAGTCGATGACCGGACGGGGGGCTTTACCGGCGCGGAAGCCCGGGAAGCGGTACTTCTTGGCGGTGTCCTTGTAGGCCTTCTTGATCGCGGCGTCGACGTCGGCGGCCGGGATGGTGACCGTAGCGGTGAGCTTGGCGTCCTTGACGTCAGAAGCGGTGATGTTCAACACGTTCCTCCTCATACTGCCCAGCTTATCTGAGGTGCTGGTACCTTTATGCAACAAAGTGTCGCGAGGGCATAAGCCGACGCGGGTGCGTTGGTGCGGGCGAAAGGACTCGAACCTTCACGGGAATCCCACCAGAACCTAAATCTGGCGCGTCTACCAATTCCGCCACGCCCGCATGAGCGCACAGACTAGGAATGATAGCAGATACGAACGTCAAGCGCACGCACACGTTTTACAGGCTCACGACCTCACCACGAGTGCAAAAGGCGGGGCGAGTTGCCCCGCCCCGCCAATTACGACTTGTTCGCTGACCCGCTACTCCCCCAGCAGGGCCTTCTCGGGCGTGATGGGCAGCGAGCGAACCTGATGTCCGGTGGCGTGTGCCACGGCCGAGGCCACGGCGGCGAGCGGCGTGTTGATGACGACCTCGCCGATCGACTTGGCGCCAAACGGACCCGTCGGCTCGTAGCTCGGCTCAAAGGCCACGCGAATGCTGCCGATATCCAGGCGCGTGGGCAGCTTGTAGCTCATAAAGTTGCCGGTACGCAGGCGACCGCGGTCGTCGTGCTCGACGATCTCGTAGAGCGCGTGACCGATACCCTGGGCAATGCCACCCTCGGCCTGGACGCGCGCGAGCGCCTCGTTGATCACGGTGCCGCAGTCCACAGCCGCCGCGTAGTCCACCACGGTCACCTTGCCGGTGGCCTTGTCAACCTCGACCTCGGCAATGCCGGCCATAAACGGCGGAGGCGAAACGGGCAGGCAGGCAGAGGCATGCGAGGTGAGCGCGTCGCCACCCGCGATGTTCTTGACGCACAGGTTGGCAAAGTCGCGCAGCGTGAGGTAGCGGTTCTGCTCGCGGGCGGCACGCTCGTCGGACAGACGCACGTACTGGCCATCGAAGACCACATCGGCGGCGTCCACGTCCCACATTTGGGCGGCCTTGGCGCAGATCTTCTCACGCAGCTCGGCCGCTGCGTTCTTGGCGGCAAGGCCCGTCACGTACGTGCCCGAGCTCGCGTACGAGCCGGCATCGAACGGCGACACGTCGGTATCCACGCCGCGCACCACAATGAGCGAGCTCTCCACGCCCAGCTCCTCGGCGGCAATCTGCGCCAAGATCGTATCGACGCCCATGCCGTTATCGGTGGCGCCGGTGCCGATGGTAATGAAACCGTCCTCTTCCAGGCGCATGTCGATGCCGGCGATATCCACGTTGGAGATGCCCGAGCCCTGCATGGTGAGCGCGCAGCCCAGGGCGCGCACGCGGTCGCCCAGGTCCACGGCCAGCGGCTTGTCGCGCCAGCCGATCATGTCCATCGCGCGCAGCAGGCAGCGGTCGAGCGCGCAGGCGTTGAGCTTCTCGTTGTAGTACTGCGGCATGGTCTCGCCCTCGCGCACGATGTTCTTAAGGCGCAGGTCGGCGGGGTCCATGTGCAGCATGTCAGCGAGCTCGTTGACCGCGCTCTCCACGGCAAACTGGCCCTGGGTGGCACCGTAGCCACGATACGCGCCGCCACGGTTGGTATTGGTGTAGACGGCGTCCCAACTAAAGCGGCTCGCCTTCACGTGGTTGTAGATGGGCAGGCTCTTGTGGCCCGAGAGGCCGATCGTCGTGGTGGCATGCTCGCCATAGGCGCCGGCGTTGGACAGCGTATGCAAGTCGATGGCCGTGATGGTGCCGTCGTTCATGGCGCCCAGCTTAACGGTCATCTGCATCTGGTGACGCGAGTTGCCCGCGGTGATGGTCTCCTCGCGGGTGTAGCAGCAGTAGCTCGGACGGCCGGTCTGCTGCGTCACGAACGCCACGAAGATCTCGCAGCAGCCCGTCTGCTTGGAGCCAAAGCCGCCACCGATGCGCGGCTTAATGACCTGTACCTGCGACTGCGGAATGTCGAGCGACTGCGCGACCATGCGGCGCACGTGGAAGGGCACCTGCGTAGAGGTGGTCACCGAGATACGTCCAAAAGCGTCGGTCGTCGCGAAGGCGCGGAAGGTCTCCATGGGCGCGGTCTGCGTGGCCTGGCTGGTGTAGGTGCGGGTAAAGACGATGTCACTCTGGGCGAACGCCTCATCAAGGTCACCAAAATCACTGGTACCGCTACACACTAGGTTGCGAGCAACATCGCCGCCCTGCGGGAACATAAAGGTCACGTCGCCCTCGGGGTGGACCACGATGTCGTTATCGAGTGCCTGGGTAAAGTCGAGCAGGGGCTCGAGCACCTCGTAGTCGACCTTGATGAGCTTGAGCGCCTTGTCGGCAGCCTCCTCGGTCTCGGCGGCGACGATCGCCACCTCCTCGTTTTGGTAGCGCACCAGGTTCTCGAGAATCAGGCGGTCGTAGGGGCTCGGCTGTGGATAGCTCTGGCCGGCGATGGTAAAGCGGCGCTGGGGCACGTCCTCGTAGGTGTAGACGCCCACGACGCCGGGCACCTTCAGGGCGCGCGACGTATCGATGGAGCGGATCTTGGCGCGGGCATACGGGCTGCGCTTGAGCTTGACGATCAGGGCGCCGGCGGGCACCAGGTCGCCCGTATAGACGGGACGGCCCTCGAGCAGGGCCTTCGAGTCCTTCTTGGGCTGCTTGTGGGTGATCTGCTTGTAGGAGACACCGTCGCAGCTGGTGTCGTTGACCGGCAGCTCGGGCATCTCAAAGCCCACCTGCACGCCAGACTCGATGAGGAAGCGCACGATGGCGCGCAGCTGGCTCTCGTAGCCGCTGCAGCGGCAGAGGTTGCCGGCAAGCTGGCGCGAAAGCTCCTCGCGCGTGGCGACGAGACTCGGGTCCTCTTTGGCGGCACGGGCAAGCGCCAGCACGTTCATGATAAGGCCGGGGGCGCAAAAACCGCACTGCTCGGCGCCCTCGGCAGCCATCGCACGGGCCAGCGCCTCAGACTCGGCCTTGAGGCCCTCGAGCGTGGTGATGGTGTGGCCCTCAACACGGGCGGCGGGAACCGAGCAGCTCAGCACCGGGTCGCCGTCGAGCCACACCGTGCACAGGCCGCAGTTGGTGGTCTCGCAGGCACAGCGCACCGACGCGCAACCCTGCTCACGCAAAAGCGAAAAGAGCATGGTGTCGGGGGCAATCTGAACCTTGACCTTGCGGCCGTTGAGCGTAAAGGAAAGATCGATGAGTTTGGCAGCCATTAGCGCACCTCGCTAGAATCGACGCCGGGCACGCGGCGGCAGGAATACTCGTCCGTGGCAAACTTAGGAATCTGCACGCCCTCGAGCTCGTGGGCAAGCGCGGCCGAAAGCTCGATGCCGGCGGCGCGGCGCACGGCCTGAATCGCCAACGGAGCCGAGATGCGGCGGCGGTAGTCGGCCGAGCCCCACAGGTTGGTACCGTAGCTCAGCGCGCGAACGGATGCGGCCAGGGCGCGAAGCTCGTCCTCGGAAGGCTGCTCGGCGGTAAGGCCGCACGCATCGCCCTGCAGCAGGGTCGCACGCAGCGGGCGGGCGCCCACGGTGACGTGCCAGGTGTTGTCCCACCAGGCGGCGGTGACGTTTAAGGAGGGGAAGTCCGTCGCGGCCTTGCGCACGGCCTCGTAGCTCGCACGGTAATCGTGCTTAACGACCACCACGTGCTCGATCACGTCGCGCACGTAGCCCATGTCCACGAACTCGGCGAGCGGCACGCGACCAGCCCCCGTCAGCTCAACGTACGAATCGAGCGCCAAAAATGCCGAGAGCACGTCCGAGAAACCAAAACGACCGTAGATGCTGCCGCCCACCGTGGCGGTGTTGCGCAGCTGCACGCCCACGATATCGTGGACGGCGAACTCAAAGACATGGTTGACAAGCGCGTTGAGCTCGGCATGACGCTCGAGCTGGCGCAGGGTGCACATGGCGCCGATGCGAAACTCGGTCTCGGTCTCCTCAATCTGATCGAGCCCGCAGGCCGAAAGGTCAATCGCCGTCGCCACGCGACGCGAACCCAGGCGCATCCAGATGCCGCCGCCCACAATCTTATTGTTGCGGTTCTTCTGTAAGAGCTCATAGGCTTCGGCCGCGTTTCCAACACGGACGTAGGTACCGAACTTGAGCACGTTCTCCCCCATCTCTTCACTTGTCCAGTACTTTTAAGTGTACCAAACGAGGGGCCGCACACCGTTTTAGGACAAAATCCACCCACCCATCCATAACTTGCGGTGATATACGGACTGATTAGCCGTTCTGGGACGCAAAACAGTCCGTATTTCACCGCAAGTTATGAGGAGTCCTCCGGGATAAAAAAGGCTCCCAGCCAGATAGCTGGGAGCCTCATCACATGCTATGTCGAGCGAAGATTTAGCAGACGCCCTGGGCGAGCATGGCGTCAGCGACCTTCAGGAAGCCGGCGATGTTTGCGCCCATGACAAAGTTGCCCTCCTGGCCATACTCCTTGGCGGTGTCGTCCACGTTGTGGAACATGCCGCGCATGAGCTGCTCGAGCTTGCCGTCGACCTCCTCGAAGGTCCAGGACAGGTGCTCGGC
>CBCSNQ010000090.1:0-8218 GCA_965141565.1 uncultured Collinsella sp. | reverse complement strand
TCCAGGTGGGCCGCACCGGTGTGCTCACGCCGGTCGCCGAGTTCGACCCGGTGACGGTTGCCGGCTCCACCATCGCGCGCGCCACGCTGCACAACATCGACGAGATCCGTCGCAAAAACGTGCGCGAGGGCGACACCATCATCGTGCACAAGGCAGGCGACGTAATCCCCGAGGTTGTGGGCCCGGTGCTCGATAAGCGCCCGGCCGATTCGGTCGACTGGCACATGCCCGAGGTCTGCCCCGTGTGCGGCAGCCCCGTGGTCCACGAGGACGGCGAGGTCGCTTACCGCTGCGTCTCCATCGACTGCCCCGCGCAGCTCAAGGAGCGCCTGCTCCACTGGGTGAGCCGCGGCTGCATGGACGTCGACGGCCTGGGCGACGAGATTGTCGACAAGATGATCGCCGCCGGGCTGATTCACGATGTCGCTGACTTCTACCAGCTCACGGTTGACGACATCGCCGGGCTGGACACGGGGCGCACCTATGCCAGCTCAAACAGCAAAAAGGGCGTCAAGAAGGGCGATCCCATTCCGGTGGGCCTCAAGACGGCCGAAAAGATCATCGCCGAGCTCAACAAGTCCAAGAGTCAGCCGCTCGGTCGCGTGCTGTTTGCCCTGGGTATACGCCACGTGGGTAAGAGCGTGGGCGAGGTCATCGCCGAACGATTCCTGTCGATTGACAAACTTATCTTGGCGAGCGAAGAGGACATCGCCGAGTGCGAGGGCATCGGTCCCAAGATCGCGGCGAGCGTCAAGCAGTTCCTGGCCGTGCCCGAAAACCTTGCCGTGCTGGAGCGCCTGCGTCAGGCGGGCCTGTCGCTCGAGGTCGACCTGGGCGCCGCGCACGCGCAAGCCGCAGCCGACGCTGGCGTGGCGGGCGAGCTCGCCGACGCACAGCCGCTTGCGGGTTTGACCTTCGTGCTCACTGGTACACTCGTCAACCGCACGCGCGACGAGGCGGGCGCGGCGCTCAAGGTGCTCGGCGCCAAGGTTTCGGGCAGTGTGTCAAAGAAGACGAGCTATCTGGTTGCCGGTCCCAAGGCGGGCTCCAAGCTCACCAAAGCCGAACAGCTAGGCGTACCCGTGTTGGACGAGGATGCACTCGAGCAGATCTTGGCTACTGGTCAGGTGCCCCAGGCTTAGTGCATCGATAGCCAAATTGAAGAACCGCCCGGAAAGCATGGTGCCTTCCGGGCGGTTCTTATTTGGACGGGGCAACCGGCACCGTGATCTGCGTCACGTAGGTTGTGGGGTCGTCGCTGATGATGTCGTCGATCAGGGCGATCTCGCGTTGCCCCGCTACGCTGCCAACTTGTCAAAAGCCCCGCGCCGGTTGAGCACGGTAAACGCGACAACGCAAATGACCGCCGACAAAATCGATCCGCACGGCGAAGCGATGCCCATGGGAAACAGCGTGTTGGAATAGGCGTTCGACAGCAGCCAAGCGCCCGGTACGCGAATGAGCGCCACGGCCAGCACGTTGTGCGCAAAGCCGATATAGCTCTTGCCGTATGCAGCGAAAAAGCCGCTAAAGCAAATGTGGATGCCGGCAAAAATCGCGTCGAAAATATAACTGCGCATATAGCCGGTGCCGGCGGCGACCACCGCGGCGTCCTTGGCAAAAAAGCCAATAAACGCCGGTGCCACCAGCCACATCAGCGCCGTGATCAGGCAGCCGTACACCACCGAGATCGTCATGGCATCTTTGAGTACCTGACGCGCGCGGTCACCCTTGCCCGCGCCGACGTTTTGCGCCGTGAGTGCGCTGACGGTGGCGCCCATGGAGCTCGGCACAATGAACAAAAAGCTGATCATCTTCTCGACCAGGCCCACGGCGGCGGCGTCGACGAGCCCTCGGTGGTTGGCGATGACGGTGATAAACATAAACGCCACCTGGATGCAGCCGTCCTGCACGGCCACAGGCACGCCGATCTTAAGAATGCTGCCGAGCACCTCGGGCTGGGGGCGCAGGTCGCTGCGCCTAACGTGGATGTTCGTGCGGCGGCTCTTGAGCCACACGAGCGCGAGGGCAACGCTGGCCGTCTGCGCGGTTACCGTGCCGAGCGCCGCGCCCACGGGGCCGAGCCCCATGTGCCCGATAAACAAAAAAATCGAGCGCGATGTTGATGATGCATGCCACGCCGATCACGTACATAGGCGAGCGCGAATCGCCCAGCCCGCGAAAGATGGCCGAGAGGATATTGTACGCGGCGATAAAGGGAATGCCGACAAAGCAGATACGCAGGTAGGCGGCGGTGCCTTCGACCGCCTCGGCCGGCGTGCCAATGAGCGCCACGATTTGCGGGCACAGTGCGAGCAGGACAGCGGCCAGCACCACCGAGACGCCCATAAAGAGCGTAATGGTGTTGCCGATGGCGGTCTCGGCGCGGTCAAACCGGCGCGAGCCCACGGCGTGGCCGACGATGACCGTCGTTCCCATTGCCAGGCCCACGAGCGTCACGGTAATGATATAGAGCGTCTGCGCACCATTGCCCACGGCGGTGATGCCGGCGGCGCCGCTAAACTGCCCCATCATGTACAGGTCGGCCATGCCGTAGAGCATCTGCAAAAAGTACGAGAGCATATAGGGCAGGGCAAAGACCGCGATGGTCTTAAGGACATTGCCACGTGTGAGGTCGTGTTCCATGGGCGGGGCTTTCTGGCTGGGTTTGTTTACGTACCAGTGTAGTGAAAACCCTACAACGATTGTAGAGTCAAGGTTTGTGTTGACGCCGGAGCGAAAAAGTCTCGCGCACCATTATTCCGAGTGAATATGGACACACGTCACGAGAACTCGCCGCCGGCGCTAACCTTGCAGAAAACGATTTCGGAATACTTGACACCATTATTCGGCGCGCAATAATACGTGCGTTTGCGAACAACGTTTGATGGGGGTTGAACCTGCGTGCGCAATCTCAAAATACTGTTTTCCTATCTAGGGGCATACCGTCGCGATGCCATCCTCGGCGTGTTCTTTGTGTCGGTCGAGACGGTGCTCGAGCTGTTTATCCCGGTCATCATGGCCAACATCATCGATGTGGGCGTGCCTGCGGGTGATATCAACTACATGCTGCTGCAGGGCGCGTACATGTTGGTGTGCGCTGCGCTTTCGCTGGTACTGGGCTTGGGTTATGCCCGCACGTCCGCCCGCGTTGCCTCGGGCCTAGGCGCTAACCTGCGCGAGGCCGAGTACAAAAAGATTCAGACGCTCGCTTTTGGTAACCTGGACAACTACGACGCCAGCTCACTCGTCACCCGCATGACCACGGACATCACCGTTATCCAAAATGCTGTGGGCAACGGCTTTCGCCCTATGGTGCGCGGCCCGGTGACGCTTATCGTCGGCCTTATCTACGCGCTGATGCTGTCGCGCCCGCTCGCCACCGTCTTTGCGATCATCTTGCCCGTGCTGGCAATCGTGCTGGGCGTCATCACCTATCGCGTGAGCCCGCTCTACCGCCAACTCCAGACCTCGATGGACCACCTCAACGGCGTGGTACAGGAAGACCTCACCGCCGTGCGTGCCGTCAAGGCCTACGTTCGTACCGAGCACGAGGAGGCCAAGTTCGACACCGTCAATACCGAGCTCGCGCGCACTGCGACAAAGACCTTTGGCAGCGCGGTGCTCAACCTGCCGGTGTTTCAGCTGTCGATGTACGTGGCTGCGCTCTCCATCCTGTGGATTGGCGGCCGCATGATTCTCGCCGGCAAGCTGGGCGTGGGCTCGCTCACGGGCTTTATGAGCTACGTGCTGCTGATCATGAACTCGCTCATGATGATTTCCAACGTGTTTTTGCTGCTCACACGCGCTCTCACGAGCGTGGGCCGTATCGCAGAGGTGCTCGATGAAGAGCCCTTTATCGCCAATCCTGCGGGGGACCTCGCGACTGCGGCGCCAACGGACGGCAGTATCGAGTTTCGCGACGTGTCGTTTAAATACCGCGCGGATGCTGCCGAGGATGTGCTCGAGCATATCGACCTTCGCATCGAGAGCGGCTCGACGGTGGGCATCCTCGGCGGCACGGGCTCGGGCAAGAGTTCGCTTGTGCAGCTGATTGCGCGCCTGTACGACGCCACTGAGGGCACCGTGCTTGTGGGCGGACACGACGTGTGCGACTACGACCTCGCGACCTTACGCGATGCCGTGGGCATTGTGCTGCAAAAGAATGTGCTGTTCACGGGCACCGTGCGCGAGAACCTGCAGTGGGGTAATCCGCAGGCGTCGGACGATGAGCTCCTCGCGGCTTGCCGCGCGGCGTGCGTGGACGAGTTCCTTGATCGCATCGGCGGGCTGGACGGCGAGCTGGGCCAAGGCGGCGCCGGTGACTCGGGTGGCCAGAAGCAGCGCCTGTGCATCGCACGCACACTGCTCAAGCATCCGCGCGTACTCATTTTTGATGACTCCACCAGCGCGGTCGATATGGCGACCGACGCTAAGATTCGCGAGCACATCGCTCGGATTCCCGATACGACCGTGCTCATCATCGCCCAGCGCATCGCGAGCGTCATGGATGCCGATCGCATTGTGGTGTTGGACGACGGTCGTGTCCATGGCGTGGGCAAGCACGAGGAACTGCTGGCGGGCGACAACATCTACCAGGAGATTTATGCCTCGCAGATGGAGTTTGCGGGTAACGCGGACGCCGCCGGAGACAGCGACGATGGCTGCGCGAATGATCCGTTTTCCTCCGTCGCATGCGGATCGCCCTTGGAAGGGGGTGAGCGTCATGCCTAAGACCGCAGCCCAAGCACGCCCGGCCGACCTCAAGCGCACGGTGCGCCGCTTGCTCTCCTACATGGGGCATGCCAAGTTCTCGTTGCTCGCGGTGGGCGTGCTCGCCTCCGTCGCCGCCATCGCGAGCCTCGTCGGCACCTACATGGTGCGCCCCATCGTTAACGGTTTGGCCACGGGCGGGGATGAACTGCTCGCCAAGCAGGTCATCCTGACGGCGATCATCTACGCCGCGGGCGTGCTTTCGGCCCTGGGCTACTCGCAGATTATGGTGCGCGCGGCCCAACGCGTGGTGTCCGATATTCGCCGCGACCTGTTCGCGCACATCCAGACGCTGCCACTCAGTTATTTTGACAGCACGCGCTCGGGCGACATCATGAGCTTTTTCACCAACGACGTCGACACCGTCTCCGAGGCGCTCAACAACAGCTTTGCCAACGTGATTCAGGCCGCCATTCAGGTTGTGGGCACCACGGCCATGCTCATCATCCTTAACTGGCAGCTCACGATTATCACGCTCGTGTGCGATGCGGCCATTGTGCTGTATGCGCGCTACTCGGGCGCGCGCTCTAAGCGCTTCTTTGCCGCCCAGCAGGCATCGCTTGGCGACCTGGACGGATATATCGAAGAGATGGTCTCGGGCCAAAAGGTCATCAAGGTCTTTAATCACGAGGCAGCGAATGTCGCCGGCTTCACCTGCCGCAACGACGAGCTTTGCCGCACTGGCACCGCCGCCGTGAGCTATGCCAACTCCATGGTGCCCATGACCGTCGTGATTGGCTACGTCAACTATGCCATCGTCGCCGTGGCGGGCGGCATGCTCTGCATCAAGGGGCTCGCCGACGTGGGCGCGCTTGCAAGTTACCTGGTCTTTGTGCGTCAGGCCGCCATGCCCATCAACCAGTTTACGCAGCTGGGCAACTTCTTGCTTAACGCACTGGCCGGTGCCGAGCGCCTGTTTGCGGCTATGGACCTTAAGCCCGAGGTGGACGAAGGCTGCGTGGAGCTGGTGCAGACGGGCGACGCCGCGTGGGCATGGAAGATTCCCGAGGGCCAGGGCGTGGGCGCGTACGGGCACTTGCATGACGTGGCAACCGTTGATGAGTCGGGCCGTGCGGTGGCTGCCGACGGCACCGAGCTCACGTGCGGCTTGGTCCCGCTTGCCGGCGACGTGCGCTTCCATGCCGTGGACTTTTCCTACGTGCCGGGCACCCGTGTGCTCACGGATCTCAACCTGTTTGCCAAGCCGGGGCAAAAGATCGCGTTTGTGGGCTCGACGGGCGCCGGAAAGACGACCATCACTAACCTCATCAACCGCTTCTACGAGGTCGATGACGGCGAGATCACGTACGACGGCATCGACGTCAAGCACATTGCCAAGGCCAGCCTGCGCGGGTCGCTCGGCATTGTGCTGCAGGACACGCACCTGTTTAGCGGCACCATTGCGCAGAACATCCGCTTTGGCAAGCTCGACGCGACCGACGAGGAGGTGCGCGCCGCTGCCGAGGCAGCCTGCGCCGACTCGTTTATCCGCCGCCTGCCTAGAGGGTACGACACGCCGGTCACGGCCGACGGCGCCAACCTGTCGCAGGGCCAGCGCCAGCTGCTCGCCATTGCGCGCGTGGCCGTCGCCGATCCGCCGGTGCTCATCCTGGACGAGGCCACTTCGAGTATCGACACGCGTACCGAAAAGCTCATCGAGCGCGGTATGGACCGCATCATGCGCGGACGCACCACGTTTATGATCGCGCACCGCCTGTCCACCGTCCGCGACGCCGACGCCATCATGGTCCTCGAACACGGCCGCATCATCGAGCGCGGCACGCACGAAGAGTTGCTCGCCCAGCACGGCGAGTACTGGCAGCTGGCGCATGGCTTAAAAGAGCTGGATTAACCCGTTCGAGCACGATGCTTTGATCCCTCCGTGTTCCTCACCTCGCCTCAAACCATCACAACATTCGACGTTTTTCGTCAAAAACGGGAAAAGCATCGAATGTTGTGATGGTTTTTCTGCCACTCGACCGGGTGGAATCGCTTTCTTGCGCACGAAGGTGTGCGGACCCGTGGGCAGGGGAATAAGGTTGGTTATCCGACTTCATTGGAGGGCTCATGGACCTGCCGATCGTCCTGTCCCATAAGACTGCCTGGCTGTACCACAACGTGGCGCGCCCGTCCGAGCCGCTCTCGCGAGCAAGCAGCCTATACGATGAGGACTCGCTTGCTAACGAGGCGGAGCCGTCCGCGAGCCTGCCCAAATTGGGACTCGATGCCAAGGGGCTGAGGGCTTCAACGGCAGTTGGGATCGTTACCGACTATCTGGTTTCGCTTGGTATTCCACGAGAAGAGCTCGATCATATCGACACGCTCGTCAACTTCGATTTTGAGCGCTCGACGCCGGCTGGATTTAGGTGCCACGTGTTTGGGGCGCCGGTACCTCCATGCCATCTTATCGAGGTGGCTGAGGGCCTTCTGGTGGTTGATGAGGCCATGTGCTTTGTCCAAGCGGGTTCGTGGATGAGTGAGCCCGAGCAGCTGGAATATGGCTACGAAATCTGCGCCCGATACCATTTGAATCATCTGTCGCCAGGCGATTATATCGAGATGGGACAGAGGTATACCGTTGCCGACTTGATTGCTTATTGCAACGAGAACCGATCTCGTCAGGGGGCTATACGCGCGGCCGCCGTGCTCAAGCGCGTGCACGATGGCGCGCGGTCGCCCATGGAGACGGCCACCGCAATCATGGTTGTAGCAAAACGTTCCCAGGGCGGGCTGGGATACGCCAAGATCGAGCTCAACCATCGGGTCGATGTTCCCAACGAGTTCAAGTATCTCGCAAAGGCCGGGTATTTCGAGATCGACGTATATGCGCCTGCGAGCGGTACGGGGATTGAATACAACGGCTCGGACCATCTTGATAAACAGCGCAGCGCGTCGGATGCGGAGCGTATGACCGTGCTGAGCGCGCTGGGCTTTAGGATGATCGTCCTCACCGGGACTCAGTTTGCCCATCAGCTGCAATTGCACCGGGCGATGAATGCCATCGCGCTCGCTATGGGCCTTAAGTGCGACCGAAGCGAAGCGTTCCAGAAACGTCAAAACGACCTGCGAGAATTCGTGATTCGACACTGGGACGGCGGCCTTTAGGGGCGCTTTGGTCCTTCTACGGGGTGCCGTGGGCAGGCAGACCATCACAACATTCGACGTTTTTCGCCAAAATCGGGAAAAGCATCGAATGTTGTGATGGTCTGTGCTGAGGATGGGCTTGGAAAGTCCGTTTTGCTCGAAGCGACCTGTCCTGTCGTACGGGTGTCGGCATGATTCTCTCGTGGGGTATTATGTTTTCCGAAGAATAAAACGCCGCGTGAGGGGAGGGCTGCGTGGACGGGCACGTGCAACATGACGGTTTTGGTCGCGATATCAACTACCTGCGCATTGCCGTTACCGACAAGTGCAATTTCCGCTGCATTTACTGCATGCCGGCCGA
>CBCSNQ010000089.1:0-8222 GCA_965141565.1 uncultured Collinsella sp. | reverse complement strand
CGGCATGGTGAGCGCGATCTGGGGCTCCATGCCCATCTTCTCCATGAGCTCACGGCCGGCGAGCAGGTTGAAGAGCTGATCGGTGCCGCCCATCTCCACGTCGGCCTTGATCTGCACGGAGTCGAAGGCCTGCATCACGGGATACAGGAACTCATGCAGGGCGATCGGCGTCTGAGACTGGTAGCGCTTGGTAAAGTCATCGCGCTCAAGGATGCGGGCGACGGTGAACTTGGAGCATACCTGCAGCAGACCGGCCAGGTCCATCGAAAGGATCCAGTCACCGTTGTGCACGATGGTGGTCTTCTCGGGATCCAGGATCTTCATAGCCTGGCTCACGTAGGTCTCGGCATTGGCCTCGATCTGCTCCTGCGAAAGCTGCGGACGCGTGGAGTTCTTGCCCGAGGGGTCGCCGATCAGCGCGGTGCCGTTGCCGATGATGAGGGTAACGTTGTGGCCCAGGTCCTGGAACTGGCGCATCTTGCGCAGCGGCACGGCATGGCCCAGGTGCAGGTCGGGGCTGGTGGGGTCGACGCCGAGCTTGATGTTGAGGGGCTCGCCCTTCTCAAGCTTCTTGCGAAGGTCGGCCTCGGGAACGATTTGGGCAGCGCCCGAGGTGATGATACGCATTTGCTCGTCAACAGACAGCATTGGGTATCCTCCTTTTGCTATAGCACCCTCACCGGATACGGCGGTGCTGGAAGTCCATAAACTCTCATATGATAACAAACTGACGCGACGCGGCACCTACGACAGGAAAATCCTCGTCCTGCCGCATGCGTCAATGGCAACTGGCAGACGTGTACCGTCACGCTCGACCAGATAGCGTGCCTGCCGACGACGCAAGCAGTCGCGGCAACGAACCTGTCCCGTCGCATCGGTGGCGCAGACGCCCTCGGCGGTCAGCAGGCAGTGCTCGCACACCATAAGCTCGGGACGGTCGGCGTCGACCGGACCCAAGACGCCGGGTTCAGCAGCCAGTTCGGCAATACGCTCCGCATCATTGCCGAGCAACTCCGCCGGCAAGTACACCCGCCCCGCACCGAGTCCGCGCAGCCAGGTAAGCGTGGCCCGATTCGCGCAGAACACCGGCGCCGCCACGTCAAACGTCACGCCCAGCTCGCGAGCGATCACCACCTGTCCCAGGTTGCGGCAGACGACGCGCCCGGCACGCTGCATCAGTGAGCGGGTCCGGTCAGCGTCACCCGTGCGGCACGCCTCGTCAAGCACCACAACGGCGTCGGACAAATCGAGTTCTCCGCGCGGGTCGGCATCCATCAGCTGCCAAGCAAAAACCATGCGAGCGGGAACCGCGCACTCCATCAACTCCGCCGACGCACCGCCATCCACCGCAACGTCCTCAAAGGGCAGCACCTCAACGGCACGCGCAACGGGCGCAATCGCATCCGCCTCGGCCCGCATGCGCTCCAACACCGCCGCCGTCTGATCCAACACGCCGGCGCTGCGAATCAGGTATACCTCGCAGCCCGCGTCCACCTTACGCTTGCAATGCACGACGACGCGCTTCCCCGCTGCGGCATCCACCGGGCAGGGCACCTGCGGCCAGCGCTTGGGCACATCGGGACGCGCGTCGACACCCGGATAGAACCGAATCTCGAGCGTGTCACCCGCCGCCACGGCGGCGTCGAGCTCAACGGTCACCTCTTCGTGGCCCACAGCGACCAAGCGCCCCACGCGCACGCCCTGGTTAATTGCGCGCTCAAAGCTCATCAGCTCGGCACCCGAACGCCCTCGCAGGTACGCATCGGTAAACCCACGATTAAACGACCTTCCCAGCTCGCGTTCAAGCTCTTCCACGACACCGGGGTCCCACGCGCCGTCGCGCAGCATATCGAGCGCCCGGCGCCACACCCGCACCACGTTGAATACGTAATCGGGGTTCTTCATGCGCCCCTCGATCTTGAGCGACGCCACGCCGGCATCTATAAGCTCGGGCAGATGCGCAATACCCAGATAGTCGCGCGGGCACAGCAGGCGATCCCCCTCGACGGCGACAACGCTCTGCCCCGCCTCGTCCACCAGGTCGTACGCCAGACGGCACGGCTGCGTGCAGTCGCCGCGCATCGCCGAGCGCCCACGCCGCAGGGCCGAGAACTCGCACGCCCCCGAATAGCCGATGCAAATCGCACCGTGGCAGAATACCTCGATGGGCACGCCCGTGGCACATAGCGCCGCAATCTCGTCGACCGTCAGCTCGCGTGCCGTCGTCACGCGCTCGACCCCCAGCTCATCGGCGGCAAGCCGCACGGCGCCTTCGCTATGAACGCCCGCCTGCGTGGACAGGTGAATCTCGACCCCGGGAATCGCCGCGCGCAGCGCGCAGGCCAACCCGGCATCGGCGACAATCAGAGCATCGGCGCCCAACTCCAGTGCATGAGCTCCCAGCGCCACCGCGTCGGATAACTCATCGTCAAACACGAACACGTTGAGCGTCACGTACACACGCACGCCACGGGCATGCGCCACGGCGCTGCCGCGCGCAAACTCGTCATCCGTAAAGCCATGGGCGCTCACACGGGCGTTAAAGCCGCCCAACCCCGCATAGATGGCATCGGCGCCCGCGGCGATGGCCGCAAGCATCTGGTCGAGCCCGCCCGCCGGCGCCAGCAGCTCGGGCAGCGCCGCACCGGCAGCATCCAATCCAGTCTTGTGTTGTCCGCTCGGCCCCATCGTCCGAATCGCCATCGACAAACTCCTTACCAAGGTATGCATTCACTCTGAAAAATGCCGCCTTCCAGCATACACGAGGCCTCGCGCACCCCGTTTGGTTTATCGTGTAATAACTTATGTCCATCCTGCCCCGACGGCACATCCGCCGTCGGGCACGACATACCTGGAGGTCAATATATGGGTCCTCGCCAACGACAGGGACGCAGCCGTTCAAAGACGCATGCCCTGCCCATAATCCTGCTCTCGTTTTTGGGCTTTTTGCTTATCGCGGGCGTGGCATTTGGCATCGGCATGGTCGGCAACGTCAACCGCTGGCTGTCCGATCTGCCCGACTACACCGACGCCAACGCGTATCTGGTGAGCGAGCCCACCGAGATCGTCGACTGCAACGGCAACAAGATCGCGAGCTTCTACACGCAAAACCGTAAGTCCATCACCAAGGACGAGGTCTCCCCCTACGTGCTGCAGGGCACCGTTGACGTCGAGGACGAGCGCTTCTACGAGCACGGTGGTATCGACCTGTGGGGTATCGCGCGTGCTGCGGTGGCAACCCTCGGCGGCGGGCACGAAGGCGCCTCGACTATCACCCAGCAGCTGGTGCGCAACACCATCCTGCAAGAGGAGCAGTTCGACTCGACCATCGAGCGTAAGGTGCGCGAGGCCTACATCGCCGTAAAGATGGAGGATATGTACTCCAAAGACGAGATCCTCATGATGTACCTCAACACCATCTATTACGGCCACGGCGCCTACGGCATCGAGGCCGCAGCCGAGACCTATCTGTCCAAGAGCGCCGCCGACCTCACCCTGAGCGAGGCCGCGCTGCTCATCGGCCTTCCCAACTCGCCCTCGCAGTACGACCCCACGGTCAACCCCGACCTGGCGCTGTCCCGTCGCAACAAGGTCCTCGACAACATGTTGCGTCTGGGCCACATTACGCAGGAGGAGCACGATGCCGCACAGGCCGAGCCCATCACCCTCAACGTGACCGAAATCTCGGGCAGCGGCGTCGACGTATACTCGCAGCCCTACTTTGTCGCCTATGTTAAGCAGCTGCTGGAGCAGGAGTTCTCGACCGACGTGCTCTTTAAGGGCGGCCTGACCGTCAAGACCACCATCGACCCCACGATGCAGCAGGTGGCAGAGAATGCCGTCCGCGAGCAGCTCGACACACTCTCACTCGACGGCCTGGACATGGGCATGGTCGTCGTCGACCCCAAAACCGGCTACATCAAGTGCATGGTGGGCGGCTACGACTACAACGCCGACGAGAACCACGTAAACCATGCCACGGCCAAGCGTCCCGTCGGCTCCACCTTTAAGGCCTTTACGCTGGCAACTGCCATCCAAAACGGCATGAACCCCAACGTCACCCTCAACTGCAACTCGCCGCTCAAGGCCAAGGGCACCACGACCGAGGTCCAAAACTACGCCAACCATAGCTATGGCAACATCACGCTTAAGCAGGCGACGGCATACTCCTCCAACACCGGCTACATCCAGGTGGCGGAAGCCGTCGGCAACAGCAAGATCATCTCGCTCGTCAAAAAGCTCGGCATCGATCCCGCCAAGGACAACATCGAGGACGTTCCCGTCATGACCCTCGGCACCGGCTCGATCTCGCCGCTCGAGATGGCCGCCGCCTACGCGACGTTTGCCAACGGCGGCTACTATCGCCAGCCGATCGCCATCACCGAGATTGACTCTCGTACCGGTTCGGTGCTGTACCAGCACACCGACAATCCCTCACAGGTGCTTACCGAGGGCGAGGCCGCCGCGGTCACCGATGTTCTGTCCGGCGTCATGCAGGGCGGCGGTACGGGTGCTGCCGGTGCCCTGAGCGTCAACCAGCCCTATGCCGGCAAGACGGGCACCACCGACAACACCACCAACCTGTGGTTCTGCGGCTATACCCCGCAGCTGGCGTGCGCCCTGTGGACCGGCTATTCCGCGGGCGAGATCCCCATCCAAAAATACGGCACGGACCTGCTGGGCGACAGCACCAACCTGCCTGTCTTTAAGCGGTTTATGAACACCGTTCTGACCGGTACCGAGCGCGAGGAGTTTGCGACCGGAACGGCGCCCACCTACAAGAACAACAGCGTCTGGAAGTTCTACGGCACCAACAACTCCAAGAAGACGGAGAACGACGACAAGGACGAGAACGAGGACGAAGAGGAAACCACCACAACGACTACCACGACGACCACGACCACCGAGACCACGGGTGGCGACACCACCGGCGGCACCGGTACGACCGGTGGCTCGACGGGCGGCTCAACTGGTGGTTCGACCGGCGGCGATGGCGGCACGCCTACGCCTACGCCTACGCCTACGCCTACGCCTACGCCCACTCCCGACCCCTCGCCCACGCCTGACGATACGGTCGGCTAGAAATCATCCGGCCATAAGCAACAAGGCCCCCGAGCAGCTTATTAAACTGCTCGGGGGCCTTTTAGTTTAAAGCGACCTGGTGGGCGGTCTTTATACCGGCAAACAAAAAAAGGGGGTACCGACCAACGTCGATACCCCTTACAAGCCACTATGTCACGCACACAGTGCCGAGCGCACGACCCGCACGCCTACTTGCGAGAATTGCTCAGCTTATTGATCAGCGCCTCAAGACGCTCGCCGTCCTCGGCCGTCTGGGCAATAACCAAAATCGTATCGTTGCCGGCAAGCGAGCCAAGCACATCGGGCAGCTCTGCCGCATCAACGGCGGCGGCGATGCCGGAAGCCGTGCCAGGCTGAGCCTTGATCATAACCAGATTATCGGTGCGCAGAACGCCCGTTACGAGCTCGGAAACCATACGCTGCAGGTGCAGGTCCTCTGCCAGAACATAGATGCCCTCAGGGAGCTTACGCAGCCCCATATCGGCAATATCGCGAGAGACAGTCGCCTGCGTGCAATCAAAGCCCATAGCGCGGAGCTCATCGACCAGCACGCGCTGCGTGCGGACGTCCTTATTGCGCACAATATCTCTAATGGCATCCTGGCGCCCATTGCGTTTTTTAGCCATACAAACCCTCTCTCCAAAAGATGGCGGAGACAATCAATCAGTGATTGAATAGTTTAACGCTATTTGAAGGCTTTTGTGTATAAGAACGCATTTCGAAACAATTCTATGCAAATTTGTTTCGAGATGAGCCGTTTAGGCGGTTTTTGCGCCCGTCCGGTTAAGAAAAGCTGCCAGATGCGTACACATCACGCAGCGCGCGGGCTTGGCGCTGGCGATCGGCCCAAACAACAGACCGAGCCCCCGATGGTTATCCTTGAGCGCGGCGACCATCTGACGGGTTCGAGGCGCCTCGAGCATATCACGCATACGGGCGGAACGCTCGATTGACGACACCCCATGCGGGCTCAGACACAAATTCTCGATGCAGGCGACCAGTCCGGCAAAGTAGAACTTTTGGGTTGCCAGCTTGAGCCGACCACCGCTATCTGCTTCCGAGAGTGAGTCCGTAAGCTCGTCGAGCGCCCGGGTGTCATCGGATACCTTGGCATACATGGTGGGATCAAAGGCATCTGTAAGCTTAGGTGCCGCCGCGTGGAAACAAGCGTCGCCGCATCCGGAGACGCGCTGCGCCAGCGAGAGCGAGCACGCCATAAACCCAACTGTGCGAAACGCCTTGTCGTACAAAAGGCATGCCTCAAACAGCGGACGGCTATACATCACGCCAGAGGTCTGAACGACTAGGCCGCCTAAAATCAACTGGGACAGCCCGGTCACCATCGAAGATTTGCTATCAATGGAAATATGAGCAGCATCCAAGACGCGCGAATGGCGCTCTCGATGTGCATCATAGCGGTCGAGCGACACCGTGGGGAGCACTATGTCTGCCGTAGTATCGCACGCGATATCGACCATCTTGGAAAGAGACTGCGGAGCAAACCACTCATCGGCGTTCATGGCGATGATTTGAGAGCCGCGCGAGGCAGCAAAACCGGCACGAAGACAAGCGCCGCGCTTCGCGTCCTCGACGTCAATCAAATCAATATGGATGTCCCTGTCGGCAGCAACTTGAAGCGAATGGCGCACACCGGGCGCAGCATCGCGGCAGACAACGACAATCTGCAAATCGTAGAGGTCTTGGTTCTGGATACTCTCGAGCGCACGCATCGCATAGCTGGGCGAACCTTCTACCACAAGGATCACCGAAAGTCGCGGATGCGAGCCACGTCGAACCAAGTTATCCGTCCTCTCGACAGCAGTGAATCAAACTGTCGTTCATGGTACACCCCGGCAATAAAAGCAATGAGACACCGGTTGTATTGCACGCCAAGAACAGATGTTGCACACGCGCAGCCCACAGATGACAGGTGCCGACGCACGACGCGCCGAGCCCTCCCCTAGTCGAGCACGACAAGCTCGGCGGGATCGTAATCCACGCCCATAAACGTAAGGCCGCAGGCAGGAGCCGTGGGGCCCGCAGCGGTACGGTCGCAAGCATCGATGACCTCGCGCATCCACTCGGGTTCACGGCGATGCATGCCAATCTCGACAAGCGTGCCCACGATCGTGCGGACCATCGAATGCAGAAACGCATTGCCCTCGATGGTAAACGTCAGGATGTCCTCGCCAAACGCAACCTCATGGCCAAACTCGGCACGCATCACGCAGCGGTGCGTGGGCTTGCCCACGGCAGACGCCACCTTGCAAAAGCTCTTAAAGTCCCGCTCACCCAAAAGCGCGGGACAGGCCGCAGACATGGCCTCGACGTCCAAGGGATAGCGATGCCACCACACGGCACCACGGGACAGCACGGGGCGCGCATCGCGATCGGCAATACGGTACGTATACGTACGGGAACGCGCATCAAAGCGTGCAGAAAAGCCTTTACGGGCCTTGTAGACCTCGTTTATGGCGATATCTTTGGGCAGGAGGGCATCCATAGCCCTCAGCAACCTACGGCGCGTCAAAGCCAACTCAGCGTCCGTTACGGGCACGCTGATAAACTGTGCCACCGCATGCACGCCGGCATCGGTACGTCCCGCACACGTCAGGTCGATCGGGCGGCGCAGGAGCGTCTCGATAGCGCGGCGCAACTCGCCCGCAACCGTCGTCTGACCGGGCTGCTCGGCAAAGCCGCTGTAGGACGAGCCATCGTAGGCCACGCGGAAAACGAGCGTGGCATCGAGCTCGGGAATCGAATTGAAATCAGACGGCGCGGTCATGGACGCTCCCAACAAACAGGCAATGGCATTTCGACAAAAAAAGAGGGGTACGCGAACGTACCCCTCGAATATAGCCTATGCAGACGGATTGTCTACTCAGCGGTCTCCTCAGCAGGAGCCTCCTCGGCAGCCTCGACCTTCTTGGGAGCAGCGGCCTTCTTGGGGGCCGGAGCAGCCTTCTTAGCCTTAGGCGTGCAAGGCTCGGTGACGAGCTCCATGATAACGATGGGAGCGTTGTCGCCCTTGCGGTTACCGAGCTTCATGATGCGGGTGTAACCGCCGTTGCGGTCCTGCCACATGCCCTGAGCAGCCTTGTCGAAGATCTCGGCAACGAGCTGCTTATCGCCGAGCTTGG
>CBCSNQ010000088.1:0-8378 GCA_965141565.1 uncultured Collinsella sp. | reverse complement strand
TTGTCATTCAAAGAGGACGGCATGACCAGAAGGTCTATGCCGTCCTCTTTTCATGCCAATTTGTTCGCTCTGGCGCCCGCTCGCTGGCATTGCCAAAACATCGACGTTGCCGTGGTCCTAAGTAGTCATTGGGGACGTTCTTGTTTGACTAGTCGTTTAAGAACGTCCCCGATGACTATTTGAATTGCTAATTTGTGCGGGTTGTGGTTTTGTGACCTGCTGAAATTTAGGATACTGTACATCTGTACGTTAACTCATCTTCGTAGTATATTGCTACCCGCAAAACTCAACACCATTGTGCTTTGAGACGTTAAAGCGCCTACTACAATGGTTGTCGATAGTACGATTCGATTTAACGACAGGATGGATGGTCCAAGCGTGAGTCTCGGCAGCAAACTATCCAATGCAAAGGTGTCCTTTGCGATATTTAAGCGCGACATTAAGCGACTGCTTGTGAACCCCGTCGCCCTGGTGGTTACCCTAGGCGTGTGCGTTATTCCCTCGCTGTATGCCTGGTATAACATCGTGGCAAACTGGGATCCGTATGGAAACACCCAAGGCATCAAGATTGCTATCGCCAACAACGATCGAGGCACCCAAAACGACTTGGTGGGTGAGCTCAACGCTGGCGACAAAGTGGTCGACCAGCTCAAGGAGAATCATCAGTTGGGCTGGACGTTCGTCGACTCGACGGCCGATGCCAAGGAGGGCGTCGAGAGCGGCGAGTACTATGCCGCTATCGTGATTCCCAAGAACTTCTCGGATAACCTGGTTTCGATGCTCGACGGCAACTACCATCAGCCCAAGCTCACGTACTACGTCAATGAGAAGAAGAGCGCCATTGCGCCCAAGGTTACCGATACCGGTGCAAACACCATCGAGGAGCAGATCAACTCGGAATTTGTCTCTACGGTAGGCAAGACTGTTGCCGGTATCGCCAAGGATGCCGGTGTCGATTTAAAGGACAAGGCAACCCAGACTCAGGACTCGCTGGCAAGTTCGGTGTCCGAGGCGTCCGACACCTTGGGCGAGGTGCGCGATTCGATTGGCGATATGAATGCCGCCATCGATAAGACGAGTGGCGCTATCGCCTCGGCTGATGCGGCACTTGCCGGCTTGCAAGGCCAGGCACCGTCGCTGACGCAGGCGATCTCCCAGGGCAACGACCTGCTGAGCGAAGCTCGCACCACGGCGGGCAACTCCATCACCTCGCTCTCCAAGGCGCTCTCGGAAGGCAGCCTTGCGCTCACCAAGACGTCGGCCTCTGCGAACGCTGCCATCGGCAAGCTGACGGGCGCGGTCACATCTACGACCACCCGTATCGACAACTCGCTCGAGTCTGTTCAAGCGACGATCGACCACAATAAGGCCGTTATCGGGCACTTGGAGATTCTCGCCAATGACACGTCGACAGGTTCCGAGGAAATTGACGCGCGCATTGTATCGACCATCGATTTGCTTCGAGAGCAGAATGAAAAGCTTCAGAGCATCAAGGACGGTCTGTCCGCGCAGTCGAGCGCCATGGCGAATGACGCAGCGGCTGTTTCGGGTGCCAGTGACGCTATCAATAACGCAATTCATACCGGTGCGACCAACCTTGGCCAAGCCCAGACGGACTTGGGCCAAAACGCGCTGCCGAAGGCCTCGAGCGCGCTCGACTCTTTTGCTGCCGTTTCGGGCGACCTGACCGGTATCGTCTCGGGTATGACACCTACACTTGCAAATGCGCGCGGCACGTTGGCGCAGCTTAGCGCTACGCTCGGCCAGGCCAAGACCACGCTGTCCCAGACCGATTCCTCGCTTGCCAAGGTCCAGGACAAGCTTGCAACCGCCGCCAATGACATCGCGGCGCTGCAGACCTCCGAGTCCATGGGCGAGCTGGCCGATCTGATGGGCGTCGATGTCAATGACGTGGCAGATTTCATGGCGTCTCCGGTTGAGTTGACGTCCAAGTCAATCTATCCGGTCAAGAGCTTTGGCTCGGGCATCGCTCCCTTCTACACCAATCTGGCGCTTTGGGTGGGCGGCTATGTGCTCATCGCCATTTACAAGCTCGAGGTCGACCGTGAAGGTGTTGGCAGCTTTACGGCGCGCCAAGGCTACTTTGGCCGCTGGTTGCTCATGGTGATCCTGGGCGCGTTGCAGGCCATCATCGTTACGGTAGGCGATCTGGTGATTGGCGTGCAGTGCGTCAGCCCGCTGCTGTTCGTGCTGGGCGGCATCGCCATTTCGTTCACCTACGTCAATATCATCTATGCGCTGTCCACCACGTTTAAGCATATCGGCAAGGCTATCGGCGTCATTCTCGTCATCGTGCAGATCCCGGGTTCGTCGGGCATGTACCCCATCGAGATGATGCCCGGCTTCTTCCAGTGGCTGCACCCGCTGCTGCCCTTTACCTACGGCATCAATCTGCTGCGCGAGACGGTCGGCGGCATGTATTCGTTCAACTACCTGTTTAACCTGTGCATTCTGGGCGTGTTCTTGATCGTGGCGCTCTTTATCGGCCTGCAGCTGCGTCCGCTGCTGCTCAACCTTAACCTGCTCTTTGATAAACAGCTCTCCACGACCGGTATGATGATTTGCGAGTCCAACGACCTGCCGCGCCAGCGCTACTCGCTGCGCACGGCCATGCGCGTCATGCTCGATTCCGATTCGTACCGTCGCGAACTGCTCGATCATGCGGTCGCCTTTGAACATCGCTACCCGTACTACATCAAGGGCGGTTTTGCCGCCGTGGTGGGCGTTCAGGTCCTGCTCTTTGTCCTGTCGACGGTTCTCGATATCGACAATAACGGCAAGATCATCCTGCTTGTCATTTGGATCATCTCGGTTATTGCCATCTGCGGCTGGCTTATCAATATCGAATATATCCGAGCGAGCCTCAATACCCAGATGCGCATCTCGGCGCTTTCGGATGAGGACCTGCGTCGCGAGATGCGCGAACACACGGCCGCCATTCCTGCCGCCCGTCACATGTTTGGCCTCAACGCCAGCGAGCGTGGTGCCAAGGGCGGCGATCAGTCCACGGGCCGCTTGCCGCATATCGGCTCGCACCATAAATCTCAGGGCAGCGACAGCACAGCCACAAATGATGGAGATACCACCGCGCTTGGCAAGCACTCCAAAGGAGGTGAGGCATAAATGAAGAACATCCTGCATCTGTTTAAGCGCGATGTCCAAAACGTGTCTCGCTCCGTGATCGGCTTGGTTGTCGTGATGGGCCTCATTATCGTACCGTGTCTGTACGCGTGGTTTAACATCGCCGGCAGCTGGGATCCGTACGGCAACACCGGCAATCTTAAGATCGCCGTGGTCAACACCGATGAGGGTTACGAGAGCGATTTGATCCCCGTCGAGGTTAACGTGGGCGAAAACGTGACCGCCACCCTACGCGGCAACGAGAGCTTCGATTGGGTTGTGCTCAACAATCGCGAAAAGGCTATCGAGGGCGTTAAGTCGGGCGCGTACTATGCTGCCGTCGTTATCCCCAAAACGTTTAGCGCTGACATGATGACGCTTTTCTCGACCGACGTGAAGCATGCCGATATCGAGTTCTACGAGAATCAGAAGGCCAACGCCATTGCGCAGATCGTGACCGAGAAGGGTTCGAGCGCCGTCCAGAGCCAGGTTAACAAAACTTTTACCGAGACCATTACGACGATCGGTCTTAAGACGGTGTCCAGCCTGCTCGATTACATGAGCACCGACCAGGTGGGTAACTTTATCGCCAACCTGTCCTCGACGCTCGGCGATTCGATTGAGGACCTGCGAGACGTTCGGGCAAATGCTTCGTCGCTGGCGGGCATTTTGAGCTCCACGTCCGATTCGCTGACGTCGGCGAGCGGCATGCTCAAGCAGACGGGCACGGTCGATGAGTCAACGAAGCAGCTGATGGAGCATGTCAAGAGCGGTATTAGCGATTCCAAGGAAGCGCTGAAGGACGCCAACGACGCCATCAATGCCGCGATTGACGGAAGCGCGGGCTCGTTTGACAACGTGTCCGCCGAGCTTGCGAAGGCATTTGATGCCGCGAATCAACATGTCGACCTTACAGTGTCCCAGCTCAACGATGCCGCGGCGGCGCTCAACACGCGTGCCGACGATATCGACGCCACGGCCGACCAGCTCCGCAGCTTTGCCGATCAGGTGACTGACGAAAAACTCCAGGACAGCCTCAAGTCTGTGGCAACATCGCTGAGCAGGATTGCTGTGGAGTATCGCAACAACGCCAAGGACTTGACGGCCACCGCGAAGTCTCTCTCTGACAGCATGGCAGAGGTTAATAAGTCGCGTGCCGAGGTCGATCAGGCAATCGCGGATGCCAAGGCTGGTATCTCGGGCGCCAAGACTGACTACGACTCTACGTTTTCGGCCAAGGCAAAGGAGCTCAAGAAGACCATCTCGGGCGTTTTGGATTCGCTGAACGGTATTTCGAACGATCTGGATAGTGCTGTTGCTGGCCTGACCGACGCATCCGGTTCGCTGGCAAAGGGCCTCTCCAAGGCTGCAAAGCTGGTCAACAAGGCTTCTGATCAGCTGGGCGAGGCGTCGGACAAGATCAGTGCGTTTAAGGACGAGCTCGACGGCGCCTTGATGTCGGATGACCTCGCTACGATCAAGACGATGATCGGCAATGATCCCGAGGGTCTGGCCGTGTCGCTTTCCGGCCCCGTCGCGCTCGATCGCAAGCCGGTCTATCCGATCCGCAACTACGGTTCGGCCATGGCACCGTTCTACACGATTCTGTCGCTCTGGGTGGGCTCGATTGTGCTGGCGGCCATGATGAAGGTCTCGGTTGACGATGAGCTTATCAACGAGCTCATCCCCGTGCGCCTGCACGAGATCTACCTGGGCCGCTACCTGTTCTTTGGCGGTCTGGCCCTGCTGCAGGCAACGCTCGTGTGTGCGGGCGACATCCTGTTCTTTGGCATCCAGTGCGACGACCCGCTGCAGTTTGTGCTGGCGGGCTGGGTCGCGAGTCTCGTGTTCTCCAATATCGTCTACACGCTTACGGTTTCGTTTGGCGATATCGGCAAGGCGCTCGCCGTCGTGCTGCTGGTCATGCAGGTCGGCGGTTCGGGCGGCACGTTCCCCATCGAGATGACCGGCCCCGTGTTCCAGGCGATCTATCCGTTCCTGCCGTTCACCCACGGCATCAACGCCATGCATGCCGCCATGGCCGGTGCGTACCACATGGAGTACTGGATTGAGCTAGGCATTCTGGCGAGCTATCTGATTCCGTCGCTGGCACTGGGCGTCGTCTTCCGCCGCCCGGTCATCAAAGCCAACGACTGGATCATCGAAAAACTGGAGTCAACCAAATTGATTTAGTTCAGCAACGTAAACGCCGTCGGAACATCGAGATCTTCTAACCCGATGCTTTAGCGTAGTGAATTGCACGGGCTGCTTGGTTGTTGCTACAGTAGCGGGGCGTGCCGGGGGTCCGGTGCGCCCTGCTTTTATTTGACCATGAGGCGGCACGCAGCCATGCGCGTGCGGACACCACGCCCAGATTGAGCGCGAGGATGCCCTATGGCCCAGCATGCCACTGACAATATCGAAATGATGCCCGATAGCCCTGTTGCTCGCGAGGACCTGGGCGCGGGCGGCACCTCCCGCGGCGCCGGCGCTCGCTCGCCGCTGTTCTGGAAAGTCCTGCTGCTTTCGGTGGCAGTCGTCTGGGGCTACTCCTTTACGACCATGAAGGACGCGCTCGACACCATTCCGGTGTTCGAACTGCTCTACGTGCGCTTTCTGCCTGCGGCGTTGGTCATGTTTTTCATCTTCCACAAGCGCATCATCGCGCACCTCAACGCCCGCAACCTTATCGTCGGACTTGGCATGGGCGCACTTATGTGGGCCGCCTACGCCCTGCAGACAGTCGGTCTGGCGCACACCACGGCGGGCAAGAATGCTTTTTTGACGGGCACGTATTGCATCGTTGTGCCGTTCGCGAGCTATTTTCTGAGCGGCGAAAAACTCACCCGCTATAACCTGGGCGCGGCGCTGCTGTGCTTGGCGGGCATTGGCTTGGTGGCGCTCGATAGCGTTGAATTCAACATCGGTGATGTCATTACGCTGGCGGGTGCGGTCTTTTTCGCCATCCAGATGGCGGTGACTGCCAAGTACGGTCGCAAAATGGACATCAACGTCATCACGTTTTGGATGTTTGTGGGCAACGGCGTGCTGAGCCTGGCAACGTCGCTGCTATTCGAGACCCAAGCGCCTCTGTCCGTGTGGACGCCGAGCTTTATCAGCGCGATGGCGTTTCTCTCGGTTGGTTGCACATGCGCGGCTCTGCTCATCCAAAACGTCGGCTTGGCGCATGTCTCGGCCTCGACGGGCTCACTGCTCCTTTCGATGGAGTCGCCTTCGGGCGTGCTGTTCTCGGTGCTGCTGATGGGGGAGGCGCTCACCTCGCGCCTGCTCGCCGGCTTCGCGCTCATCTTTCTTTCGATTATCTTGAGCGAGACGCATTTCGATTTCTTGCGCCGAAAATCACACCCGCAATTGTAAACAACTTGTTGCGCCGCCCTCCCAGGGCGGCATTTTTATGTCATGCCCTTACAGTTGTACCTTGCACTTTACGCTATCAAAGTGCGTGCTGCAAAAACGTTACTGGAGGGCTTCTATGGCATCAGCTCTGTCCGATTTTCAACCGCAACCAGCGCCCCAGGCCACCGCGGCGGCGCAGGCCGCTATCGGTGACGGTCTTGTCGCAGAAGCTCAGGCTTTTGCAGACGAGCTCGCTGCATGGCGACACGATCTACACCAGATGCCCGAGCTGGGTAACAATCTTCCGCAGACGTCTGCCTATATCCAGGCACGTCTGGACGAGATGGACATCCCCCATACCACGCTAGTCGACGGTTCCTGCGTCGTTGGCCTGATCGGTGCCGGTGCGGCCGCTCAGGGCAATGGCACGTGCAAGGACGAGCAGGCCGGAACGGTCGTCATGCTCCGAGGCGATATGGATGCCCTTCCCGTTGTCGAGGAATCCGGCGAGCCCTTTGCATCCACCAATGGCTGCATGCATGCTTGCGGTCACGATATGCACGCGACGGCCCTGCTTGGTGCGGCGCGCCTGCTCAAGGCCCGCGAGGCCGAGCTTGTGGAGGCCAACGCTACCGTCAAGTTGCTGTTCCAGCCGGGCGAGGAGACCTTTGAGGGAGCACGCGCTGCCATCGCCGACGGCTTGCTCGAGAACCCGCGCCCTCAGGCGGCCTTTGCCATGCATGTCAACAGCCAGTCGCCGCTTGGCCTGGTGCTCTACGGCAGCCCGGCGCTCTCGGGTGTGTACGGTTTCCGCATCACGCTCCAGGGCAAGGGCGGCCACGGTTCCAGCCCCGAGATCTGCATCGACCCCATCACGGCCGGCGTCCACGTGCACCTGGCGCTCCAGGAGTTTATCTCCCGCGAGGTGCCGGCGGCCAAGGAAGTCGCACTTACCGTTGGTAAGTTCGCCGGCGGCTTGGCGGCCAACGTCATCCCCGACACCTGCGTGCTCGAGGGAACGCTGCGCGGCTTTGATGTTGAGCTCATGGCTCACCTAAAGACCCGCATCGCGGAGGTCGTTAACGGCGTTGCTACGACCTATCGTACGCCGGCGACCATCGAGACGCTTTCGGATGTTCCGCCGCTTGTACTCGACAGCGATATGACTCAGGCGTCGCTTGGCTACGTGGGCGCAGTGCTGCCCAAGACGGCTTTCTTGCCGCTTTTCCATGCCATGGCGAGTGAGGACTTCGCGCTTATCTCGAGCAAGATCCCAAGTGCGTACTTTACCGTGGGCGCGGCCGTAACCGACACGGACGAACACTTTGCCCAGCACCATCCCAAGGCACGTTTTAACGATGCCGAGCTGCCGCTCGGTGCCGCGGCCTATACCGCCGTCGCTTTGGGCTATATCGCCGACCACCGGTAGCACCCAACCTTGCCTTTCAAGCCTGCGGGCATGGCCGTAAGGCCTATGCCCTTGTCTTTCAAGGCAATCTTGGGCACTACCGGCGCCCGGCGCAGGCTATTCGTTTGTCTAAAAGGAGCAGTATGCCCCAGCAGCGTAAGTTCTTCCCCGGCTGGCTCGTGGTGGCCTCCGGCTTCGTGATCATGGCCACGTGTTACACGATTTTCGTCAACTGCATGAGCCTGTTCCAGCCGCTGATCGTCAGCAACCTGGGTATTTCCCTTGCGCAGTACAACGTCTCCAATGCCATCTCCACCGTGGTGAGTGTCGTGGGTTCGCTCGTTATCGGTCATGTTGCCGATAAGGTGAGTGGCCGCGTATTGGGCTCGCTTACCGTTATCGCTACCTCGGCGGTGCTTGCCGGCATGAGCTTTGTCGGTGAGCTGTGGCAGGTCTACGTGCTCTTTGCCGT
>CBCSNQ010000087.1:0-8620 GCA_965141565.1 uncultured Collinsella sp. | reverse complement strand
CGATAACGAGCCCCACCACGCGATGCTTCGCCGTCTCGTTGATGCGCTGCTGACGTTCAAGCTCCTCCATCGTGGTCGTCTGCCACTCGGCGACCTCGCCCCACGGCGTACCAGGGCCGTACAGACGACTCACCGCGCGGTTATAGCCGCCCACGGCAACATCCACACGCCCCTGCTCGTCGGCAACACCGCTCGCAAGCTCGGCCTCGTCGGTCGCAATACCGGCAGCCCGATAGCGCTCACGGCGCTCTGTTACCACCGGCGGCAGGGCATCGGCGGGAGCGTCATCGAGTAGACGCCCCGCCTCGGCACGGCTGATGCCCGGACGCGCCAACATGGGGTTGGCAGCCACGCCGGCGACGGCATCGTCATTGAGCGCACGGAAAAGCTCTGACATAAACCATGTCTGATACCCTTGCGGATAGTCGCTCCAGGTGCCACCGAGCACAATGAGCTCTATCTTGTCGGTCGCATGCCCCATCTGCGAAAGCGCCGTCAAACGGGCACTCACCTGCAGATACGGGTCAAAGCAATTTTGCTCCGCACGGGCGCATGCCGGCTCGGCGTGCAGATAGCTCTTGGGCATGCGCAGGTCGTTGGGGCAAAACAGGCAATCGCCCGAGCACGGCCAGGGCTTGGTGATGACGGTAATGGTCGCCACGCCCGAAGCCGTGCGGCGCGGCTTCATACGCAGCACCTGCAGCAGTTGACGTTCCAGATCGGAATCGACATTCCACGCAGCCCACCGAGCCGGCTCCTCACGTTTAACCCGCTGGTAAAACGGCAGCAGGCGGCGCTTGGCCAAATCGCGTTTGTCGGCACCCTCGCGGCGCGCCTCGGCATGTATCAATTTGACGAGCGCTTTGTCGTCCACGGTCTCGCCGCGACGCAGAGCCTCAAGTATGTTCAAGATAATCTGTTCCATGCCCCCATTGTAAAGGCAAAGGCGCCGAAGCCCGTCACGGCTCCGGCGCCTCCATCAAACAGCGCGTCTATGGTTTATAAGTCTTCAATAACCACCCGTCACTCTGAATCAAACGACATGTCGCCCGAACCGACCTCAAAACGATACGTAGCAGACTTATCGCCGTTATCGAATTCAAGATTCAAAATGGTCTCGCCGTCGTAGCCAAGCGGAAGGAAATCGCTCTCGAAGTCGCCGCTGCCCAAGGTGAGGCTCGCCTTAAAGCCCGTCGAGTTCGGAACCGTCATCTCCACATCGCCCGAGCCCACACTCACGTCCATCGACTTCGCGGGGGCCTGGTAGAGCTCGAACGTCACATCGGCCGAACCGACCTCGGCATTCAGGGTATCGGTCACGGTGCCCGCAAACTCTACATCTCCCGCACCCAGGAAAAGGTCGAAACCATCACAGGTGACACCGGCAATCTGCAGATCACCCGAGCCCACGTGCGCGTTGACTCCCTTCAGATGTTCGGCAACACGGCGCGGCAGCTCGACCGTAACTGAGCGATCGATTGCCTTACCGTCATCACTTCCAAACTGGGAAACCTTGAGCGTCGAGTCCTCGACGGATGCGATGTTCTGCGTCGCGGCCTTGGAGGCATCCATACCATTGGCAACGCGTCCCCGCTCGATAACGCGAGCCTTGTTACCATCAATAACCTTGACGTCCACCGTAGCCGCATCGATATCGAAATCGAGGTAGCGAAACTCATCGGCATCAAAGGTCGTACACGAAAGCTGCTGAGGCCGAGCGGAATAGTTACCGCCATCGTTCATAAAATCGTCGTCATCAACCACATCGTCCATACCGGACAAGCCGGGTATAACATCGTCGAGATCCCACGGGCCATCAAAATGAATCAAAGTCCGCGAAATGCCAAAGACAAGCCCGATGATGAGCACAAACGCTCCGATGCCAACGCCCAAGCGTACCTTGGATTCATGCGAAAGCTTCATCATTCATCACTCTCTTTGGCAATCGGCTCAGCGGTAGTCGCGGTAGCCACGTCAGCATCAGATTCCGCAGAAGTATCCTTCCCCTGGGCCTTGACCGCCACCGACGCCGAACCAACCTGAATATCCCCGCGCGCCCAATCGCCATCGAGCGCACGCGCCACCCAGTGATAGATGGGAATCGTAAAGAAGATCAGTGCGGCAAAGGGGCCGGCACCAAACAGGAACATCAGCAAAAAGAACAGCAGCCAGCACACGGCCCAATATGGGAACGACTGGAACGGGCCCTTCACCGGAGTCGAGCCAACCGCACCGCCACTCGTCGCCTGCGCCGTAGCGGCATTGGCGGCCTGTGCACTCCAGCTTGCCGCTTGCGCCGCCTTGGCGGCGGCATCACTCGCCTGCGTTGCCGCCTCGGTGGCACGTGCCGCCGCCTCATGGGTGCGTGCGCGCTCTGCCGCCTCGGCCTCGCGTTGGCGAGCGCGGTCCTCGTTCTCAAACTCGATATCGTCCTCAATCTCGTCGCTCGGATTGAGCAACTCGTCCAAGCTCACGCCATAGAGTTTGGCGAGCGAGATCAGGTTCTCGGTATCGGGTGAGCTCTCCGCGCGCTCCCATTTACTGACCGCCTGGCGCGACAGCCCCAGCTTTCGCGCCAGCCCTTCTTGGCTAAAGCCTTTGCTGCGGCGAAGGTCGGCGAGCCGCTGCGCAGTTTCTACATTCATGGTTCCTCCTATGTGATGCCAGCCGTGCCGCCGGACCGTTTTTGTTCTTAAGGCGCCTTGCACAGTTAAAAATCTATCCGCCACCGCCAAAAACATGCCACCTATTCTAGTGAGATTTTTGACAACCGGCGGTTGCGGGTGCATATGAGCTGCGGAAATGTGTCCAAACAAAGCAATGACCCGTAGCTTGGTTGTCCCCGTTGCGGCGTTAACGGTAGTATGGTCGTACTGTTAATTCCGCACCGCCAACGGAGGGAGTTCCGCGCCGTGAACCGCGATTTCGCCTCATCGCTCATCCAGCTCAACAACACGTTCTATCGCGAGCACTCCGCCTCCTTCTCCGATACGCGCCAGGCCCCGTGGCCCGGCTGGGTGCGCACCATGGACATCGCGCTCGGGCAGCTCGACGTCGCCACGATCGAGCATCCCGTCCGCGTCTTCGATCTTGCCTGCGGCAATATGCGATTCGAGAATTTTGCCGCCGGCGGCGCACTTGCCGCCAAGGGCGTCGACGGCGCAAACCCCTCGGCAGATGCCAGCTGCCCGTTTGAGTTCTATGGTGTCGACTCGTGTCAAGATTTGGCTATCGATGCACATGGCCACGCCCTGCGCATTCCCAACCTGCACTTCCAGGAGCTCGACGTGCTCGACGCCCTCATGAAGCTCAACCCCGCCGAGACGCCCGACGTGCTTTTCGACGCCCCGCTCGCCGACATCTCGGTCTGCTTTGGCTTTATGCACCACGTGCCGTCGTGCGAGTACCGCGTACGCGTACTCGACGCCCTGGTGCGGCAGACGCGCCCGGGCGGCATCATCGCCATCAGCTTTTGGGAGTTTATGAACGACGAGCGCATGGCGCGCAAGGCCGTTCGAGCCGAAGCCCGCGCCGAGCTCACCCCGCCGTTTGAGGGTTACGATTCCGCGCAGTTTGAAGCCGGCGACCACCTCATTGGCTGGCAAAACGACCGCCACGCCTACCGCTATTGTCATCACTTTGACGATCAGCAGATCACCGACCTGGTGCGCGGCGTCCGTACGTTCTACAAGAGCGGCGAGGTCCCCGTGCGCGAGCTTGAGCGCTTCCATGCCGACGGTCGCAGCGGCGAGCTCAATCGCTATGTGATTCTCAAGCGCCTGTAGGCACCGACGACTCGCCGTCGAGCCGCACAGCGTCTTTCGGGCAAACTATGCCTACCCTTTTTTCAACCCATTGACGGAACGCGCAGCTATGCGTTCCATACTTATGACCAAGGAGCCTCATGGGAGCCGTCCACGTTCGCACGCCTAAGAACTTTGTGCTCGAGGAGCGCCTGGAGCGCTACGCCGATGCGATTGAGACGAACCCCGAGGCCTATGTCGGAGATTGGCGCAAGGCCTGTGCGCCCGCAGGCAGCAAGCCCTTCGAACACCTTCATCTGGATCTGGGCTGTGGCAAGGGAACCTATCTGGTCGAGCGCGCCCACCGCGAGCCCGACACCCTCTTTATCGGCATGGACCAGGAGCCCATCTGCATCGCCTATGCCGCGCAGAAAATCTGCGAACAGGGGCTATCCAACGCACTCGTCCTGCCCCGAGGCGCCGCATCGCTGCCACAGCTGTTTGCCGCAGGCGAGCTCGATGCCATCACCATTAACTTTCCCACGCCGCAGCCCAAGGCCAAGTACGCTAAAAAACGACTCGTCCATGTCGACCATCTGATGCTCTACCGCCCGCTCTTTTCAGCCGGCGCTACCGTCACACTGCGCACCGATAGCAAGCCGTTGCGCGATTACGCCCTGGGACAGTTTGCCGCGGCCGGCTACGATACGCTTTGGGTAAGCGACGACGTCCGCCGCGACCATCCCGAGCATCCCGAGACCGAGTACGAGCGCCGCACGCGCGAGATGGGTGCCGCCGTCTATGGCATTTGCGCCACACCTGGAGCGCAGCCCAGCGATGAACAGCTCGCGGCGGGCCGCGCGCAGGAGCAAAGCCTTGCCTGCTACCTGCCCGATAACCTCGATGAGCTCACCTACGTGCCTCTCGGCATGGAAGAGGCCGTCGAGAACTTCAGAAACCGTGCCCGCAAGGGCAAGAAGCGCCTGCCGCAAGAGTCCTAGGGGCTTCTGATGGTCGCGGCGTCAGCAAATAAGCGCGAATAGGCGCCAGCAAACAACCCTCAAACCTAAGTGAGTAGACTTTTTTGCAATAGCCAAGCACAACCCGCATAACGAAAACTAAAACCGCAGATAGAACCCTTGTGCAAAATCCATGTGCTCGCGACATCGCAAAAAGTCTACTCACTTAGCTGGCAACTGCACCAAACGGCCGGGCAGAACGCCCATTTCCTGCATTTTCTTGCCTGCAAACGCATCGATGCGCCGCTACGCCATAATAGTTGGCGGACAATCGCGAGAGAAAGCAACCACATGGCACAGACCACGACAGATACCGCCGCCAGCACCGTCTCCGGCGCCGGCGCCGCCAGCTCATTCTCGGGCGGCACGGGAACCGAAGCCGAGTTTGGCTCGCTCGGCGCGCTCTCCCCCACCTGGTGGGAGCCCGAGGACGGCAGCGAGCCCGAACCGTGGCTCACGCCCGATCAAGCCTTCGAACGCTTCTTTGAATGGACGAGCGATCGCGGCATTGAACTGTGGGATCACCAAGAAGAGGCCCTCATGGACCTGGCTGCCGGCGATCACGTCATTTTAGGCACACCGACCGGATCGGGTAAATCGCTCGTCGCGCTGGGCATGCTCTTTATGGGCATGGCGCAGGGCAAGCGCTGCTACTACACGGCTCCCATCAAGGCTCTGGTCAGCGAGAAGTTTTTCGACCTTGTGCAGGTGCTCGGCCGCGATAACGTAGGCATGATTACCGGCGACACGCATATCAACACCAAGGCACCCGTCATCTGCTGCACGGCAGAGATCCTTGCCAACGACGCACTGCGCGAGAGCGAAGATGCCGACGTGGGCTGCGTGGCCATGGACGAGTTCCACTACTTTGCCGACCCCGACCGCGGTTGGGCTTGGCAGGTGCCGCTGCTCACCCTGCCCCACACGCAATTCATGCTCATGAGCGCCACGCTCGGCGATGTCACTGCCATCGCCGCCTCACTCGAGGAACACACCGGTGCTACCTGCGACTTGGTCGTCGATGCCCCGCGCCCCGTGCCGCTGAGCTACGACTACGTGACGACCTCCCTCGAGGGCACGGTCGAGCTCGCCATGCGCCGCGGCGAGGCCCCGCTCTATATCGTGCACTTTAGCCAGGATGCCGCCCTTGCAACGGCACAGTCGCTCGCCAATTTTGGCATCGCCAGCAAGGAGCAGCGCGAGGCCATCAAAGAAGCGGCAAAGGGGACGAGCTTCTCCACGGACTTTGGTAAGATTCTCAAACGCCTGCTTGGATGCGGCGTCGGCGTGCACCATGCCGGCATGTTGCCGCGCTATCGCCTGCTGGTGGAGCGCCTGGCGCAGCAGGGCCTGCTGCCTGTCATCTGCGGCACCGATACGCTCGGCGTCGGCATCAACGTACCCATCCACACCGTGGTCCTCACCGCACTCACCAAGTTCGATGGCTACAAGATGCGTCGTCTGCGCGCCCGCGAGTTCCATCAGATTGCCGGTCGCGCCGGCCGTTCGGGCTTCGATACCGAGGGCATGGTCATCGCCGAGGCACCGGAGCACGAGATCGAGAACGCCAAGCTCATGGCCAAGGCGGGCGACGACCCCAAGAAGCTCCGCAAGATTAAAAAGAAGAAGGCCCCCGAGGGCTTTGTCACCTGGAACAAGCAGACCTTTGAGCGCCTGATCGAGACGCAGCCCGAGACGCTCAAGCCGCGCCTGCGCATCACACACTCCATGGTGATTAGCGTGGTCGAGCAGGGCGGCGATGCCCGAGCCCGCGTACACGACCTCATCGAGACGAGCTTGCAAACCCCCGAGGAAAAGGCCAAGCTCGAGGTTCGCGCCGACGAGATCTTCGCAACGCTCATCGACTCCGGCGTCGTCGTGCGCACCGAGGTGCCGCCCGCACCCGACGCTCCGGCTGACGCCGCGCCGGACATCGACTACGCGCTGACGGTCGACCTGCCCGAGGACTTTGCCCTCGATCAGCCGCTCTCACCGTTCTTGCTTGCCGCGTTGGAGCTGCTCGACCCCGAGAGTGAGACCTATACCATGGATCTGATCTCGATGGTCGAGGCTACGCTCGAGGATCCCAAGCAGGTGCTGCGCGCACAGGAGCGCGCCGCACGCGATCGCGCCATGGCCGAGATGAAGGCCGACGGCGTCGACTATGAGGAGCGTCTGGAACGCATCCAAGACGTCACGTACGAAAAGCCGCTCGAGGATTTGCTCGACGCCGCCTTTGACAAGTACTGCCAGGAAGTGCCCTGGGCAAACGACTACCAGCTCTCTCCCAAGAGCGTTCTGCGCGATATGCTGGAAAGCGCGAGCGATTTTAAGGGTTACATTCAAAAGCTCGGCATCGCCCGCTCCGAGGGCATTCTGCTGCGCTACCTAGCCGAGGCCTACCGTTCCCTCGATCGCACCGTACCCATCGAGAAGCGCGATGAGCGCTTGCGCGACATTATCTCGTGGCTGGGCTTTGTGGTGCGCTCGGTGGACTCGAGCCTGGTGGACGAGTGGGAGAACGCCGGCAACCCGGCAGCCCTCGACGCCGCACCGCCGCAGGGCATCGACGAAGTCGTGGCAGACCGCCGTGGCTGCACGCTGTTGGTGCGCAACGCACTCTTCCGCCGCGTGACCCTTGCCGCTCGCGAGCACGTTCGCGACCTGGGCGAGCTCGACGACGACTGGGGCATGAGCGAAATCCGCTGGCAAAAGGCGCTCGATGCTTACCACGAGCAGCACGAAGAAATCCTCACCGACGGAGATGCCCGCAGCGCCGCGATGTTTTCCATTGACGAGTCCGACGAGAAGACCGCGCACGTATGGCACGTGCACCAGATCTTTGCCGACGAGGATGGCGACCACGATTTTGGCATCATGGGCGATGTCGATCTGGACGCCACGCAAGACGGCGGCGAGGTCATCTTCAAAAACTACCGCGTCGGCTTTATCGAGGACCTGCTCGAGAACTAGCCGACCATACTGGAACGAAACGAAGCGGGGTCGCTGGCAACATCGCCAGCGGCCCCGCTTTTGCGCGATACGCTATCCCCTACTCGGTATCCTCGACCTCATACGAATCCGCCTCGGCTGGCTCATCGTTTGTCTCTGTCGCAGCCCCGCGCGCCTCGTCAAACGCGGCCTTCATGGTCTTGTTGCCCCACGTGAGCTTGCGAATGGTAAGATCGTCGGCCTTCTTATTGGCTAGGCGCAGATTGTTCTCGGAGGATAGCAATGCCTCCTTGGTTTTCTGCAGATGGCTAATCGTCTTGTCGATCTCATCGATCGCCGTTTGGAACTTGCGGCTCGCGATCTCGTAGTTGCGGCCGAAATCGTTCTTGAACTTTTCCATCTTGGCTTCGAAGTTCGTGACGTCGATATTCTGCTGCTTGTACTCCGCCAGCTCCTGCTTATAGCGCAGTGAACCCATGGCGGCGTTGCGCAGCAACGTAATCATGGGAATGAAGAACTGCGGGCGGATCACGTACATCTTCTCATAGCGGTAACTCACGTCGACGATACCCGCGTTATAGAGGTCACTCTCGGGCTCCAGCAGGGTGCAGAGCACCGCATACTCGCAGCCTTTCTGACGACGATCGTGATCGAGTTTCTTAAAGAAATCCTCGTTCTTGTGTTTGGTCGCGGTCTCGTCGTTCTCGTTTTTCATCTCGAACATAATTGAGATGACCTCGTTGCCGCTCGCGTCGCACTCACGGAAGATAAAATCGCCCTTGGTGCCCTCGGACGCATCGTTATCCTTCTCGAAGTACGCGTTGGGAAACGCCGTCATGCGCAGACGGTTGAACTCGGTCTCGCAGTGCTGCTCGAGCGACTCGCCCACCATCTTGGTGGACAGGC
>CBCSNQ010000086.1:0-8691 GCA_965141565.1 uncultured Collinsella sp. | reverse complement strand
AAAAGCGAGTTTTTGGGCGCTGCCACCGGCGGCGATATGAGCGACCTGTTTGCGCGCGAGGACGAGCGTCGCGACGCCTTGGACGCCGAGCGCGATGAGGCTTGGCGCTACAAGTCGTGCGAGCGCAAAAACCGTTACGACACGCGCGCCGAGGCCGAGGCAGTTATGGCCGACTGCGAAAACCGCGGGCGGCGTGGTTTGGCCTGCTACAAATGCGAATACTGCGGTGGATGGCACCTGACGTCGCACCCCTGGAAATAGGCCCCGCATCGGCACGGCGCTGACGGAGTGCCAGCCATCGCACGCAAGCTACGGGCGCGGCGGCACCAAAACATCGTAGCGAACGGCCTTGCCCGCAAGCTGATAACTCGGCTTAACGCCGGCAAGCAGCGGCCCCTTCACCGGCCGCTTGATAACCACCTTGCGCGGCCGCACCGCAAGCGCAGCTTCGACCAGCGAATCCTCATCGGCGCACGGCTGTTCCAGATGGTGCAAGAGTTGAAACTTCTTTTTCACCGCCGCGCTCTTGGTGCGCCCGGGAAACATGGGGTCCAGATACACCACGTCAGGAGCGGTGAGCTCGCCCTGCTCGATCAGCTCAGCTGTATGGCGAAGGCCGGCAATGCTGTCCTCGCCCGCATGCAAGCGCATGCGCGCCACGGCTGTCGCAAGCGCCGGATCATCTGCCGCGCGATCCAAGGCATCCTTGAGGAGCGCCGCGATCACGCAATCCTGTTCATATAGATCGACGGAAAAGCCCGCGGCAGCCAGCAGCAGCGAATCCTCGCCAAAGCCTGCCGTGGCGTCAATCGCCCATGGGCTCTCGATGCCTTTTGTGCGCGCGGCCTTTACCAGCAGCTCTTGCTGCAGACGGCCCCGCTTGAGCCGCGGAAGCATGCGGCCAAAATCGGCACGCAGCTCCATCGTGCCGTCGGTGAGCGTGAGACCCTCGGGCTTCCCGGTCAGCTCAAGTCCCGCGGCCCGAGCAACAGAAAAGGGATCGACGACACCCATGGACACTCCTTAACAAGCAAAACGAATACGTGAGCGCCGTTCATGTCGGCACCCAACCGTCCGCTATTGTCCCACATGCGACATGGCCCACAGCATCCCAATGCAAAGCACCGCCATCAATCCCGTGCACACGGCAGCGATCGCAGAATCACTTATGCGCCTTCCCAACGACCGCGGTTCACGCACTTGCCCTGCTCCGTACATCATGGCTCCTCCTTGAGACCAGCTCTTACCATGGACCCATCATCGCAGCGCCGCGCATACGCTGCCATCGATTTGGCTTACGTCCAGCTTTCCTTTTTGAAAGGTTGGGTTGGGTCGCGCGGGCTCAAAGCGCTTTCAGGCGCATGCATCGCCGCGTTGAACTACAATGTGCTTCGCCATATGTGCAGTACATTGGGTGCGCCAAGTTGGCGTACTCGTATCGAAAGGACCAGCCATGAGCTTCACTCGCAAGACTCTCAAAATCCTTGCTCTCATCTACTTTGTTTTGGGCATCGCCAGCCTCGTCACCGCCGGCGTCGGTATCGCCACGGGCGGTCTCGATTCCACGTACGGTTCGTACGCCACGCTCGCAGCGATCGTGCTTATCGCCAAGGGTCTCGTCGACCTTGCCGCAGGCGTCGCCGGTATCAAGGGTGCCAACAAGCCTTCGCAGGTGGACGGCGCGTTTAAGCTCGGTATTGTTGCCGCGGTCGCCACGCTTGCCCAAGCGGTGCTCACGCTTCCCACGTTTGGCGGCGACGCCATCAACTTTGGCGCCTTTGTCATCGTGGTCTACGACCTGTTCTTTGTTCAGCAGGCACACGCCGTTAAGGCCGAGAACAAGGACCGCCTGTAAGCGCTCACTTCTCATAACCTCTACAGCCAGGCAGCTAAAAAGGGCCGATCGCACATCTCCGCGGTCGGCCCTTTGCGTTTGCCCAGATAAAACCTACCAAAATAAACCTGTCCCTTTTTGGCAGGTTGTTAGCTGTGGCGGTACTCGGCGATGATGAAGTCGATATCGGTCTGGAGCGTGTCCAAGTTTGCCAGCCGCTCTTTGTCGGTAGGGCGCGTGCGGTAGTAATACGGCGTCATCTGGAACACCGCCTCGATGTCCGCCTGGGTCTGAAGCGTAATGTTCGCAGACACCCGCTGCGTTCCGACTAACTCGAGCTCGGTGGTCTTCGGCAGCTTCTCATCGTTAAGGTACGGCGTGTCGTAGAGTACCTCCTTGAGCCCAAACAGATGACGGGCGCCCGGCACCACGGTGTAGAGCGAGCCCTCTGGCGCCAACACGCGGGCAAACTCGCGCTCGTTAAAGGGAGCAAAGAGCTCGGTCACCATATCGAAGGCGCCATCAGCCACGGGGATGTCCTTCATGTTGGCCACGAAGTAGGTCGCATCGCCGCGCTTGGCGGCAAGGCGTACCATCTCTTTGCCCAGGTCAAAGCCGTAAGCATCCACGCCCGGCACCGCGCCCATAGCACTCGTGTAATACCCCTCGCCACAGCAAATGTCGAGCAAGGGCAGCGGCTTGTCCGACGTAGCCGCGCACCGCTGAGCTCGTTCGCGCACGAGCTCGACCATCGTATCGCGCAACGGCGCATAGTAACCGCGGTTCAGAAAGTCGCGACGGCTGCGCGCCTGTGACTTGGGATCGCCCATGGAGTCGCCGCTCTTGGACGAGCGCAGTAGATATAGATAGCCCTCGCGCGCACGGTCAAACCGGTGTCCGCCCGCACATGCAGCACCGCGCTCATTGTCCACCAACGGCTCATGGCAAACGGGACACAACAACATGGCAACTCCTTAGCGCGAACAACACAACGCCCACCATTGTCGCACGCCTTCCCCACCTAGTCATTGGGGACGTTCTTGAATGACTAGTTAGAAGAGATAAGGAGTGTCCCCAGCTGCCGACAGAAAAGGAACGTCCCTAAGTGCCGACTGGTTGCATTAGGAGTATCATCGTCTGCGCAAATAAGCACAAAATAGCATGTTAGAGATTGAGAGCGTATGGCTGACACCGCATCTAAGCACATTGACATGACCACCGGATCGCTGTGGCGCAATGTTCCCCTGTTCGCCTTCCCCGTGGCCGCCACGAGCATCTTGGAGCAGCTGTCGAACCTCATCGCCACGGTCATCATCGGTAACTTCTCGGGCGACCAGGGAACCCTTGCCATGGCGGCGGTCGGCTCCAATGTTCCGCTTACCAGTCTTATGCTCAACCTGTTTATCGGCATGTCGCTTGGCTCAAATGTGGTCATCGCCAACGCCATCGGTCGCAACGACCAGAACATGGTCAAACGCGCCGTCCATACCTCGATTTTAATGGCACTCGTGGGCTTTGTCGTCATCGCGCTGGGCGAGATCTTTGCCGAGCCCATGCTCGCCGCGCTCAACGTCCCTGCCGAAACCATGCCGCTCGCATCGCTCTACCTGCGCGTCTTTTTGCTGAGCATGCCCTCGATCTTGCTCTACAACTTTGAAGCCGCGATCTTCCGCTCCGTCGGCATCACCCGCATGCCGCTACAGGCGCTTGCCGTGTCCACCGTCCTCAACATTGGCCTGGACCTCATCTTTGTCCCCGTACTCCACTGGGGCGTCGCGGGCGTCGCCATCGCCACCGCCATCGCCTACACCGTCAGCGCCGCTACGCTCTTTATCCGCCTGCTCAAGACCGACTCCGTCGTCCACGTCACCCCACGCGACCTGGCTATCGACCCCGTCGCCCTCAAGCGCATCGTCAAGATCGGCCTGCCCGCCGGCATCCAAAGCGCCGTCTTTGCCGTCGCCAACATCATCATCCAGTCTGCCATCAACAGCCTGGGCACCGAGGTCATGGCCGCCTCGAGCGCAGCCATGAGCCTGGAGTACGTGTGCTACAACCTGCTCAACAGCTTTAGCCAGGCTTGCACTACCTTTGTGGGACAAAATCACGGCGCCCGCCAGATCGACCGCTGCACCAAGACGCTCAAGGTCTGCCTGGTCGAAGGTGGTATCGTTGCACTCACCACGATTATCGTTATTGTCGGCCTGGGGCGCGAGATCTTGTCGCTCTTTAACAGCGATCCCAACATCGTCTCGATAGGCTATATCCGCGTGTGTTCGATCTTCCCGGCGTACGCCTTTAGTATGTTCTACGAAAACATGTCAGGCTACCTGCGCGGCTTTGGTATCTCGCTCACACCCGCCCTCATCACCATGATCTGCGTCTGCGGCATCCGCTTCTATTGGGTGTTCTGCGTGTTCCCGCACTTCCGCACCTTTGCGAACATCATGATGGTCTACCCGATCAGCCTGGGCACCACGGCGTTCTTTATGGTCGTGGCGGTACTACTTTGCCACCCGGCACGCACCTATCGCGCCACCCAAGCCAAAGCGACAGCCCGCTAAACACCGCACTCAACGCCACGCCAGTCATTAATTGACAATATGTGAGCTCATATAGTCGATAAAGCGCCTCGTGGCGATAGGCATGGTATCCCAGCTGCGCCAGGCGGCCACCACATCGCGCGAGGGAGCGTGCACGATGGGACGTACGCGAATATCGGCACGCATACCCTCCACAGTACGACGGTAGAGCATACTCACGCCTAGGCCCTCCTCCACCATCGCCATGATGGTGTAGTCGTCGGTGACCTCGCTCGTCACATGCGGCGACAGCCCATGCGCCGCAAATGCATCGAGCACCAGGCTCTGTTCGCCCTCATCCAGCAGCACAAACGGCTCGGACGCCAGGTCGGCGAGTGTCACCTTTTCCTTTGCCGTCAGCGGATGCGCGGCCGGCAACAATGCCACCAACTCGTCGTGATAGACCACGCGCTTCTCGAGCCCAGCGGTAAATCCGCGCGCCATAAAGCAAAAGTCAACCACGCCATCGTGCACCCATTGAGCGTTGCGCGTGTAATCGCCCTGCTTGAGGGTAAAGCGTACGCCCGGGTGCAGCGCACCAAAGTCGCGAATCACGCGCGGCAATACGGTGCGGCTCACGTTGGTAAACGTCGCGATACGAATATCCGTCGAGGAGAGCCCCAGCAACTCCTGACGTTTGCCCTCAAGCTCGGCCTCGGCAGTTACGATCTGTCGCAGATACGGCAGATACTGCTTGCCGTCGCGCGTAAGCGAAACGCCCTGCTTACCGCGCTCGATAAGCGTGGTACCCAGCTCGCGCTCGAGCGCTTTGACGGCCTGGCTCACCGCACTTTGCGTATAGCCCAGTTCGTCCGCCGCGCCCTTAAGACTGCCGCGATCGACCACCATACAAACAATCTGATACCGCGATGCCATCGTGCCTCCACATCGATGTAGCCGTAAAACGTTTTGTCAGGGCTTTTTCTGCCAACATTAGTATTTCTTAATCATACTGAAGATACATTCGCTTTACTACATCCACATCTGGGAGCAGAATCCTTTTTACGAAACCGTTCTGTAACAAAAGGAGTCCCATGGATCGCAAAAAAGCAATCGCGCTCTCATTTTCCGTTCCCGTCGCATGGGGCTTTTCGTACCCCCTCATGAAGATCGGCATGGACAGCATGAACGCCACGAGCATCGTTGCGTTGCGCTGCATCATCGCCTTTGTGGCCTGCCTGCTGCTCTTCCACAAGCGCGCGTTCCGCATCAACCGCGACCTAATGGTCCGCGCCGCCATCATCGGCGCCATTATGGCAACCGAACTCACCTGCATGTGCCTGGGCTCCAGCCTCACCTCTGCCTCCACTGCCGGCTTTTTGCAGAGCCTGACGGTCGTGATCGTGCCGTTTGCCAACGCCGCCCTGCTGCGCCGTGCCCCCGAGCGCAAAGTGCTCGTCGGCACCGCCATCGTCACCTGCGGCATGCTGCTGCTCTCGGGCGCCGACTTTACCAGCCTGAATCCCGGTGCGATCATCATGCTGCTCTCGGCCTTTATCTATGCCAGCCACATTATCGTGGCCAAGCGCTTTGTCGAAGAAGTCGACCCGCTGGCTCTGGGCGTTTGGCAGCTGGGCTTCGGCGGCTTATTCTCGGGTATCGCCGCATTCACCTTTGGCGGTTTCACGCTTCCCGGCACACCCAGCGAGATCGTGGTCGTCGTCGCGCTCGCACTCATCTGCTCTGCCTACGGCTTTATCACCCAGACGCTCGTGCAGCCCCACGTGCCTGCCGAGACCACCGGCTTCGCTTTCTCGCTCGAGCCGGTCTGCTCCGCTGTCTTCTCGTTCTTCCTGGTCGGCGAGGTCCTGAGCCCCATCGCATTCTTTGGCGCCGCCCTCATCCTCACCGGCGTCATGGTGGCAACCGTCGAGCTTCCGCGCCTTCGCGCACATGGACAGGCTCGCATGGCAGGAGCGCCCGAGCAAGTCTCGTAGACCCCCGCTCTTCATACAACCGTGGCATAAAGGCAACCGGTGCGCCTTTACAATAGATGCCAACAGAGCATCTGCCATAAAGGAGCCCCATGGACACCGTAACCCGCGACCGCAACATAGCAACTTGGTTGGGCGATGCGCCGCAGCCGGTACGTGACACTACGAACCAGCTGCTCGAGCGCATCGCCCTTTTGCGTGTCGAGCAAACCATCTACCCGGCACAAGACGACATCCTCAATGCCCTCGCCTACACGCCGGCCGACCAGGTCAAGGTTGTCATCTTGGGTCAAGACCCCTATCACGGGCCCAACCAGGCCATGGGGCTGTCGTTCTCGGTCCCCGCAACGCAAACCAAGTTGCCGCCGAGCCTGCGCAACATTTACAAGGAGCTCAATGCCGATCTAGGCTGCCCCATTCCCGCCACGGGAGACCTAACCCCATGGGCACAACAGGGCGTCCTGCTTCTCAACACCACGCTCACCGTGCGCGAGCATGCCGCCAACTCGCACGCCAAACTGGGCTGGAGCACGCTCACCGACTACGTTATCGAACGCTGCTGTCAGCTGTCCCAGCCGGTAGTCTTTTTGGCATGGGGCCGCTTTGCCCAGCAGATGGTCGAAGGCAAGCTCGCCGCTACCGGCGCGGACAAGGCAACCGGCAAGTTATGCCTGGCCTCTACGCACCCCTCGCCGCTTTCGGCCAACCGTGCCACGGCAGAACTCCCCGCTTTTATGGGGTCGCGCCCCTTCTCTGCCGCCAATCGGCTACTTGAACAGCACGGCTCGACCCCCGTCAACTGGACTTGCCTCGGCTAAAAATCGATACATCAAAAACGCGCCCGACAGCTTTCCATCGGGCGCGTTTCCTATTCGGGCCAAATAAATTGTGTGCGGCCGGCCTCGCCGCCATCGATCAGCAGGCTCTGCCCGGTCATAAACCGGTTGGTCACGCCCACAAAGTAGATCCACTCGGCGATCTCTTGGGCGGTGGCCCAGCGCTTAAGCGGCGTGAGCTCCATAATCTGGTTCCACAGGTGTTCGTCTTCCATCACGCAACGGTTGAGCGGCGTGATAACGCCACCCGGGTCCACACTGTTGGCGATAGCCTGCGGCGCCAGACGGTTTGCAAGGTTCTTGGTGTAGGCGATAACGCCGCCCTTGCTGGCGGCATAGTCGGGAAACTCCGATCCCGTATGCCCGCTCGCCGACCCCACATTGACCACGGATTTGATAGTCGGCGCCGGCTTGGCGGCAAGCCCCTCCCCCGCAAAGGCGTAGCGCTCGGTCACGTTGATGGTGCCACACAGGTTGGCGGCGATGTCGTCGGTCGAATCCTGCGTACCGGCAACGTTCACGATTACCTGAGGCTCAAGGTCGCTTGGAAACGAGTCCGGCTCGCGGACATCAACGATCAGATGGCGGTAGCGCTCGTGTTCGATTGCCGCCGGCAGCAGATCAAAGCCCACGACCTCGTGGCCCTCGTCCAAAAAGCGCTGCACGCATGCGGCTCCGATACCGCCCGAAGCACCCGTGATCAAAACTCGCATACTTGCTCCTTAGGCGGTTGCGTGGCGCTCGAGGTACTCGGAACCCACATTCTCGCGCTCCCAGCCGCGCACGACCCTGTAGCCCACGGGGCTCAGGAAGACCTCGCACAGCAGCTCGGCGACGGCACCCGTCAGCGAGCACATAAGAACCTGCACCCAGGTCCAGCCAAAGAACGTGTGACTCACCACAATGGCAAAGACCAAGTTGTCGATAAACTGGCCAACGCCCGTGGACACATAGGAGCGGAAGGCAAAGCTCGCAAAGTTATTCTTTTTGAGCATACGGCCAAGCGACTGGTTGAGCGTGGAGTTAACCACGGCAGAAACGAGCATTGCCAGCGAAGAGCCCAGCACCACGTACCAGGTGCCGCCAATGGTGGCGTTAAGGGCAGTGTTGACCTCGATCATGCCCGTGTCGTAGTAGACGCCCCACATGCCGGGCGTGAGCGAGCATGCCCAAAAGCACAGGCTCACGGCCAGGTTGACCAGCAGCGCGAGGATAGAGATTTTGATGGATGCCTTGGCGCCAAAGCGCTTGCAAATCATGTCCTGGCACAAAAACGAAACCCAGCTCACCACAAAGCCGCAATCGAGTGCCAGATACGGCAGGCTGATGAGTTCTTTGTTGGCCAGCAGGTTCATCATGATGACGCTCACGAAAAACAGCGAAACCGTTGCCGCGGGAATGCTCCGCAACAGGACCTTGTAGTCCTCCATGACCTTCTTGATCATTATGTACTCCTTTGGTTTTAGGTTTAACGAGCAGGATATCGGACCCGAACTGCTCGGACG
>CBCSNQ010000085.1:0-8903 GCA_965141565.1 uncultured Collinsella sp. | reverse complement strand
CCCAAACGCCCTCGCGCTCGGGTTTATTGCGTTGATATATAAGTTATCGGTGCCTGAGCTTCCGTTTCATTGCACGGAAGAGGCGTCCTCAGATGAGGTTCTCGCCCAGGTTCTTGCCGCCGAGGACGTGCATGTGGAAGTGCATGACGGTCTGACCGGCATTAACGCCCTTGTTGGAGATGACGCGGAAACCGTCCTCCAGGCCCTTGGCCTTAGCGACCTCCTGGATGGCGTGGACCATGGCACCCATGGTCTCAGCCGGCACGTTGTCGGCAATGTCGCTATAGTGCTTCTTGGGGATCACGAGCGTGTGGACCGGCGCCTGGGGATTGAGGTCGTCGAAGGCGATGACCTGGTCGTCCTCATAGACAACGGTCGAGGGGATCTCGTGGTTGGCAATTTTGCAGAAGATGCAGTCACACATGGCTGGTTCCTTTCTCACAGACCAAGGTAATTATATTTAGTCGGGATGGTTAGAACGAGAGGTTGTCGTCCGTGTTGGCGGCTTCGCCGTCGGCGAGCACGTCGTTGCCGTCGACGTCCTTAAGGAGCACCGAGACCTTCTGCTCGGCATCGGACAGGCGGGTGCGCAGGCTCTTGAGGAGCTCGACGCCGCGGGTATAGCTCTCGAGCGACTCCTCGAGCTCCATATCGCCCGACTCCAGGCTGCGGATGATGAGCTCCAGCTCCTGCGAGGCCTGCTTGTACGTAAGCTGCTCGACCGGGGTCTTCTCTGCCATATCTGTTTCCTTTCCTAAAGGTTTATCGCTATGAAACGCGGCCTACTCGACCGTATCGACCGTTGCCGCCACGTTGCCGTCTGCCATGCGCACGCGAATGGCATCGCCGGGCTTAAAGGTCTTGGCGCTCGTAGCCACACCGTCATCGCTGTACGCGATGGAGTAACCGCGGGCAAGCACCTTGAGCGGCGACAAGGCATCGAGCGACGCGGCAGCTCGGCCCAGGTCAGACGTGGGTTTGCTGAGCATCGTACGTCCCTGATGCTCCAGACGGGAACTCGCAAGCGTGAGCGCATGGCGCTTGCCATCGAGCCCTGAGGTGCTTGCGATCAAGCGCTCGGGCAGACGCTCGAAGTTGGAGCGAAAGGCCCCAACCGAACGCGTTATGGCGCCGGACAGACGATCGGCCGTCAAGGCAAGCTCAGACTCGCGGCGCTCGACCATAAACGTTGGATCGTTGAGGCACGGGCGGCACGCGGCCGCATCGAGTGCGTCGCCCAGACGAGCCGTATAGGTGCCCCAGGCACGACGACCGCGCTGGTCGAGCATTTCCAGATCGACCTGATCCGACCCGATCATCGAAGCCATCGCGGCGCCCAGACGCTGATGGCGCGTCTCGAGCACATCGACCAACTCCGTCATAGCCGGCGCCACCGATTCTGCCGCAGCCGTGGGCGTGGAGGCGCGACGGTCGCTCACCATGTCGCAGATCGAGGTATCGGGCTCATGCCCAATGCCCGTCACCACGGGCACGGGACAGGCTGCCACCGCACGGGCAAGCTCCTCGTCGTTAAAGGTCATGAGGTCCTCGAAGGAACCGCCGCCACGCACGAGCAAAATGCAATCGGGCGCCGGCGTAATGGCAGCGGCGCGGTGCAAGCCTTCAATAAGCTCTACCGGCGCGCCCTCGCCTTGGACCTTTGCGCCCACGCAGACAAGCTCGACGAGCGGGTTGCGACGGCGCAGCGTACGCTTGACGTCGTCGATTACGGCGCCCGAAAGCGAGGTGACGACTGCCACGCGCGAGCAAAACACCGGAATGCGACGTTTGCGCGCCTCGTCCATCAGGCCCTCGCGACGCAGCTTTTCGGCCAACTGAGCCACTTGTTGACGCAGCAGACCCTCCCCCGCCAGCGAAAACGAGCGAGCGACAAAGCTCATGCGGCCCGTGGCCTTATAGAGATTGAAGCTGCCCTTAAAGCTCACCTGCATGCCGTCACGCAGATCGAAGGTGCGCTTAAGGTAGGCGCCCTTCCAGATGATGCAGTCAACGGCGGCCGAGTCGTCCTTGATTTGGAAGTAGCAGTGGCCGCTTCGGGCATTGGGACCACGAAAACCCGTGACCTCACCCAAAACGCTCAGCTGCGGAATGGCATCGAGCGCACCGGCGGCGATCTCCACCGCTTGGCTCACGCTGAGCTCTTTGCGCTCCCGCTCGTCCGATCCGTCGAACTCGGCGGAAACGGTATTGCCGGTCAGATTCCAGCCTGCCACGCAGCCCCCTTTCGTCATCGTGCACATGGGCTCCGGCCCTGCGCAAATTCAAGTCCAACACATAGTACAGCGCCGCGGGGACACAAATCCCCACGGCGCCCGTCGGTCCCATTTGTTATCGGTTGGAGTTTCTGTTATAGCGAGCCATCAGGTAGAGCAGCTGAATAATCGAGGTGAGCGCTGCGGCCACATAGGTAAGCGCGGCTGCCGTCAGCACCTTCTTGGCGCCGTTGAACTGCTTGGAACTCATGCCCGACTGCTCGATATACGCCACGGCGCGGCGACTGGCATCGATCTCGACCGGCAGCGTAACCAGCTGGAACAGCACGCTAAACGAGAAGAAGACCAGCGCGAGGGTCGTGAGCCCCGCGATGTTCATGAACAGGCCCATGAGCAGCACGATCGTCCAGGTGTTCTGGGTAAAGTTGACGACGGGGACCAAAGCGGTGCGTACCTTCATCATGGCATAACCACTTTGACGCTGGGCGGCATGGCCTGCCTCGTGACAGGCGACGGCAACGCTTGCGACCGACCCGCCCGAACGGTTGGCATCCGACAGATACAGGTTGTTGTCCTGCGGGTTGTAATGATCGGTGAGCTCGCCGGCAACACCCTTGATACCCACGGCGCTACAACCGTTGGCATCGAGCATGCGGCGAGCAACCGTGGCACCCGTATCGCCGTCCGAGCACACCTTAGACCACGTCTTGTACGTCGAGTTAATATAGTTCTGCGCGGCAAGGCCAAGCACCGTGCAGACAAGAACAACCAGCAGGTACAGCGGGTCAATGCCAAAGCCGTATCCATAGTAATAAGGCATGCGAATTCCTCCGAATCGAGTTACACGTTGGAGGCATTCTACCCATTCGACTGACCAGCAAATCAACATCGATGTTTTGGCAATGTCAGCGAAAACGGCCGAGAGCGAGCAAGGTGACGTGAAAGAGAAGCGACGCGTACTTTGGTACGCGAGCGACGATTGAACGTCAGATTGCCGCTCTCGGCCGTTTGCAGCGTCGAGCTGTTACGCGGTTTGGTAAAACCGCGTAACTGTATACCTATAGCAATTCAATTTTGCCATCTTTGACCGTCAACCCCATATTGCCCGAGAGCAAATCGTCCAGGCGCGAGCCCACGAGCTCAAAGCGCCAGCCTTCGCGCAGGGGGCTCTGCTCGGGATGCTCAATATAGTCGGCCAGGTCATCGCGCGAGGCAATGACCGAGGTCGCCACGCCCGAGCGCTCGGCAACCAAACGAATGAGCGCATACATAAGGTCCGTCACGCTTTCCAGCTCCGGCGAAATCTGACGGTGCCCGCGCACCATGAGCGGCAGGCGATCGTGCGGGCAGCTCGCACCGCGCTTAATGGCCATGAGCGCGCCGTCCACGTCGCGCTCCCCCAGCTGATCGGTGCCGCGGATGCTGCGGAACTCCTCAACACGCACGGGATTGCGCTTAACCAGGGCCAGCAGCGTATCGTCGGACATGACCCACTTGCGAGGGATGTTGCGCCGCTCAGCGCGGTCCTCGCGCCAAGCGGCAAGCTCGCGCGCGATGCCCAACTGGTGACGGCTACACGAGTTGATGCGCTTGACCTTGCGAAACGCCTCATGGCGGTCGGCGCGGTAGTGTGACTCGTCGGCCAGCGGACGCAACTCGTCGAGCACCCAGTCCACGCGGCCCAGCTCACGCAGGCGGCTCATCATCTCGGTATAGGCGACAATCAGGTACTTGACGTCATCGATCGCGTACTCAATCTGCTTATCGGTCAGCGGGCGGCGCGACCAGTCGGTCAGCGACTCGGTCTTAGGCAACGAAACGCCGCAAAACGTCTGCACGAGCGCGCCGTAGGAAATCTGCTGACGCTCGCCCAAAAAGGCGGCGGCCACCTGCGTGTCAAAAATGGGACGCGGCAGCACGCCCACGGTATGGAGCATAACCTCCATATCCTGCGAGCAGGCGTGAAACACCTTGGTCACGCTCTCATCGCCCATAAGCTCGGCGAGCGGCGACAGGTCGTCGATCACCAGAGGATCGACCGCGACGCTCTCAGCAGGGGTGGCAATCTGGACCAAGCACAGGCGCGGGTGGAACGTGCGCTCGCGCAAAAACTCGGTATCGACGGCAATCGCGTCGAACTCGCGGGCGCGTTGGCAAAAGTCGAGCAGAGCCTGATGTGTGGAAATGTACATATCAACCCATCGAATAAGGTTAGGCCCGAAAAACACGGGTAGGATATCGGCATTGCCCTACAACTATACTCGGTTAGTCACAGAACGGGAACGTAAGTATGCGCTGCCTTATCATCCACAACCCGGCATCGGGCCCCAGCTCAGATGAAATCTACGCGTTCACGCACGCCCTCGCGCAGGGCGGCGACGAGGTCGTGATGCGTTTTATCGGCGATGGCATGGAACCCGAGGACGCCGTGGCAGACGTGCGCGAGTTTGATCGCGTGGTCGTTTCGGGCGGCGACGGCACCGTCTCCAACGTGCTCGACCAGATGCGCGGGTGCGGTGTCCCCACGCTCGTCTTCCCCTCCGGCACGGCCTGCCTGTTCTTTAACAACATCGGTAATGCCCCCGAGGCAGCGGCGCTTGCCAAGGCTTGCCGCGCCGGTCGCACGGTCAAAGTGGACATGGGCGAGCTCTTTTGGCTCGACGAGAACGGCAACGAGAAGCGCCACGGCTTTATCATCATCGCCGGCTCGGGCTTCGACGCCGAGATCATGATGAAGGCCGCCCCCGCCAAAAACGACATCGGTGAGATCGCCTATTTCCTGTCGGCGCTCGCCACACCCAACCCCACGGTGGCGCACTTTACGATTGAGCATGACGGCATTGTCGAGGAGCTCGATGGCATCTGCTGCATGGCCGGCAACACCTCGGTCATTCAAAACGACATCAACCTGTTCCCCGATTGCCGCATGAACGACGGCATGGTCGACATCGCGGTCATCGAGCCCGTAAAAACCGTCCAGCTCCTGCCCACTGTGATCACCGCCGCGCTCGACCCCGCCGGCAAGGTGCTCGGCCGTCCGCAGTTCAAGATCATCCAGACCAAGGAAGCCAAAATCACCTGCACGCCGTCGCTGGGCATGCAGTTCGATGGCGAGATCATCTCCAGCAACTCGGGCGTCTTTGGAGCCCGCGCGCTTCCGCAATGCCTCGACCTCATCGTCGACGAATTCTCCCCGCTCGGAAAATAGGAGGACCCCATGAACGACAACCCCCTGATTGGCTTTATCGTCATCGTTCTGGCCATGCTCATCGGCTATGCGATTAACGTGATCCACCGCCGGAAGAAGTAATTCCACATTGGTATGATATTCATCCAATTATCGTCTCCCCCGTTGTTTATGCATTTGCCAGACAGCGGGGGATTTTTCTTTGTGCCCCGTACAAGGCGCTTTATTCAGATACAGTAATTGCAGGGCGTCTTTATTTAACTAAAGCTAGATAATGAGTATTCTTGTCCGCTCATCGCATATTTTAGGACGCTCATCGAGTATTTCATCGAAATAGATGAATACTTCTTAGACTTCCGATAGGCTAATAGATGTATTTATTAGCTGAAATCCTGCATGGTTCCGCGGGGTTTCAACGGTTGGGAGGGATTATGAGGTTTACTCATCCTGTCAACACGCTCAAAAAACTCGGCTGCGGCCTTGCGTTTGGAGCAGCAGCCATCATGGCCATGCCGACTTCGGCGCTCGCTTGCACCCAGATCTACATGGGCAGCAAGCTTACGGCAGACGGCAACACGTACTACGGCCGTTCCGAGGACTTCGGTCCGCGCTATGTCAAGCACTTTGGCATTGAGCCCGCACACAAGGACGGCAACGAGTACACCTCGGTCGAGTCCGGTTTTGAGTACAAGTCCAAGGGCGCAACCTACCGCTACACTTTCGTTCGCGACAACCCCTCGCAGTGGGAAGATCGCTACGACGCATATTCCGAGGCCGGCATCAACGAGAAGGGCGTCTCCTGCTCTGCTACGTTGAGCACCTCCTATAACGAGAAGGCCGAAGAAGCCGACCCCATCACCGAGGAGACCGGCATTGGCGAGTACAGCTATGCCAGCGTCATCCTGGGCGAGAGCGCCACGGCCCGCGAGGGCGTCGAGCTCATCGGCAGCCTGATCGACGAGCAGGGCGTCTGCTCCAACGACCAGATCATCATCGCCGACAGCACCGAGACCTGGCTGTTCGCCGCGCTTTCCGGCCATCAGTGGATTGCCATGAAGCTCGCCGATGACATCGCCTCGCTCAACCCCAACATCGGCAACCTCACCTATGACGTCGACCTCGACGACACCGAGAACTGTCTCCATTCCGAGGGCATCGAGTCCATGCCTAAGGAGAAGGGCTTTGCCGAGTACACCGACGGCAAGTTCGACGTCGCCAAGACCTACGGCGAGGAGATCGGCGAGGCCGGTATGCACCAGTGGTCGCGCTATATCCAGGGTCGTGATTACTTCATGGCCCCGCTGGCTGAAGGCACTGACTACGAGATCGTCAAGGACGAGCGTGAAGACGCTCGCGCCACGACCGGCGCCCTGGTCCACGAGATGCAGCCGCTGTTCTTCCAGCCCGGCAAGTCCGACTGGAACACCTTTGAGATGATCCGTTCCTTCGCTGCTCGCGGCGAGAATGTCGCCGGTCTCAACGCCAACACCGACGGCGCCTATGCTATCGGCTCCAACCGCAACACCGAGATCCATACCTTCCAGATCCGTCAGGGCATGGATCCCGAGATCGCGACCATCCAGTGGGAAATGCTCTCCAACGCCGAGTTCTCCGTCGCCATTCCCCTCTACTCCGCACTGCTCACCGAGGTCAGCCCCTACTTTAGCGATCAGGATGTCTCCTTCGATCACTGCGAAGAGGAAGACGTCGTGAACAACGAGGAGCCCAAGAACTCCATCAACTACGTCCTCATGGACATCAACACGCTCGCCTATGAGAACCGTGACCACTGCGCCACCGGCGTCCGCGCCTATCTCGACGCCCTGCAGAAGGAACTCATCGAGCAGAACTTGACCGTCGACGAGGCCATGCAGGCCGCCAAGGGCACCGAGGCCCGCACCGCCCTGGCCAACAAGGCCGGCAAGGCTGCCACCAAGAACACCTACGTCAAGTGCAAGGCCATGCTCGAGGAGATGCGTGACTACCTCAAGGAGGGCGACTTCTCCGAGGAGTTCGTCCCGAGCGACTACGATGCCGACAACGACTGCCCGGTCGAGTCCATCACCTACGCCGACGAGGCCCTCTCGGATGAGGATGTAGCCGAACCTGAGGTTGAAGAAGAGGCGACCGAGGAGAAGTCCGAGGGCAACAACATGGCCGCCATGGCCGTTGGCGCCGTCGTCATCATCGGTGTCTGCGGCTTCGTGCTCTATCGTCGCAAGAAGGCCTAAGAACCCCACACCTTAAGGCGCGGGCGGGATGACCAAGGTCGCCCGCCCACCCAGCCGCCCATTCGACCGGCGGGAAACGTCGCCGAAATCTTTTCAAAAAAGATTTCCCCGCACACACTTTGCTGTGCTATAGTGCAGCGCAACAGCAACTAGGTGCGACCGCGCCATGGCATCACGAAAGGAGCCACCAACATGAAGAACACGATGACGTCTCTCAACAACTGGTGGTGGCGTGATGCGAATACGATCGGTCGACAGTGAGTCCCTCACGCCTGTTTTTGCGCTCTAGGTGATTGGAAGGCCTCCGGTTTCGACCGGGGGCCTTTTTCTATCTCGAGCCCAATCGCATTCGCATCACGCGCCTCCGCTTTCTTCTCTTGCACTTCCCCTCCGAAAGGATTTTCACCATGTCTCAGAACACCACCGCCGCCCAGCCCCGCACCGTCCAGACCGCCGACCGCGGCAAACTCGACGTCCGTGCCCTCGTCTTGCTCGCCATCCTGCTTGCCGCCGGCTTCATCCTCAACTTCACCGTCGGCAAGGCCATCTCGGGCATCTCGGGCGGCATGATCAGCCCCGAGTTCATCATCTCGGCCTTCTGCCTCACCATTCTGGTCGTTCGTCCCAACATCGGCCAGGCGCTCGTCATTGGCCTCATCTCGGCTGCCGTGATCCAGATCACCACCACTTCGCCGTTCGTCGATTTTGCCGCCGAGGGCATCGCCGCCATGCTCATGGCCGGCATCGTCAACGCCGCCGGCAAGAACGGTCAGGTCAAGCCCGCCATCGCTATTGTCGCAACCTTCCTGACCACCTTTGTCTCCGGCGTCATCTTCATGGTCATCAAGATGGCCATGCTCGGCGTGGTAGGCGAGCTCGCCGCCGCCATGCTGCCCGTCGTCGCCATGACCGCCGTCTTTAACGCCATTCTGGTCGGCGCCCTCTACTTGCCCATCCAGAAGGCCCTGAAGCTCAACTAACCCGTTCGACTTTACGAGCCACCCCATCTTGGCGTTCATTCGTCGCTCGCGTACCCAAGTACGCTTCACTCCTCTTTCGCGCCAACCTGGGGTCCCTCGTAAAGCCGTCTCCGTGCTTCACCACCAAAGACTGTCCCAAACGACTAGCTTTTGGGGACGTTCTTAAACGACTGGTCATTTAAGAACGTCCCCAATGACTACGAAAGGTATCCATGGAAACGATCATCAACGTCGACGATGTCTCGTTCTCCTATGGCACGCAGACCGAGCA
>CBCSNQ010000084.1:0-9841 GCA_965141565.1 uncultured Collinsella sp. | reverse complement strand
GCTGCCGATGTCCTGGCTTACGTAGAGAAGTGCTACAACATGAAGGCCGAGCGCTTGGGCGAGGACCTGATGCGCGAGCTCAACACCCAGGTCATGCTGCGCGTCATCGATACCCGCTGGATGAACTACCTGCAGGAGATGGACTACCTCAAGACCGGCATCGGCCTGCGCGGCTTTGGCCAGCGCGACCCGCTGGTTGAGTACAAGACCGAGGCCTACGGCGCGTTCCAGATACTCGTCGATACCATGTACGAGGATTATCTGCGTACGGTTCTGCGCATCGAGATCAAGGCTGCCCCGCGTGCCGTGGAGCACAAGGAGGAGCCCGCGCTCGAGGGTGCGCACTTCTCCGGTCCTGCCGAGGTCGATGGTGACAACGGCGGCTCGGTGCTGCGCAAGCAGGCGCAGGTGCAGGCCCGCACGGCTGTCCAGGGTGGTCCGGCTGCCGTCAACAACGGTGGCAAGGTGACCACCTATCGCAAGTCCGAGAGCGACGATCCGTACGTCAACGTGGGCCGCAACGACCCGTGCCCCTGCGGTAGCGGCAAGAAGTTTAAGTACTGCCACGGCAGGAATCGTTAATGGCTGAGGCTTTAGAGGTAACGCCCGCCGAGCTGGACGCGTTTGCGGACCGGCTCGGTGAGGTCGAGTCGTATCTCCACCTGGACGAGAAGCGTACCCGCGTGTTCGAGCTCGAGGCCAAAAGTGTTGCCCCTGGCTTTTGGGATGACGCCGACGCCGCCCGTGCCACCATGGAGGAGATCGCGCGCACCAAGGAAGATATCGCTGCCGTGGACACCGCGCGCGGCGAGCTTTCCGATGCCCGCGCCGCGCTGGAGCTTGCCGAGGAGATGGGGGATGACCCCGACGCCGCCGCCCTTCGCGAGGAGGCTGCAGCCACGGCTGAGCGCCTGGCCCGTGCCATCGATGAGCTTGAGCTTTCGAGCTGGTTTACCGGTGAGTTCGATCACGGCGATGCCATTGTGACCATCAAGCCCGGACAGGGTGGTCTGGAGGCCCAGGACTGGACCTTCATGCTCTTTAAGATGTACATGAAGTACTGCCAGCGTCGCGGCTGGAAGGTCACCATCAACGACTGTCCCGCGGCCGAGGTCATCGGCATTGACCGTGCGACCTTTACCGTCGAGGGCAAGGACGCATTTGGCATGCTGCGCGCCGAGGCCGGCGTCCACCGCTTGGTTCGCATTAGCCCCACCGACGACAAGAAGCGCCGCCAGACCACGTTTGCCGGCGTCGAGGTCATCCCCGTGCTACCCGATGATATCGACATCGAGATCAGTCCCGATGACATCCGCGTGGACGTGTACCACGCGAGCGGCCCGGGCGGTCAGGGCGTCAACACCACCGACTCCGCCGTGCGCGTGACGCATTTTCCCAGCGGCATTGTGGTCACCTGCCAAAACGAGCGCAGCCAGATTCAGAACAAGGCCGCGTGCATGCAGATCCTCAAGGCTCGCCTGTACGAGATTGAGCTCGAGAAGCGCGCCGAGGCGCTCGATGAGATCCGCGGACCCAAGACCACGATTGGTTTTGGCAACCAGATTCGCAGCTACGTGCTCTACCCGTACCAGATGGTCAAGGACTTACGCACGGGCGTGGAGACCAGCAATGTCGAGGCCGTCCTTGACGATGGCGACCTGGACCCGTTTGTTATTGGCTACCATCGCTGGGCTACCGGCAACGCCGATGCAGAAGGCTCGGAGGTCTAAAACATCGGGTGGCTTCAAGCCGATGCCAAGCCCAACGGTTGGACGGGTTTGTATCCAGAATAAACCCTGCGCAGGGGTGGTTTTTGTCCGGCGAATCGGTAGAATCGAATACAAGAAAAAGTTCAAAGCGCATCCGTTTGGGTGCGCTTTTTTGAGGGAGGCAGCATGGCATATCGTCTGGACATCAAGCGCATTCTTTCGATGAACTTCTTTCACGACCTGCCCCAGATCATGTTGGGGTGTGCCTTGGCCGCCATCGCGACCGACTTGTTTTTGATTCCCAACGGTCTTGCCGCCGGTGGCGTTACGGGCCTTGCCACCATTATCCAGGCGGTCGGCGCGGCGCGCGGCCTATCGCTTCCCGTTGGTATTCAGACGATCGTGATGAACGCCTTGCTGTTGTTGGTCGTTATGCGCGAGGGCGGCATGTTCTACGTGGTGCAGACCGCGACGGGCTTTGTGCTGCTGGGCTTCTTTACCGATCTGTTCGCCCCGTTTGTAGCACCTCTGGCGGATGCGGACCTGATGCTCCCTGCCATGTGGGGCGGCATTATTACGGGCATCGGTTACGGCATGGTGTTGCGCGCCGGCGCCAACACCGGCGGCTCGGACACGATTGGCCAAATCATCTCGCGTAACACCTCGCTGCCGGTGGGCTCGACCGTCATGGCGATCGATGTTGCCGTATGCGCGCTATCGGCTCCGGTCTTTTCAATCGAAAACGCACTGTATGCAGGCCTTTCGATGGTCATTAGCGGCTACGTGATCGATGCCGTGGTCGATGGTGGCAACAAACGCCGTATGGTACTCATCATCTCGGACAAGTTCCCTGATATCGCTGCCGATATCATGTATGGCCTGGGTCGTGGTTGTACCAAGTTTAAGGCGACTGGCATGTATTCGGGTGCCGAGAAGCCAGTGATTATGGTCATCGTGAGCCGTCGAGAGCTCAATACCCTCAAGACGATCGTGCGCGAGCGCGATCCTCATGCCATCGTGACGGTTGCCGACGTTACGGAAGCCTTCGGCGAGGGATTCAAGGACATTAGCGCGTAGGGTCGATCGCGTTCCATCCAAAAGACGTTCACATTGATAAACCGTTTCATCAGCGGTTCTGCCTGCTAAATTGTTCAAATAATGATAAAAACTCTGGTAAAGCCATCAGTTTCCAGCATAATGAATGACGTACGTGCATTGCGGCTGTGTTGGGATTACCTTTCCGTGCCGTGCGCATTTTGTCTAATGAGGATGAAAGGAAGGCACAATGAGCGACGAAGAGCTCAAAAAGGTTGCCAACGAGGTAAGGAAGGGCATCGTCACCGGCGTGCACGCTGCCAAGTCCGGCCATCCGGGCGGTTCGCTCGGCGCTGCCGACATCATGACCTATCTGTACTTTGAGGAAATGAACGTCGACCCGGCCGATCCCCGCAAGGCCGACCGCGACCGTTTTGTGCTCTCCAAGGGCCATTGCGCTCCGGGCCTGTACGCCGTGCTCGCCGAGCGTGGGTTCTTCCCCAAGGAGGATCTCGAGACGCTGCGCCATATCGGCAGCCACCTGCAAGGTCATCCCAACATGAACGACACCCCGGGCGTCGATATGTCCACCGGCTCGCTCGGCCAGGGCATCTCCGCCGCCGTGGGCATGGCGGTTGCCGCCAAGCACTGGGGCGATACTTACCGCACGTACGCCCTGCTGGGTGATGGCGAGAGCGAGGAGGGCCAGGTCTGGGAGGCAGCCATGTTTGCCGGCAACCATCAGCTCGATAACCTCTGCGTGATCGTCGACCACAACGGCCTGCAGATCGACGGCCCCGTCGAGGAGGTCAACGACCCCATGCCGCTCGCCGACAAGTTCCGCGCCTTTAAGTTCCACGTGGTGGAGCTTGCCGACGGCAACGATTTCGATCAGATCCGCGCCGCCTTTGCCGAGGCCCGCGCCACCAAGGGTCAGCCGACCGCCATCATCGCCGAGACCATGAAGGGCAAGGGCGTTTCCTTTATGGAGAACCAGGTTGGTTGGCACGGCAAGGCCCCCAACGATGAACAGTTTGAGCAGGCCATGGCAGAGCTCACGGCCGCCGGAGAGGAGCTCTAGGATGGCAGACGTCAAAAAAATCGCCACGCGCGTAAGCTACGGCGAGGCCCTCGTCGAGCTCGCCAACGAGCACGATGACTTTGTGGTCCTCGACGCCGACCTGGCCGCCGCCACGCAGACCGGCAAGTTCAAGGCCGCCTGCCCCGATCGTTTCTTCGATGTGGGCATTGCCGAGAGCAACCTGATGGGCGTCGCCGCCGGTATCGCGACCACCGGCCGCGTTGCCTTCGCGAGCACCTTTGCCATGTTTGCCGCCGGCCGCGCCTTTGAGCAGGTCCGTAACTCCATCGGCTACCCGCATCTCAACGTTAAGATCGGTGCCACGCATGCCGGTATCTCGGTGGGCGAGGATGGCGCCACGCACCAGTGCTGCGAGGATATTGCCCTCATGCGCGTCATCCCCGGCATGACTGTGATCGTTCCTGCCGACGACGTCGAGGCCCGCGCCGTAACGCGCGCCGCCTACGAGTGCGACGGTCCGGTGTACATGCGCTTCGCTCGTTTGGCCTCGCCGGTTATCAACGACCCCGAGACCTACAACTTCGAGTTGGGTAAGGGCATTGTCATGCGCGAGGGCGCCGACGTCACCATCATCGCCTGCGGCCTGATGGTCGGCGAGGCTCTCGAGGCCGCCGAGCAGCTCGCTGCCGAGGGCATCGACGCCGAGGTCATCAACATGCACACCATCAAGCCCATCGATGCCGACCTGATCGTCAAGAGCGCCACCAAGACCGGCCACGTCGTGACCGTCGAGGAGCATTCTGTAATCGGTGGCCTGGGCAGCGCCGTTGCCGACGTCCTGTGCGAGCAGTGCCCGACGCCCCTCAAGAAGATCGGCGTCAACGACACCTTTGGCGAGTCCGGCCCGGGTGCCGAGCTCTTGCACAAGTATGGCCTGGACGCCGCCAACATCGTGGCGACCACCAAGGAGTTCTTGGCATAAGGCAAGGCGGATCTCAAGGACTGCTTCGCCAGAACTATGGAAACCCGGCAGGGGCGCTCTCTTGGAGAGCGCCCCTGTTTCAGTTGCGGTGAAATAGGTACTGATTAGACCTTTTAACTGGTAAAACAGTCCCTATTTCACCGCAACTCATGAAGACGCCCCTCAAGCACGGTCCCATCAGGAAAAAGGGCATATATCGACAAAGCGCAATTCAGACCCTTCCAGCTTTGTATATGCAGCACCTCAAGATAAACGCAGCGACCCCTTAGTTATCGCAGGCCGGACACAGGGTTACTCTCCAAATCTTTCCGCAGGACGGAGGAGCCCCCGCCGCACGTAGTGCGCAGCGGGGGCTCCGACATGTCCGAGGACGATTTGGAGAGTAACCCTGTGCCCGGCCGACGGGATCCCTAAGCACGCCATGCTTCTTATGTGCAGCAAAGCTAATACTGCTAAAATACAAAGCGCTCATGTAGTTTAAACGCACGACGATAAGGAGCACCAGTGGGTAACCACTTCCGTACCTCCGGTGCGGGCGATGATGCCCCCAAGACGCAGGCAGGCGTCCAGGGCAGTCGTTTCGCCACTCCGGATTCAGAGGGCCAGCCTGTTGCTCAGGCCCCCGCTCAGCCGGCAGATCAGGCACAGCCGGCATCCGATCCCTTTGCCTACAATCCAACCAGCGATGTCGCGCTTTCCGGCGCGGCGGGTTTTGAGCCCGTTCAGGCCGTGACCGCTCGCGTGGAGCAGCCTCAGGCTGGTGCCGCCACGCCGCAGCCTACCATGGCCGGCATTCCCGACCCCTTGGCCCCTGCGACGCCGGCTCCTCGGCCTGCGCAGTCCGGTCTCTTTGCCGCTATTCCCGACCCCACGCAGCCTGCTGCCCCGGTGGTCGAGAGCGATCAGGCAGCCGAGGTCGCAAGCCTCGATAACGCGCTCAACAACCCCGATTTTACGTCGGTGTTTGCGCCCATCGATCCGCAGGCCAGCCGCAAGAAGATGGCCAAGCAGGCCGGTGTCGAGCCCGTCATCCTTATGGAGCATGTCACCAAGATCTATCCGGCACAGCCCAACAAGCCTGCACTCGACGACATCAACATCGAGATCTATCCGGGCGAGTTCGTCTTCTTGGTCGGTCACTCCGGCTCGGGTAAGACCACGCTGCTGTCGACGCTCAACCGCGACGTCAAGCCCACGAGCGGCCGCATTTTGGTCGCCGGTCAGGACCTTATGAAGATCAAGAACCGCAAGGTTCCATTCCTCCGTCGCCAGATCGGCGCCGTGTTCCAGGACTTTAAGCTCCTGCCGCAAAAGACCGCCTACGAAAACGTGGCGTTTGCCCTGCAGTGCATCGGCAAGCCCAAGGGCGTCATTCGCAGCCAGGTGCCCGAGGTGCTGCGTCTGGTCGGTTTGGCCGATCAGATGGACTCGCTGCCCGACCAGCTTTCCGGTGGCGAGCAGCAGCGCGTTGCCGTCGCCCGCGCTATGGTCAACCGTCCGCCGCTGCTGATCTGCGACGAGCCCACGGGTAACCTCGACCCGGCGATCTCGCTGGGCATCATGAAGCTGCTCGAGCGTATTAACCGCACCGGCACCACCGTGATCGTCGCCACGCACGACCGCGAGATGGTCGATAGCATGCACCGTCGCGTGATCGCCCTCGAGGGCGGCCACGTTATCCGCGACCAGGAGAGGGGAGGTTACGGCAACTATGGCACCAACTAACGTGGGCTACTCCTTCAAAGAGGCAATCAGCCACTTCTTCCGTAACTGGACTACCTCGCTCGGCGCCGTCATCACGATCTTCCTTTCGCTGTTTATCATCGGCCTGTTCATCATGGGCTCCGCGGTGCTGAACTCCGTGATCGGCACCGTCGAGGATCAGGTTGTCATCAACGCGTTCATTAGTGATGACGCCGATCAGGCTGATGTTCAGGCTTTTGAGGCCGAGCTTAAGACGTGGAATAACGTCAAGTCCGTGACCTATAAGGACAAGGACGACGCGAAGGCCGAGTATTCGAGCAAGATGTCGGGCAACGCCGACGCCACCATGAGCGCGCTCGATGGCCAGAACCCGCTGCCGGCTTCCTTCGCTATTGAGATGGACGATCCGTCCAAGGTCGAGAGCACGGCAGAGAAGCTCAAGAAGGATGCCGATTTCCAGAAGATCGTGGATGACGGCGACGTCAACGCGAGCGTGCTGTACGGCCAGGAGGCAGTGAGCCGCCTGTTCCAGGTGACCAACTACATCCGCATCGCCGCCGTGGTGCTCGTTGGCCTTCTGACCTTTATCGCTTTCATCTTCATCAACAACACGATTCGCCTATCCATCACGGCGCGTCGTCGTGAGATTGCGATTATGCGTCTGGTCGGCGCCAGCAACGGCTTCATTCGCGGCCCGTTTATCACCGAGGGCGTACTGCAGGCCATTTTGGGCTCGTTGCTTTCCATCGGCGTTCTGGAGCTGCTGCGCAACCTGATGATTCCGCGTCTGCAGGAGAGCATCGGCTGGATGTCGTTTGCCCTGCCGATGCAGTACTACTTGGTGACCTATGCTGCGCTGATTCTGGTCGGCGTGATTATCGGTTTCTTTGGTTCTGCCATCGCCATGCGCCGCTACCTGCGCGTGTAGGCATGCCTGGAATTCATCCCTTCCAACGGGTCGTCTCTTATGGGGCGGCCCGTTTTTTGATCCCTAGGGGACGGCAGGAAAGCGAATCATTTGGGTAGACTCTTTGGAGTTCGCAATCGATAGTTAGGAGGCGCCATGGGGCGCAATAACAAGCATAAGCGTGGAGCTCGCAATAAGCGCGGGCCGGTGCGCAGCGAACGCCGTCCGAGCCTGACCGGGCGCGTGCAGCTCCATGAGCACAGTGCCTATGTCATAACCGAGAATGGCGACTACAAGGTCATGGGTCGCGGCAAGCGTGAGATCATGGACGGCGATACCGTTGCCGTGAGCATTAAGAACAGCCCGCATGGCGAGCGTCGCGCCGTGATCGAGGGCGTGGTTGAGCGCGCAGCTATAAGCGTGGTGGGCACGTACCAGACCGCCGGTCCGCTCGGTGTGATTGAGCCGCTCGATTCGCGCCTGAAGGCCGACTTCTTCATTTTGCCCGAGGATGCCTCGGCGGATCGTCTGGGTGTCCACCCGGGTGATGCTGTTGTCGCGCGCATTTTGACCTACCCGACGCGCCTGGAATCGGGCACTGTGACGATCGAACGCCGCATTGGCGGAGATGACGCGCCCGATTTGGGCGTTCAATATGTGATGGCGCGTTACGGCTATACCGATAGCTATCCCGAGGCCGCGCTGGACGAGGCCGAGGGGCTTTCGCTCGATGTGTCCGCGGCGCTTAAGGACCCGCTCCGCCGCGATCTGCGCGACCGCTTTGTCATCACGATCGACCCGGTCGACGCGCGCGACTTTGACGATGCCATTTCGTTGGAGCGCACGCCCGAGGGTGGCTACAAGCTGGGTGTGCATATCGCCGACGTTTCACACTATGTGGCTTGGGACGGGCATATCGATCTTGAGGCTCGCCATCGTACGACATCGGTGTATCTGGCCGATCGCGTGCTTCCCATGCTGCCCGAACGCCTGTCCTGTGACCTGTGCTCGCTTCGCCCTGACGAGGACCGTCTTGCGTTTACCGTCGATATCGAGCTCGATGCGCAGGGTCGCGTGCGGCATTACGATCCGTATCCCAGCGTGATTCGCTCGCGTGTGCGTATGGACTATGACGGCGCCGAGGCGCTGCTGGTGCGTGCCGGCGCGGTTGAGTATTCGGTGCTGGAGGGTGCAGCCGAGGATGTTGCGGCTGCCGAGACCTCGCGCGAGGAAGCGCTTGAGCGCGGTCTTGCGTGCGAGGAGGCCGCCCGCGGCTACAACATCGACCTCGGCGATTTCCTTGTCGCCGCTAACGAACTCGCCGAACTTCGCCGTCGTATTCGTCGCGCCCGCGGCTCAGTCGATTTTGACACAGCCGAGATTCGCGCTCTATTGGATGAGGACGGAGTGCCCGTGCAGATTGTGGCGCGTGAGCGTTCGTGTGCCACGTCGCTTATCGAGGAAGCCATGCTGCTCGCCAACGAGTGCGTTGCAGAGTGGCTGGCAGACCGTGATATCGAGGCCTGCTATCGTGTGCATGAGGATCCGAGCCCCGATAGCCTGCACGGTGCTGCCGTTGCGCTGGCGCAGCTAGGCATCATCGACGATCGCCGTGCTGCCGGTATTGCCCTGGGGAGCCCCGATGAGCTGCAGGCTGCAGTTGATGCTGCCGCCGGTACGGCCAACGCACCGCTCGTCAACACGCTGCTTCTGCGCAGCATGCAGCGCGCGCTGTACAAGCCGCGCAACGAGGGCCACTTTGCGCTCGCCGCGCCGTGCTACTGTCACTTTACGAGTCCCATCCGTCGCTACCCCGATCTGGTGGTGCACCGCGTGCTCAAACTGCAGTTGGCCTATGAGCAGCTCGGCGGCAAGGACGCCTTGGTCCGTACGCCGCGGCTGATCGGCAAGGGGCGCGAGTCGCTGCCGCGCATTCTGCCGCAGATCTGCCGCGCATGTAGCGATGCCGAGCGCGCGGCAGATGCCGCCAGCCATGCGACGCAAAAGATCAAGATTGCCCAGTACTATGAGGACCGTCTGGGTGAGCGCTATGCCGGAACCGTCTCGTGGGTTAGCAGCATGGGCCTCTTTGTGCGCTTGGACCTAACACAGGTCGAGGGCCTGGTTTCAATTAAGAGCCTGGGCAACGAGTGGTTCGAGTTCGACGAGGACGCGCTTACGCTGACGGGCGCCGACACGGGGACTCGCTATGAACTGGGCCAGCGCGTGATTATCGAGGTCTCGCGCGTCAATACCACGCGTGGACACTTGGACTTTAAGCTTATCCATTAGCCAAATCCCGACTCATGGTGGGGGAGCGGAGGGCGGCCTTTCGGGACCGCCCTCCGCATTTGAATCGTGGCTACCTTGCCGTCTGCTCGGCCGCCCGCTTACCTGCTATTTGAGAGGTAAAACCTACCAAAATAAACCTGTCCCTTTTGGCAGGTTTACAAGAAAGCGGG
>CBCSNQ010000083.1:0-9843 GCA_965141565.1 uncultured Collinsella sp. | reverse complement strand
CGGTCACTGATCGTGGACTTGCCATGGTCGATGTGCGCAACGATCGAGAAGTTGCGGATGTGGGAAATGTCAATTGAAGTATTCATGCGGACTATCTTACCCGAGCGATACAAAAAATGGAGCCTGTTCCATAAAACAGGCTCCATTTATGCGCGTAATCTGTGTGGTGTGAAATTTACAACTTAGGCGTTGATGCTGTTCACGAGCTTAGCAAGACCGGACTTGCGGTTGGAAGCCTGGTTCTTGTGGATAACATGCTTGGCGGCAGCCATGTCGAGACGCTTGGTGACGGTCTTGAGGGCAGCCTGAGCCTTCTCGGCGTCGCCCTCGGCAACGGCGGACTGGACGTGCTTGGTCAGCGTCTTGAGCTCGGACTTGACAGCCTTGTTACGCATGCGAGCTGCCTCATTGGTGCGGATACGCTTCTTCTGAGACTTGATGTTTGCCACTTCTGGAGTTCCTTTCGAGTTCCTTGCAAAAAATGTATGACACCTCTGAGACACGGTGAGGTCATGCAAGCGCCTACTATAGCACGCTCCATCTCAAAGGGATAGAACGAATTTGCCAAAAAGGCAGGTATCATCACGATTTTCTCAAGATGTTCGTAATCCAGAGCAAAAATGCGGTCTCCGAATCGGCCGACCCCTTGAGGGCGAGCTCCACATCGACCGCGCCCTCGAGCGCGGCAACCAGCTCGGTGATGGAAAAGCGGCGCGCCCAGGTCAGATGATTCTTGACCTGCCAGGACTGGAGCTTAAGCGTGGCGGCAAGCTCGCGACCTTGCCCGCGCGCATCGAGGGCCTTGGCAACGATCAGCTCGCGGATGCGTCCGCACAGCAGGGTGTAGGTCCACACATAGCTCTTGACGGGCAGCAGATTAAAGAGCTCGAGCGATCGCCGCATATCGCGGGCCGACACTGCGTTGAGAAAGTCCCAAGGTTGGACCTCGGCCGTGCGCACAATCCAGCGCTCCACATCGGCAAGCTCAATCTGAGGCGCCTCGACCATCTGGGCAAGCTTTGCCAAGTCGTTGTCGAGCATACGAGTGTTTTCACCCGAGCGTGAGACGAGCTCCTCAGCGGCTGCCGTGGAGATGGACTTACCGCGTTGCGTCGCCATCTGCTGCACGCGACGCGGTAGCTCCCAGCGTTTGGTGCCCGAACAGTCGATCACTGCCTTCTTATCGATCTTGGCGATTGCCTTATACAAGCGCGTATTCTTAGCAAGCGAATCGGCGATGATCAGGCAGACGGTCGTAGGGCTGGGGCTCGCCAGATATTCGACGAGCGGCTCAGAGACCGCCTTGGCAAGCTTTGAGCAGCCGTCGAGAATTACCAGGCGAAACTCACTGCCCATGGGAAAGGTGTTGAGCGAGCCGATAATCGATTCGATATCGGGGTCTTTGGTCATGTCGCGCTCGTCGAGGTTGAACTCGACCATGCCCGACTTTTCCAGACGTGCCTTCATGCGCGAGACAGCGTGGTCACGTTTGACTCCGTCGGTACCGATGATCAGATATGCCGGCAAAAGCCCGGTTTCGGACATCGCGCTCCCCTCTCACAAGCCCCCATATTCGTACCGTGTCATTTTAGCCCAGCGGCCTACCACGCGCCAACGATGTCATCACGACCGCTGGCATCGCATCGTAAAGCCCTTTGCGGTCGGCGTGATGGTGATATCACCGCGTTCGATGGTGCATGCGAACGCACCACCAGACTGCTTCACAGCATCAATACACTCGTCGGACGGATGGCCATAGCGGTTGCCCTCGCCCGCGCTCGCAAGGGAAAGCTCGGGTCTCAAGACACCCAGCAACTCGCCGTCGACCGAGACCTTCGAGCCATGATGCCCTAACTTGAGCACATCGATATCCCCCACCTCCTGCACAAACTCACGTTCCTGGTCAAGCTCGGCATCGCCGGTCAGCAGCATGCGCAAGCGCTTTCCTTCCTGCGCAAAGGTGAGCAGCAAGACAAGCGAGTCCTCGTTCCCCTCTCCATCCACAGAATCGAATGGCCACATTACGCGGGCGCAAAATGAGCCGATGTCGACCGTATTCCCACGGCACACCTGCCGATACTCCACGCCAGGTCGGTTCAATACCTCGGCAGGAGCATCCTCCAGCGCATCCGCCGCCACGGCAATCGTTCCGACCGAAAACTGTTCGAGCACGGCAGGTAGACCTCCCCAGTGATCCTCATCCCAATGTGTCACAAAGACGGCATCGATATGGTGCACGTTATTGCGAACCAACGCCGACACCACGCGCTCATCGAGCCCACAGTCGACGAGCGCCACGGCGCCACCCTGACGAATCAGAATCGCATCGGCCTGGCCAACATCGAGGACCGTTACCGAAGGCGGAGCGAATCGATCCCAGTAGACGTACGGAATCGCAGCCAAGAGCACCAGGCATGCAAGCCCCACCGCCATAGGACGCGCACGGGGACGCGGCCACCAGACCAGCAGAACCGCCAGCAAACACGGCACTAGGTAAATCCACATGCTATCGGGCGGCACACTCACGGATGCACCCGGCACGGCGGCAAACAGCTGCTCAAAGAACAGCGCGCACCGGGCGGCAATCATGGGCACGACGAGCGCCCAAGTCCGCAACGGCGCCACGAGCGAAAAGGGAACCAAAACGATCGACACAGCGAGCAGCAGACTCACCACCGGACCGATGACCGCATTCGCCAGCGGAGCAATGAGCGAAAACGTACCAAAGGCAGGAATGGTGATGGGAAGCGTCGCCAGTTGTGAGCACAGTGTTACGGAAAGCATGCTGGCAACGCCCGATGGCACACCCAGCTCACCTAAACAGTAGGTCGCATAGGGGCAAAAGCACAGGATGGCAAAGACGCTGGCACACGAGAGTTGAAAACTCATATCGAACAGCGCCGTTGGGCGGAGCAGCACAAAGATGGACATGGTTACGAACAGTGCCGATGCGCCATGCCGGCGACGCCCCGCGCCGTTTACGACAAACGTCGCGAACACCATGCAGCACGCGCGCACGGCCGAGGGAGAGGCGCCCGTAAAGGCAGCGTAGCACACAAGCGTTATCGCCAATATCGCCCGCTGAAGACCACGCGAGCAGCGAGTCTTTTGCAATACACCCTCGATTACAAACCCCACGATAGCCAAATGGCTGCCGGAGACGGCTATAAGATGCGCCGTTCCCGTCACCGAAAACCAATCGCCCGCCGGCAGGGCGCGCAGCTCGGCCGAACGACCGCAGACGATACCGGCTATGAGTGCACGCGCCGGGTCGGTCGCAGGCGCGATTGACGCAAGCAGCCCATTTCGCAGCCGAAGCAGCGGCCCCGGAGAGCCCTCATCGACCGACACAATCCGAACGGCTTTTACCTTGCATACCTCGCCTCGGAGCACGCGCGATCGTCCATACGCATCGTTCTCAAAACGTGAAACGCGACCGATAACACGCACGTGCGCCCCGACCTTGAGCTCACGGTCGCACGATAGGCGAACCGTTGCCAAGTTCTTACCGTCCGCGCGTGCCTCGCAGGTATAGGAATACACGTCGTCGTTTATGGATGGATCACCCTGCACGACAAACTCGATGCTGCTTGCCGCTCGACCGTCGAGCGCCTTCGAGGCGCTTAGCGCACCCACAGCCCACCAGGCCGAGACGACCGCTCCCGCCACGAGACCGACGGACGCGGCATACAGCCACCGCTTCAAAGGGGCAAGCCGCGCACATGATTGAGCCAGCACAACAAATACCGTCGCCGCAACGGGAATGGTCCATAGCGGCCCGACCGCCGGCGCCCGCTCCCTCAGCAGCGCATCAGCGGCCATGCTGAGCACCAAGACGCAGCTCATGCACATGCCGGCACACAGGGTCATCGTCCACGGAAGCAGGGGCCGCGGAGGCATAACACGCTCGCGCTCGGTCACACTCATACGCAGATGCAATCTTTGATTTTGGCAAGCTTCTTCTCGCCGATTCCCGACACACGCATCAGGTCGTCAACCGAGGCAAAAGCACCGTTCTTTGTCCGCTCATCGATAATTGACTGTGCCATGGAGGGACCGATGCCAGAGAGCGCCTGCAGTTCTGCCGCGCTTGCCGTATTAATGTTTACCAGGCCTGTTGCGCCACTCACGCCCGATGATGCGGAAGTCCCTCCATCAACACCGGCTTCCGCAATGGACGCCTGCTGCTCCCCTACCGTTGGAACGTGGATTTTTTGTCCATCAGTGACCTTGGATGCCCGATTAAGGCCCGCGACATCGGCCTCGGGCGTAAGCCCGCCGGCAGCATCAATCGCCTGCGCCACGCGCGCACCTTCCCGCAGGCGATAGACGCCCGGCGTCACTACGGCCCCGTCAACATCGACATAGACCTCACTGGCCGCAATTGCCTTTTTCGAATCACTCGAAGGATCGCCATCATCGGAAGCGCCCGCAGAACCCGTATCCGCCCGCTCAACCGACGTGGCATCACGATCAAACGACACCCCATCGGATTCGCCGCCCCACGTTGCCATAGCTAACCCACTCGCCATCGCAATAACGACAAGCATCGCCACGACCACCGCCTTGTGCTCGAGCAGCCTTCCCGCCCAGCGATCCATTCGTTTGACCCGTTCGTGTTGTTCGCGCTGTGCCATAGCAAACACCTCCCAACACTATCGTGTCAGGCGAGAGGGGTCGCAGCGCCCGGGTTCACACATCGTCGCTCACGGTCTAACCAAAACCCGACCAAAACCTTGCTGAAAAGTGTCCATTTATTCAGGCACGCGTCGCCAAATGAACAATTTAGAAGCAAACGCCCAGATAGCAAAAGGCCGACGATGCAAAAACATCGCCGGCCTATGCAACAAATTACTCGTGATCTTGGTATATCTCGCGCGGAGCGAGCTCCGAATGTTTGCGTTTTAAGGTCTTGGGGGCCTTATACGTGTTGCTGCCAAAATCGATATACTCGGTCTGTTTGAGCAGGCGCTCGATCATCTCCTCGTGATCGAACAGCTCCCAGGCCTCATGCACGGCATCGAGCTTGGCATGTGTCTCGGGACGACGCGGCATAAAGAGCGTGCAGCAATCGGGAGCCGCCTCAGTCGAGATATCAAACGTGCCGATCTCCTGGGCTCGCGCAATGATCTCCTGCTTATCAGAACCAATGAGCGGACGGAACACGGGAATCTTCACGGCCTCATTGACGGCCATGATGTTCTCGAGCGTCTGGGAGGCAACCTGACCAAGCGACTCACCCGTCACAATGGCCTTGGCGCCCTCGATATGCGCGATGCGCTCAGCAACCGAATACATAATGCGGCGATACATGATGACGCGAAGGTTGCTGGGACAGGTCACCGAAATCTCGCGCTGGCAGTCGCCAAACGGCACAACATACAGACGGCCGATCTGGACACCCGGCTCAAGGGCGCGAATGATATCCTGCACCAGATATTCGCTGGTGTCCGGCGTCTGGGGACGACCGGAAAAATGCACCGGCACGCACACGGCTCCGCGACGCGCGAGCATCCAGGTCGCCACCGGCGAGTCGATGCCCGACGACAGAAGCGTCACGACCTTACCGGCAGAACCCACCGGCAGACCGCCCACACCGCGCTCGGAGCGCGCGTACACATAAACGCTGCCCTGAACAACCAGCACGTGCACCATCGCGTCGGGATCGTGCATCTGGACCTTTTTATCGGGGAACGCCTCGCACAGCACCTCGCCAACCTGTCGATTGATATCAATCGAGGTGAGCTCATAGTCAGTATTGGAGCGCTTGGCGTGCACCTTAAACGAATCGAAGGGGCCAAACTCACGCAGCGCCTTGACGGCGGCCGCGCAGTACTCCTGCGGGTCGCGGTTGGTGTGGTACGCCAAGGACACACGAGCAACGCCGGGGACGGTGCGGATGACACGCGCCGCCTCGTCGGCCTGATGCTCGTTAAAGGTCACGAGGATATAACCGGAAATTCGAGACACGGCGTTCACGGAAAAGGCGGCCAAAGCCGCCTTAATGTTATCCATGAGGATATGCTCAAAATGTGCGCGGTTCTTGCCCTTCAGTCCAACCTCGTGATAGTGGACCAGGCAGACGCGGGCTGCCATTTAGGCTTCAGCAACCTTGTGGCCGAGCGCCTTCTCGTAACGGGCCTCGTCGTAGGAGATATCGCCGTCGACGATCTCGTCCATAGCCATCGAGATGGTATCGGCACCCGAGAGCGCGATGGTGATGTCATCGACATCCTGGACGGCAAGCACACGATTGTGCTGGCCACGCAGCATGCTGTTGATATCGCAGGCGCGCTTGGAGGCAAGCGAAGCGAGCAGGAAGCGGTTGTGATCGGTCTTCTCCAGAAGATCGTCAATGCAAGGCTTTACAACGGACACGGACCTCAGATCCTTTCATGCATATCGAGAACGCGAACGAGCTCATCGGTCGCGCGGTCGAGATCGTCATTCACCACGACTGCGTCGTAGCGGTCGGCAAGGGCAAGCTCATCGGCGGCGTTTGCCATACGCAGCTCAATCGTCTCGGGCGTCTCGGTACCACGACCGACCAGACGCTCGCGAAGCACCTCGAGCGAGGGCGGCTTGATAAAGATCAGCACGGCCTCGGGGAAGCGCTCCTTGACCTGCAGAGCACCCTGAACATCAATCTCCAAAATCAGAGAAGCGCCAGAGGCGAGCTTGGACTGGACCTCGCTCACCAGCGTGCCATAGCAGTTGCCGTGGACCTCAGCCCACTCGACAAACTCACCGTTTGCCACGCGGCGGTCGAACTCCTCACGCGTCAGGAAAAAGTAATTGACGCCGTCGACCTCGCCTTTACGCGGAGCTCGCGTGGTAGCCGAAACCGTCAGGCCCAGGTTCGAGCGACGCTCTCGCACACGAGTGACGAGCGTGCCCTTGCCCGCGCCTGACGGTCCAGAAATCACAAAGAGCTTGGAATCCTGAGCACTCACTTATTTGGTCAGCTGCTCGAGGAGCTGCTCGCGCTGACGGACGCCGAGGCCCTGGACGCGACGGGTAGCGGAGATGCCGAGCTCCTCCATAATCTTGGCGGCCTTGGCCTTGCCATAACCAGGGAGAGACTCGATGAGGGTGGAGACCTTCATGCGGGAAGCGATGGGATCATCGGAGTTGAGCACGGACTCGAGGGACTTCTCACCCTTCTTGATCTGCTCGCGAAGCTCAGCGCGGGCATGACGGGCGGCAGCGGCCTTCTCAAGAGCCTGCTTGCGCTGCTCGTCGGTAAGCTGAGGGAGTGCCATTCGAACCTCCAAATAATTGGTTTAACATTCATTCGATGTTGGCATTTTAGCACGTCAAACGTACAAAATGCTCAATTGCGGCTCCATAGGTTAGACGATACCTGCAAAAAGTGCAATATATCGGGGGCAAAGTTAAGCCCCCGAACCGCGATTCCACACAATAGATGGGAAAGTTTTCGCAGGCACGGGGGCTATTTTGTGCTATTGACACCCAAAAGTGGCGACTTAGGGGAATCTTTTACGCGACGTTTTCGACCAGCTCGGCGACAATGGCGTCAAAAGCGGCAACCGGGTCGTCGGCACCGGTGATGGGACGGCCCACCACGATATGACTTGCACCACGCTCAATAGCCTGGGAAGGCGTGGCCACGCGGGACTGATCGCCCAGGGCCGCACCCACGGGACGAACGCCCGGGGTCACGATGAGAGCATCGGGGCCCAGCAGTTCGCGCATATCGTGAGCCTCCATCGGGGAGCACACGATACCATCGATGCCGTTGGCCTGAGCAAGCTTCGCCAGACGAGCGGCCTCCTCGGCCACAGGCGACTCGACGCCAATCTCGGCCAGCGAATCCTGGTTCATGCTCGTGAGCACGGTAATGGCGACAAGCTTGGCACGGTCCTCGCGCGCCTCCTCGGCACCCTCGCGGCAGGCAGCGAGCATAGCGCCCGAGCCCAGGCCGTGAACCGAAAGCAGGTCGGCACCGGCAAGCGAGGCCGAGCGGGCAGCGCCGCGCACCTGATGCGGAATGTCATGGAACTTAAGGTCGAGGAAGACCTTAAAGCCAAGGTCCTTAAAGGTCTTGACGATCTGGGGACCCTCGGCGTAATAGAGCGTCATGCCGACCTTGAGCCAAGCGGCATGGCCCGAAAGCTCATGGGCGAGCTCGAGCGCACGCTCACGGTCGCAGTCGAGGGCGACGATAACGCGGTCGCGGGCATCGGTCTCTAGCATTCGAAAGCACCTACCAGCTCGTTGATGTCCTTCACGCCCTGAGACTCCGCCCAGGCCTCGAGCTCGTGCGCGATCTTGAGCGAAGCGCACGGATCGACGAAGTTGGCCATGCCGACCGACACGCAGGTAGCGCCAGCCAGGATAAACTCGGCCGCATCTTCGCCCGTCATGACACCGCCGACACCGTTGATGGGGATATCGACGGCCTGGGCAACCTCCCAGACCATGCGCACGGCGATGTGGTGGCACAGCGGGCCCGAAAGGCCGCCCTTGGGCTTGGCCACGCGGGACTTGCGGGTATGAACGTCGATGGCCATGCCCTGGATGGAGTTAATGACCGAAAGGCCGTCGGCGCCGGCGGCCTCGAGAGCCTTGGCAATCTCGGCGACGTTAACCGGAGCCATCTTTACGAACAGCGGCTTGTCGGTCACCTTGCGGCAGGCGGCCATGACGGAAGAGGCGCCCTCGGGCGTGGAGCCCATGGCGGCACCGCCGGCGGCGATGTTGGGGCAGCTGACGTTGATCTCGTAGCCGGCAGCCCAGGGGCACAGCTCGACATACATCTCGAGCGCGCGCACAAACTCGTCAACGGAGTGCCCGGCAACCTGGCAAATGACCTGACAACCGTCCTTGGAAAGCTGCTCGAGCCACGGGCCGGACTCACGGGCAAAGGCGGCAACACCGGGGTTCTGCAGGCCCACGGAGTTGATCATACCGCCGGGAATCTCGGCCATGCGGGGCGCAGGGTTGCCCGGCCAGGGCTCGGCGGCGCAGCCCTTGGTGGTAATGGCACCCAGCTGGGAAACATCGAAGAAATTCTGGAACTGCCAACCGTAGCCGAAGGTGCCGGCTGCGGTGTTGATGGGGTTCTGCATCTTGACGCCGCCGAAATCGACGGCCATGTTCACGGTACCCACTAGAAGACCACCACCTTGGAAGCATCGAACACGGGGCCGCACATGCAGGCGCCCTTCATACCGTCGACCGTCTCGACATTGCAGGTGTTGCAGGCGCCAAAGCCGCAGCTCATCATGCGCTCGAGAGACACCTCGCAGTACGCACCGGCCTCGGCGGCAGCGGCGGCGACTTTCTTCATCATGACGGCGGGGCCGCAGCTGGCCACGTAGTCGTAGCCGCCCTCGCCGAGCAGCTCGGCTGCCGGATCGGTGCAAAAACCGTGCGTACCCAGCGTACCGTCGTCGGTGCACACGTTAACCGTGGCGCCCAGCGCGCGGAACTCATCGACACCCACGGCCTTGGACGCGGTGCCAAAGCCCAAGCACACGTCCACATCAACACCCTGCTCGGCAAGCATACCGGCAAGGCACAGCACAGGCGGAACGCCGATGCCACCGGCGACGAGCAGGGCCTTCCTGGTGCCCTCGGGTACCATCCAGCCACGGCCACCGGGGCCCAGCAGGTTAGAGGTGGAGCCAGGGCCCATCTGGGACAAGCGACGGGTATCGTCGCCCACGACGGCGTACCACAGCTCGACGGTGCCGGCCTCGGCGTCGGCGCGGTAGTAGCTCAGGGGCACGCGAAGCAGCGAGGACGCATCGCCGGGTACGGCGATGTTCACAAACTGACCGGGCTTGAGCGCACTTGCAAGCTTGGGGGCCGAGATGA
>CBCSNQ010000082.1:0-9845 GCA_965141565.1 uncultured Collinsella sp. | reverse complement strand
TTTTGTTAAATGCCCGGGATCCGACCCCCGGGCATTCTTATTTGCGCTTGTTGCGGCGCAAATGCCTTCTACCGTCCGCACCGCGCGTGCGCCTACGGACCTTAAACCGAACCTCATACGAGTCAAGAAACGCGATGACGAACGTGCCCACCGTCGCGAGGGCGGCGAGGGCGTTAAGGAATTTCAGCATTTGGGGACCTCCGATCGAGTCGTCGGCCGCCCGCGCACGGGATGCGTCGCAAGGGTATTTTACTGCGAGCACTCGCACTTACAGCTGGTAAACGCAATATTTGCAAACATCTGTTCGATATTCATACGCCTGATCCATCGGACGATGGAGGCTGGCTGCGTTATCCAAAAAAAAACGGGGCAGACTCCAGTACGGAGTCTGCCCCGAAAAGAGAATGGCAAAGCAAGAACGTCGATGGACGAGAAAAGTGTCCGCAAGTCTCATGGCCATCACATCCCACCTGCCAAAGGGATGGGTGAGCGAGCGCTACTCCTGCTCGGACTCCTCAGCCTGCTTACGGCTGCGGATGAGGTGCGCCACGCCAATGCACAGCACCGCGCCACCAGCGATCCAAGTGAAGGTCACGCCGTTGAGACCGGTGAGCGGGAGGCCGACATGCTTGGTATCGCCAACGGTGATGTTGAAGGTGCCGTCGTCGTTTGTAACTGTGCCAGCCTGGGCTTCGAGCTTGTTGTCGTCCTTCGAATTGTTCAGCGTGCCGATGATGACCTGGTCTTTCTGACTGGTATTAATCTCATACTTGGCTCCAACCGGGCTTTCGCCTGAAGCCTCGCTGTCCCTGTTTGGCGTAATCGTGAAATCGAAGGGCTGCACTTTATCGTAATTAGCGGGAGCGTCCGTCTCATCAACCGTATAGGTTCCCGCACCAAGACCCTTGATAGTAATAGCACCGTTGGTGACGGAAAGCTTGCACACATCGCCTACGAGGGTTCCATCGGACTGAACGTATTTCCCCTCCAAGTTGGAATCCGCCGCTGACTTCACCCTGATAGTAAATTTAATATTCGAATCCTTAAGCGCCTCCTCGGTGCCAAGGTCGACCTTATTAAGCTTGAGACCATAGGTGTAGGTCTTGACCTCATCGGGCACCGTCGTGCCGGTGTCGTTGATCATAGGGTTGTTTGAGTATGTAAGCGTAGCGGTGTTGGTGTTGCCTGCGTTGCCTCCAATGGCGGCCTCGCTGTTGATCTTCGCCTTATAGGAGAGCACGATGCAGGATCCCGAAGTAACGTCCGCTACCTGCTTAAGGTTGCCACAAGTCCAAGTTGCCGTAACGTTGCCGTTGGCATCCGCGGATCCAGAAGCCGGGGTAAATATGCCAGTAATATCTTTTCCCGTATTGTTCTGATGAGTCGGATCGGCCTTCGCCGCCGCCTCGTTCGCATAGAGATAGACCTTAGCCCCATTCTGCAGTGTCAGGCCCTTGGAAAGTTGATCGGAGAACTGATAGAAGTACGTGCCGTACGTGTCGTAGTTGTCAGCGATAGTGCCGTAAAGGTTGTACGTTACGTCCTGTCCAACATGGGAGTCACTAGCATCGAGCTCTTTATCGCCCTTGGCACTCAAGATTTTCTTATCGACGGTGGGTACGCTCTTTTTGGGAGTCACCACTTTCTTGGTCTTGCCATCAACGACCGCATATACGGGCGAAGTGAAAACATCTTTCGAGCTGGTATCCGAGCCTTCTGCCACGCTATTGGTCAGGAAGAGCCAGTAACCGGCGGTGAGACCAGAAAGGGCTTTATCGTCCTTGCTGGTCGTTTTCCAAGCGCCAGAAAGAGACTTAGCATTCAGTTTTTTCGCAATCACATTCAAAACGTGACCGTTCGCAACCTTTGTAGTTGCAGTCGTTCCAGCATGGTCATTCAACCATTCGGCAGCATCCTGTGCATTTTGGTTGCTGTAGCTATTGTTGGCATCTTCTGCCTTCACGGCTTCATCAATTGCACTGACCACAGCGTCCCGAATTGCATCCTTCTCAGCCTGGGAAGAGCCGGCCCACTGAATGTTGGTGACAGCAGAATCGCTCACATTAGCCGTAAAGATCTGGATACCCTTATAGGTCGTAGTCTCTTGATAAGTAGGGTCATTGAAAGTTACGGTCGAACCCGTCGTACCCTCAGCAAACGCCATGGTCACCGGGGCCATCACGCCGCCGAAGCTCAGCGCTGCTGTGAGGCCGGCGGTTACTGCCAGGCGTGCGATGTTCTTGCTCATGCTCATCTTCTTTTCCTCTGCTTTCTGCTCGAATTCCATTTGATCTAAATCTGTCTGTCTGCGTCTTAGCATCTGCTTCGCTACGTCTCGCCCCGCTCTCTGTGGGGCTGCCAGCTACTCTTTATGGCTGCCACCTCCCCGCTTGACCAGGAGCGCGACCACGATGAGCGCGGCTCCGGCGACCGCTGCGGCGGCCGCGGCGTACATTGCCATATCGCCAGTCGAGGGCATAAAGCCTCCGGTGGTAATGCTAGGGGGTGTGCCGGTGGGCGTATTGATGAGCGACGCCTCCAGGCTGCCCGTCGACCCGTCCGCGCTGTCGGCGCGCAGGGGTGACTCGGCCGTGATGGTGAGCTTGGGCTTGGCGGCGGCCACCTGGTCGACGTCCAGGCCCTCGGCCTTGACCGTCACGGAGCGCGTGCCCTCAAAGGCGGCGTAGCCCTTGGGCGCCTTGATCTCGCGGACCTCCAGCTTGCCCGAGTCCACGCCCGAAACGGTCACGCGGCCGTCCTCGCCCGTGGTGACGGTGGCCTTGCCCCTTGCATCCCACGTGCCGTCGGCCGCCAGCGTGCGGCCGCGGTCGTCGGCGATGCTCAGAACCGCCCCGGCAAGCGGCTTATCGCCGTCGCTGCCGCGCTTGGTGAGCGCGAGATCCCAGGTGTAGGCGCACGCGTCATCGCTCGGCGTGCGGGTGAAGCCGGCGTCGCCGGACTGGTCGGCAAAGGGAGAGCGCGGGTAGCGCAGGTAGACCTCGTTGGGGTTGCCCTTCGCGATGCCGTGGTTGCACGCGCTGTTGAGCGGCGCATTGTACACGGCGACCACGCGGGCGCCCACGGTGAAGGCTTCGGTCCCACCGAGCGCGGCGATCAGGTCGCCGGTGCGCACGGTGAAAGTTCCGTCCGCCGCCACCTTGGTGGCGCACTGGGCCGTGATATCGGTCCAGCCCTTCGCGGGCTCGGTGCCGGCGTGCCCGTCCTTGCCGGCTGAGACGGCGTCAAAGCCGCCGTCCGCGCCCGCCGCCACGTACACGCGCATGCTCGCGGTCACCTTGGAGGGGTCGAGTCCCGCGCTCATGGTGTCGACGAACCGCACCGTATAGGTGTCGTAGGCCGTGAGCCCCGCCGGGACCGTGGCAGAGAGGCGCCAGTACAGGTCGTCGGCGACCGTGGCGTCGGTGGCCTTCTGCCAGGCGGCGGTGCCGTCCTCCAACACATGCTTGGACACCTTGGGGGTCGTGGCCTTGGGCTTGACGGTGACGGCGCTGCCGCCCACCAGGGCCATGATCGGCGCGGTGCCGGCCTCGCCCTGGGCGATGGCGTCGTCGTCGGCGACGATGAGCCAGTAGCCACAGGGCAGCTCGGCCGTCGTGCCCGCGTTAAGGGCCACGGACTTGGCGTCAGAGCTCTGGAGGGAACGAGCGAGCTGTGCGCTCAGTGCGCTCGTAAGGTGGGAATCGGTGTTGAGCCACTCGGCAGCTTCCTGCGCGGTGGTCTGGGAATTGGGCATACCGGCGCTGTGCAGCACAGGCAGCGCGGCGTCGCGCACGGCATCGCTTGCCCAGGCGAGGTCGGTGGCGATCTTAGCGTCGCTGTCGCCGTCGACGACGTTGGCGCTAAAGATCTGGTAGGCGTCGTAGCTGCTCGCCACGGTGCCACTCACTGTGATGGAACCGGTCGAGGTCGGCGCGGCCTGCGCGGAAGCGGGGAACACAACCGCGCAGGTGCCGATCAGGAGGGCAAGCAGCGCAAACAAGATCGGGAAGGAGCAAACTTTCTTATTCACGACGCTCGCCTCCCTTCGCATTCGCCTTGCGACGAATGTGCATCCAGGCCGCAGCAGCGCAAAGCACTGCCGCGCCGGCAAGGTATGTCAGAGTGACGCCCGACATACCAGAAAGGGGCAAAGAGGTGGAGTAGGTGTTGGTGAAGGTGGGGGTGGACTCGGTGAGGTCGTGGTCAGTGGTATCGTCGCTTTTCCACTTGCCTTCGGAGTCAACGGTTCCCTTCCTGTAGGTCACCGCACAGTCGATATGTCCTTCGGTGTCATCCGTTGCCGTAACCGTGAACTTATAGACCGACTTGTCGAACTTGTAGTGCGAGAATATCGAGCTATCTTTCTTCTCGCGCATATAGTACGTGAAGGTCTTGGAGGCGCCACGACCCGTAGAGTCACCAGCAGTGTAGGGATCCTTCGTGATATCAGAGAGCGTGTACGCAATCCCCTTATCAAAGATGAACGGAAGCGTCTGCTTCTTTTTATCGCCAGAGGTCACGGCAGTGCCGACGATGTCTTCTTCTCTAAATCTGCTGTCTTTCGCAAGTTGAAGCGTAAACTCCTTCATCTCGCCACCCACAACGACCTTAGTCGCTTTAGGAGTCCAGGAGCCACTGGAGGTGTACGGAGTGTACTTATTGGTGAAGGTCTTTCCCCCGTCGGGGCCGACAATCGAATAATAGCCTTGCTCGTTCTTTTCCAGCGGGTTAGTTGAATCTCCCAGACTCACGCTTGTGATCGTGTAGTTGTGAACGCAAAGAGAAACCTCCGAGTTTGGATCTTCCCTGCTAGGCACATTCATGAGTTGCGTTTTGTTGTCCTGAACCTTCACCACAATCTTGTACACGGCTGGGTCGTACGTGATGTCGGGATCATTGCCAGCATTTTCGACCAAGTAGTATGTAATCTCATTAGCCTTAACAGCCTTATCAATGTACTGTTCGCCAAGGTCAAAGGTGATGTTACCCCTCTCATCATTCTTGGCGGTTCCGACCAAGGTGCAGCCGTCACTGTTGAATGTCTTGTCATTCCAAGAGGGATCCGTCGCGTCATCCGAATCCTTACGGTAGACCGAGAAGGAGAACTTGCCTTTGTCAAATTTCATGTTTTGATTGGTCTGCTGATTTATCAGCGCCTTGGTTGCCTTCAACTTAAGGCTCGGTAAGATGTACGTATCCGCAGGCACGCCTAGGTACAAGCTGCCATTCGACATGATGCCGCCACCATGGTCCCAAGAATAGTTGCCCGTGATGAAAGTTGTCGCTTTATTCCGTACTGCACCAATCGTCGTTTTATCCGTGGTATCAACACCCGAAGTCAAACCGATGCTATTTTTTACCTGAGCAGCACCGTTGGCGGGGATGGCAATGCGATTCGTTAGCTCAATGCTTCCCGAATACTGGGCGTCTATATCGCCAAGCATCTTGCCGCTTACCACTGCGACCGGCGTTGTGTGACCTTCCGCCGCGAGGAAAAAATCGGCATGACCATTCTTACGAAAAACATGTTCCTTGTTAGAGTCGACCGAGTTATAGGCGACCCAGTCTTCATCCTTACCCTCGCCGCCGCCAGAAAGATGGAGGCTACCATTATTACTGTTATTATTATTCTGCGGGTCATATTTGGTGAAAGAACTAGCGTCTTTAGCGTCAGTGTTGCCAAAAATCGCTGTGCCTTCAGTGTTCGTTACCAACGTCTTGCCCGTGGGGCAGACTGCAACGCCACCGCCGTAGCCGCCAGCTTCATTGGCGCTAATGTACGAGTTATATATGAATAGCCTACCAGCAGTATATTCCTTGCCTTGGTTTGAGTTTCCCTGAACAAAGATGCCGCCGCCACCCCAGTCAAAGCGAGACATGCAGCGATTGTTAGTGATATAGACTTTATTGTTTTCAGTGCCGTTAATCATCGCGTCAACCATCTGGCCCACTCGGACGCCGGCACCTTCAGATCGGTAGCTCACGTTAGAGGCAATAATTCCTCCCGTGATATTCAGCCACGCCATTCCTGAGCGAGACGTTTGGTCATTCCGTTCGACATCGGTAACGTAAACGCCGCCGCCGGCTTCCTCGGAGTAGTTGCCGGTAATCTGACCATCGGAAATAGTGACTTTCGCTCCATAATTTGCAGCAAGCCCAGCACCGCCATGGTCACCTTTGCCATCCTTGCCGCAGAATTTAGCCATTCTATTATTCGTGATATAGCCACCAGAAACGGTCACGATGCCGCCCTTGGCCATAATGCCACCACCGAGTCCCACGGCGAGTGTGCTATTACCGGAGATTACGCCACCGGTCATGTTGATTTTGGTCATGTTGTTTTCAGAGTCTTTAGGGTTCACATCGACGCCGTTAGCGTACACACCGCCGCCATTGGAAGCGCAGTTACCTGCGATCACGCCACCGGTGAGGTTGAGGGTGGCGCCTTTGCCGTTCTTGACGCCAAGTTCGATGCCTGCGCCTTGGCTCTTAGAGGTTGCACCGCAAACGTAGCCACCGCTCATATTGACGGTAGAACCTTCCTCGGCATAAACCAAACTGTTAACACTGATATTTTTCTGTTGCGTAATCACGCCACTCTCGAGATTGAACGTACCGCCCTTGTTGTCGGTTGCATAGAGATTAATGAGTTTCAGGTAGTCAAGATTCAGGTTGTCTTTGTCAGCACATGCCACGATGGCACCGCCGATACTCGTTTCATGTTTATACAGAGTCTCGGTAGTACTGGTGCCGTCCGCCTTAACAGACGATCCAGTTACATAGTAGGTGAGATTGGTAGGGATATTGGAATTGTCGTGGGTCATGGAAGCAGGGTTACCATTTTTGCTGAGCGAATTATCCTGGCAAACGAAGTCGTCGCCAGTCGGAATATCCATTGCATCCTGCTTATTATCCTTGACGGTTAACGTTGCACCTTTAGTGATGTTGAACAGAGGCTGATTTATATTCGAATACTTAATCTTATGGCCGTTTAGATCCAGCGTGATATTGCTATCGTCTTTGTCGAGCAGAATATACGTGCTGATATCAATATCGTTCACAAGTTCGAAGTTGGCAGTGCCGCTTGCCGCCTCCAGTCCAGATTTCAGCTTTTCCGCGCTATCTATCTTGTCGGATGCCGTTTCAGTCTGCCCGCCTTCCGCGGCCGCCTTTACGGCATTGTCATCTGCCGGCTCGTTATCTTCGACCTGCAGCTCGCCCTCAGGCTGATCCTCAGCCTGATTCTGCTCAACGCCATTTGTAGGATCGGTCTCGCCACCCTCGGTCTCGTCACTATTCTGGTTTTCGGCGTCCCCGTTGTTGGTGTTGTCTACATCAGTAGACTCACTTGAGGAACCCCCCCCCATCACAGTCTTCTCGGTAGGAACCGCCTGGGCATCGTTGGCGATGGCCTGCGAGATCGGAGGCATGACGAGCGACAGTACCAGGCTCAACACGGAGGCTCCGCACAAAACGCCTGCCAGTACACGGCGCGTCGCTTTATTACTCTGCTTAGATTTGTCTGAATTCGCTTTCATCGATGTCTCCTCCCCAAGAGACCGCGATCTTGCTCTTTCCCTATCAAACGTATCTGCGCAATCTGTAATTGCGCACGCTTAGTAATACTATTGTAACGATTGTTTAAACATCCGAGCAACAAAACCGACATTTTTGTAGCCAGTTCTCAATTCTCTTGACATTTACTCAGATTTGCTTTCTTTTATTCGCTATAAAATATCTGTTTCTACTGGTAATTAAGTTAGTTATCAGTTTTTTAATAGCATTTTATTTATTTGCACAACATTTTGCTCAAGAGCAGACATCCTGCGAACGGTCGAAAATCGACCGTGAACGGTAGATCATTAACCGGGAGGAATAGACTACCAAATTGATGGGAATATCTTTAACTCATCGGTGGTTAGAAGCATAATGTTCAGACAACGTTATTTGAATTTTCGCGCAGATTTTAGGTATCAATTCACCCAAATCGCCTGAGGCCGCCACAAAGGCGCCTGCCCCTTTTGTGGTGGTTCTCCCCCGGCGCTACAGCAGATGCTCCTCGATAAAGATCGCGATGCCGTCTTTGTCGTTGCTGGCGGTTACAAAGTCGGCGGCGGCACGAGTGGCGTCGCTGCCGTTTGCCATGGCCACGCCCACGCCGGCGTCGGCCACCATGCAGGTGTCGTTGTCCGCATCGCCAAACACGCAGATGTCCTGGAGCTCCATGTCGTTGAGCTCCGCCACGCGCACAAGGCCGCGCGTCTTGGACACGCGCGGATCCATGAACTCGTAGAGCCGCTGCGTGGTTTGCAGAGCCGCCGCCTTAACAGTGTCATCGGCAAACGTCGACGCCCGCTCAATCACCCGCGGCATTACCTCGGGCGCCATGGTAAACATCACCTTGGGCTGCGGCTCGCGCAAAAACTCGGCAAAATCGACCACCTGGTAGGGCACGCCGTCGACGCGCGACAGGTGCTCGACGCACGCGTTGCTCTCGGGCACGTAGAACACGCCGTCTCGGGGGCAGACGGGCGTTGCCGGAAGGTCCGCCATGTGCTTGCAGATGCGCGCGATGGTCTCGCCCGGCAGCGGATAGCTCAGCTCGTTGATGCCGTGCGCACGGTCGATGACCTCGGCGCCACCGCAGCCCACGAGCACGTCCACCAGGCCTTCGATACCCCAGAGCTCGTACATGGCCTCGGTCGCGTGGGCGTCGCGCCCGGTGCACAGGCCAAAGAGCACGCCGCGCTCGCGCAGGGCGCGAATCGCCGCCACGGTGTGCGGGGACACCGTGTGCTGGCTCGTGAGCAGCGTGCCGTCGATATCGCAGAACACGGCTTTGATGTGACTGAAGGTGGTGTCCATGGGGGCCTTTCTGGGTAGCGCGACGGTGTGGGGTGCATTCGTGAACGGCGTACATGGTATACCAAGGCGCAGGCCGTTGGGACCCGATCGCCACAAAGGCGCCTGCCCCCCCTTGTGGTGGCCGAACCCGAAGGGTGGCCTGGCCGGAGCGCAAACCATCACAACATTCGACGTTTTTCGGCAAAATCGCGATTTTCGCTGAATGTTGTGATGGTTTTACCGCCTTGCGGCACGATCAAAATGCTGGCGTCCAAACAGCAGCAACGCCGCGGGAACCGCCGTCACGACCATGCCCGCCCCTACGAGCGTCTGCTGCACGCCAAATGTCGCTGCCAGCCACGGGGCAATCGCCAGCGGCGCCACGCCGGCGAACATGTTGCCAAAACCCATGACCGAGTTGACGCGACCGAGCTGCTCGAGCGGAGCCGTCGTTTGCACGATAGTGTTGTGGAGCGGGTTGACGACGCCCCAGGCCACGCCCAGGACAATCTGGCCGATAAGGGCCACGCCCACGTACGGTGTCCCCACATAAATCAGACTTCCCACGCCCACGGACGTGAGTGCCACGAGCAGCGTTTTGAGGCTGACGAAGCGCAGTGGCAAGCGGAGTGCGAGGACGGCGCCCAGCACCGCGCCCACACCGCTGGCCGACGAGAGCCAGCCCATCCATTCGACACCGACGCGCAGGACATCGCGGTAGAAGAACGACTCCAGCGGATCGAAGGCACCGTAGCCAAAGTTCGAGAGGAAGATGATGCAGAAAAGTAGCGCGAGGACGCTGTTGGTAAAGACTGTCTTGATGCTGGTCGCGAAGGTGACGTGGGAAGACGTGTTGGGGTCGGGGCTTTGGCTGGCCTTATCCGATGTGATGTCGCCGATCGCGGGTTTGCCTTCGTGTGTGCCGGCCTGACCTGCACTTTGCCTAAAGCCCCAACCGGCAATGAGCGCCAACGCGGTAAAGAGCATCATGAGCACAAACA
>CBCSNQ010000081.1:0-9847 GCA_965141565.1 uncultured Collinsella sp. | reverse complement strand
ATTATCTCTTCGCTGAATCCAGTTTTTCGGCCCAAGTTTCTTTATTTTTGCTGTCACTAATCTAGTAACAGTACTCATATTTGCCGTTTTTTGCACATGGCATATAAACAGACCCCCTATAAAGCCATAGTTTTACGCCGGCTTGAGCCCAAAGCACGCTCGGAGCGTATTCAGCAGAGCATCTTGCCTCTTTCGACGAGCCTCTACACGATTCTGATATCGTTTACCCATACGCTGGTGGATGCGCCATGCGAGCGCTTCCATCGCTTCCATGTCGCAGAGCATCTCGTTGTTGACCGTCGCGACCTCGATTCCCATGGACGCCAAACCCGTATTGCGTTTTTCATCGTGAATGCGCCCGCCGCGAGACGAATGGCCCAGCTCACCGTTGTATTCCAGGTCAAACCGGGCTGCTTCCTGATGGGCATCGCAAACCGCATACGGCATCCCCGAGATCGCCTGCGCTCGGTCGTTGAACTCGATCTTGTGGTCGGTCTTAAAGGGACCGCAGGCAAATCCGCCATAGGAAAACGGAAGCGAAAACATGGCAAGCATGATGCATTCCATGGGTGAGCGCAGGTTTTCCGACAGAAAGGGGCACAGCCGCCGCAGCTGCTTGGCCGCGCTCCCCTTGCATGCCGCAAGGTAATCTGCCAGGCGATCGGGCGTCAGCACTGGCTCTACCTCAAAGTAGCCCACATCTGACGGCTGGTCCTTATCCTTTGCAAGCCTGTTCACGGTAGGCGAGCTGTAGGGAGGCAAATACTGCCCGCGATCGCTCAGCGAAATCTTGGAGCACAGCTCCTGGGCCAGGGCAAATGCCTGGATACAGCCGACTTCGCGCGCAACGGCGGCACAGAGGGCCTCGGGAGACAAGCTGTACACCCCCGGCTCCACCTCCAAAATCGAAGCGTCCGGCAGGCCTGTAGAACAAACGGACCAGCTTGCACCAGGCATGCGGCGACGCTGCTTTGCAGACCCCACCAGTAGGCACAGGTCTTCTTGAACCTCGCCACTCACGACCCCGATCCTCACCAAATCGGGAAGATAGATGTCCTCGGCCGAGGGCGACGATGCGCGCAGCACACGGCACTCTTCATCGGGAGCGAGGTCCCTCCAACTGATGTAACCCATTTGTCGGCGCTCGGCGCGCATCATGCGCAGCGCCGAGGCGCCAGTCAGGATTACAGAGGCCGCCAGTTGCTCGCTTGTCGGCTCGATGCGCCGCGCTATCTTCACTGCCACAAAGCCACCCCCTACCAAACGCGTGCGATAGCGAGGCCATCGACTGCTGCGGCGCCGGCACGCTTGAGCTCCGCCGAGGCCGCCGCCATGGTCGCGCCCGTGGTAATGACATCATCGATGAGCAGCAGACGGCGGCCGCGCACATCCTCGACCGTCTCGTACATGCCCCAGGCATGCTCCCGGCGCTCATCGCGACCGAGCTCTCGCTGGTCACCATGACCGTATTTAACCAGGGCGTCCAGCAACGGGACACCCGAAAGATCGCAAAACGAGCGCGCGATTGCTTCCATATGATCGAACCCACGCCGCCGAAACGCTGCCGCAGTCGCGGGCACAAATACCACCGCGTCGGCGCCGGACAGCACGCTGCCGTAGCGATCGGATGCTGCCACCTGGGCATGCAAGGCAGTGTCGTAGAGCAACTCCGCCAGATACGGTGCCAGACGGCGCTCGCCCGCATCCTTGTACGCCTTGATGATGCGCGGCAGCGGATGTGCATAGACGGCACACGCCAGGCAGCGATCGAGCGCCTCGGCCATTGCCGAAGACGTGCCCTCGACCGAGCACTCGGTACACAGCAAATCCCCAAACGGGGCGCCGCATCGGATGCAACTATGACACGGATCGATGAGCGCGAGCGATGCCAGACAATCCTGGCAGATCAGCGCACCGGAACGCTCGCAGCCAGCGCATCGCGTGGGCGACAACGCCTCGAGCGCCTCATACGTCGCGCGCTCGGCAAGCGGTAGCAATTCGTCCGCAAACGGTAGGACGCCTGCGCCCTGCAAGCGAGTCAATACGTTCAGATGTCTCTTCATGACACAACCCTCCCTACGCGAAGGCGAAGGGAGGGTTGTCGGTGTAGAGCCATGATACCCAGAGGTGCTGGGGTCAGGCGGGTTACATCCGCTTACGGACGTTATTCGCCGGCAGGCGGTTGCGGTGCGGACGAGGTGCGGGTCGAGCCTTCGCCACCGTCCTGGCGCGGCTTGCGGGAGCGACGGCGACGGCGACGCTTTTGACCCTGGTCGGTCGAGCCCTCGCCGCCGCGATCCTCACGCGGTTCGCACTCGTCGCGAGCGCCGCCGTGCGAAGCCTTGGCGGCAGCTCCTCCGCCATCGCCGGGGCGACGGCGCGTGACCTTGACTTCGCCATCCGAAACCTGATCGGCCACAGAAGGAACCGAGGGCTTCTGCTGCGTGCCCGAGGAATGGCGACGACGCGGACGTGACGCGCGCTCCTCCTCGCCACGCGGCTTGCCAGCCTTGTCGGCAGGCGCGTCGGAACCCGAGCCACCCTTGGGAGCGGCACCGGCCTCGCGAGCGGCTGCGGCGCGGAAGGCGTCCTCGCGCTCCTCGCTCGACAGGTGACGGCGACGACGGCGCGTGGGGTTCATGCCACCGCCGCGGTTTTGCTGCTGGGGCTGCTGAGCCTCGCGCTCGCGGGAAGCGTTCTTACCCGCGGCCTCGCCATTGTCGACGGACGCCGCGCGCTTGCGGCGGCGACGGCCACCAGCTGCCTCCTCGGCCTCGGGTGCCTCGGCCTTGCCGCGGCCCTTTCCACGGCCACGGCCCTCGCCCTGGCCCTGAGCGGTGCGAGCATCGGATTCGGCATCGCGACGACGGCGCTTGGGCATCGATGTGCCGGCCAGACGATCGGCGCTCGACAGGCCATCGCCCACGTCGACGCCGTTTTCGCGATCGAGTTCCATGAGCGCCAGACGCATCTCGGGCGACTCGATGCGCTCGAGCACGTCGCGCGTCACGCAGTCGGGGCGGCAGTTGCAGCCCTGCTCGGCGGCCTTCTTTTTGCAACCCTCCGAGCACGTCATATCGGCCAGGTTGACCTTAAAGACTTTGCCGTTCTCCAGGCGCAGCACCAGCTGCTCACGCGGCGTGTCATATTCCTGGATGCGCGCCTTGCCAAGCGGCGTATCGATAAGCGTCTTCTTTTTGGGCGCGCGGCTCTTAAAGTCCTTGTACGCCTCGAACTCGTAGCGCAGGCAGCACATCAGGCGGCCGCAGACGCCACTAATCTTGGACGAGTTGAGCGGCAGGTCCTGCTCCTTTGCCATGCGGATCGAAACCGGCTCAAACTGTCCGCCAAAGCGCGTGCAGCAGAGCTCCTGGCCGCACTGGGCATAGCCGCCCACCAGGCGGGTCTCGTCGCGCACGCCGATCTGGCGCATGTCGACGCGAATGTGCAGCGTCGAGGACAGGTCCTTGACGAGCTGACGGAAATCGACGCGCTCCTCGGCCGCAAAGTAGAACACAGCCTTCTCGCCGCCAAACAGGTACTCGACGCCGACCGGCTTCATCTCGAGGTCGAGCTCTTTGACCAGACGACGGAAATCGACCATGGCCTCGTCGCCCTGGATGGCCAGGTCGTCGGCAAGCTGCAGGTCGATGTCGCTCGCCACGCGCAGCACGGGCTTGAGCGGCTGGCCGATCTCATCTTGCGGCACCTCGAAGGGATCGGCCGTGACCAGGCCGATCTCGGTTCCGCGCTCGGTGGAGCAAATGGCATAATCGGCCTCGAGGATATCCAGATCCTGCGGATCAAACCACAGGTCGCGCGAGGCGTAGGTAAACTTAACGGGTACGACTAACGGCATTTCAGTGCCTTCCTGATATCGAACAGCATGACCTCGATGGCCAGCTGGGGAGTAACGTTTCTGGCGATGTTGCGCTCGGCGGTCGCGACCGCCTCGAGCGCCCGGGTGGCACCCGCAACATTCGTCGCGGCGGCAAGCCGCCCGATCGTGTCGCGCACGTCTTCGTTCACGACGTCGGCCGCCTCGTCCTGAAGTGTCAGCAGCACGTCGCGCATGAGCGTCCGCGCGCTCGCCAGCGCTTCCATGATACCCGAACGCTCGCGCGCGTTGAGTTCGCGCTTGTTGCGGTCCTCAAGCTGCTTCAATGCTCCACGCGACAGGTAGTCGGCGTTTTGCTCGAGCACCTTTTCCTGTGTGGACTTGACCTCGGCGAGCGGCGCCTTAACGGCGACGATGAGCGACTTGGCGCGGCTGAGCACATCAGCCTCGTCGGCAGCGATGAGCGAATCGATGGCGCGGACCATTTGGCGGCGAGCATCCTGGCGCTCGGCACTCTTAAGGAACTCGATGCCGCGTGTGGGGCTTCCCGCCACGGCGACCGCCATGCGGCAACGCGCGAGATCCTGACCCGTCGCGCGGCTCACGGCCTGCGCGGCCACAGTGGGCGACACCAGCCGAAACGGCACGCACTGACAGCGGCTCACGATGGTGGGCAACATCACGTCTGCCGAGGTGCCCAACAAGATGAACATAACGCCCTCGGGCGGCTCCTCGAGTGTCTTGAGCAGCGCGTTGGCGGTGTTAGCGCGCAGTTGCTCGGCACGATCGATGATGTAGACCTTGGCCTTGGCACGGATGGGCGCCAGCGGCACGTCATCGAGCAGCTCGCGGGTCTGGGCAATGAGGTAGCCTGTGGCGCTCTCGGGCGTGTAATAGTGCACGTCAGGATGCGTATGCCGAGCAACGCGTACGCAGCTGTCGCATGCTCCGCAGCCGTCCTGCTCGCACAGGAAGGCCTGGGCGAGCGCCCATGCGGCATCGAGCTTGCCGGCACCGGGAGCGCCCAAAAACAGGTAGGCGTGCGATGCGCGGCCGCTGGCGACGGCGTTGGTCAAAAAATCGCGAACGCGCTCTTGGGTGTCGAGCTTGGCCAGCAGGCTTGCCTGAGCGGGGGCCATGTTACTCGGCCTCCTTGGCAAGCGCGGCGGCGACAGCATCTTGCGAAATGACGAGACCGTACGCGCGAATCTGCTCGACCGTCTTCTCGAAGACTTCCTCGACGGTCGCAGTGGCGTCGATGAGCTTTACGCGGTTTGGCTCCTCGGCAGCAATGGCGCAAAATCCCTGGTAAACACGCTCCTGGAAGGCCATGCCTTTTGCCTCCATGCGATCTGCCGCGCCACGGGCTGCCATGCGTAGCGCCGCCTGCTCGGGCGTGATGTGGTAGACGAGCGTGAGCGCCGGGTGTGTTCCCGCGACGGCCAGGTTATTGGCATCGCACACTATCTGGCGATCGAGGCCGTCGGCAAATGCCTGGTAGCAGGTCGTGGAATCGTAGAAGCGGTCGCACAGGACCACCTTGCCGGCCGCGAGGGCGGGAGCTATGACCTCGTGCACCAACTGAGCGCGCGCCGCCTCGTAGAGCAGCAACTCGCAGGTGTCGCCCATCGCCGTATTGGCGGGGTCGAGCAGCAGAGCGCGGATCTTTTCGCTGATGGCGGTGCCGCCCGGCTCGCGCAGGCTCACAACCTGGTAGCCAGCGAGTTCGAGCGCGCGGGCAAGCAGACGCGCCTGCGTGGACTTGCCGGCACCATCGACGCCCTCGAGCGTGATAAAGCTATGTTGAGCGGGCTCAAAAGCCATGAGCGCAGCCCCTTCCTATAAGGCGCGTAAATGCAGATATATCAACCAAGCCATGATACCCCAGGGGCAGGCGCGCCCCAAATCGGGCCTAGTCATTGGGTAGTCATTGGGGACGCTCTTAAATGACTAGGCGACAGCTAGGGACGTTCCTAAAGTGCCGGCAGAAAAGGAACGTCCCTAGCTGCCGACTTTTTTGAGCGCTGGGTATAATCGTCGTATTGATTTGAAATGTGGCGAAAGGAGTGGCAATGTCTCGGTATTGCGCCTCGTGCGGCAAACTTCTTGCAGATGATGCCAAGTTCTGCACCTCATGCGGTGCACCCGTTGAGCAGACAACCGCAAGCAATGGCCAACCCGCGTTTGAGCAGACCGGCTTCCTCGATACGCCGCAAGCTAAGCCGGACGACCCCCTCGCCTATCGCCCCGACCCCGCCGCCAGCCCCGCAGCGGTCGAAACGACGCAGCGCATATCCGTCGCGGACACCCCGCCCCAACAGCAACCGGCATCTACGTACGCGCCTGATTCACCACAGGCCCCCGCCGCCAAAAAGAGCAGCACCAAGGCGCTTATCGCCGTTATCGTTGTGCTCGTGGCAATTATCATCGCCTTGGTCATCTTTTTTGTGATCAAGCCTTTCGACAACGCCGCCACGCAAACGACTGCCGAGATTACTAAGCTGCACCATGATGTTGACGATGATGACCTCAAGCCTCTCGACGACCCCAATAGCCTTTTTGACGATGACGACGATGATGACGAGGATGGCAGCCAGGCGACCCTCTCCGAGCAAAACCTCTACCGTCGCCTGAGCGAATACTACGACCTGCTCGAAGATCTCGATAACCAGGTCCGCGCCTGCGCGCAGGCCTTCAATGGCAGCTATCTGGAAGAAGATCGCACCGCCCGTCAAAATCTCGCCGACGTCGCCGAGCGCACGGAGGACACCATCGAGCAGTATTACGACATCGTCGAGGACCTGGACGTCCCGACGAGCTCCAAGAACTACAGCTCCTGGAAAGACATCGTTGCCCTGTATGACGACCTGGACCACCGCATTGACGCGATCTGCGATGCCTGGGAGATCAGCCTGAAGTACGCAAAGCCCGCGGACCACAAGAATGAGATCGTGGCGCCGCTGTCACGCGACAACGTGGCGGGCACCAATGACAATAAGTACCGTCAGGACTTTGAGGACCGCTATCCCGGCGCCAAGCCCGTCGAGGTGAAGTAATCCCAACAACTGATCAAAACTTGCGGTGAAATAGGGATTAATTAGGCCTTTTGCCAGCAAAAACAGTCCCTATTTCACCGCAACTTAGAAGTGGGGCCGGGCGCGCATTTGCATTTGCGCGCCCGGCCCCACCGTGACTATATGTGCTCGGTTACTTGTCGGCGGCCGCCTTCTTGGTGGTCGTCTTTTTCGCGGCAGTCTTCTTGGCGGTCGACTTCTTGGCGGTCGAAGTCTTCTTGGCTGCCGTGGTTTTCTTCGCCGTGGTCGCCTTGGTCGCAGTCTTGCGACCGCGGGTGGGCTTCTTCTCCTTGGTCGGGCAGTCCATGTTGACGCAGATACGCCACGGACCGCGCGCCGTGTTGACCACCACGATGGGAGCGCCGCACTCGGGACAGGTCTCGCCTGTCGCCTCGAGCTTGCCACGCGCCGGCAGCGGATAGCTCACGCCGCAATCGTCATAGTTGGTGCAGCGGATAAAACGCTTGCCGCTCTTCTCGCTCTTGTGCGCAATCAGATCGCCATGGCGTCCGGCCTCGGCACACACCTTGCACTCGCCCACCTTAAGGTCGGGCTCGTAGTTGGTGGGGCATGTGGGGTTCACGCAAATCTCGAAAGCCTTTTGGCGGAACGGCTGACACTTAATGCGCGGCGCACCGCACTCGGGGCACACGGCGGCCTCGCCCTCTAGCGGGCTCACCTTGACGCCACTCGGCACCGGATAGGTCACGTCGCAGTCGGGCCATCCCATGCAGCCGATAAAGCTGCCGCGGGTCTTGGCACTCGTCTTCATAACCAGGTCCTTGCCGCACTTGGGGCAGGCACCCACGCGCGCATCGGCCGTGACGGCGTCGCTGATGGCGTCTCCCAGCTCCTGCGTATGCTTGAGCAGCTCGTCGAGCACACCGGCCAGCAGCGCGCGCGAGTGCGTCACGACATGCTCTTCGGTGTCCTCGCCGCGCTCCACGCGAGTCATGTCGCCGTCGAGCTCACTGGTCATATCGGGGCTCGTGATGCGCGGGGCAAACTGCGACAGCGCGTCAATGATGGCAATGCCCAGCTGGCTTGGCTCAACGGGATCGTTTTTGAGATAGCGCACGGCGTACAGGCGCTCGATGATGCTCGCGCGCGTGGACTTGGTACCCAGGCCGCGCTTTTCCATCTCCTGCACGAGCTTGCCCTGGCTGTAGCGCGCGGGCGGCTCGGTCTGCTTGGCCTCGAGCTTAATGTCGAACACGTCGACCGTATCGCCCTGCTCCAGCGGCGGCATCTGCTCGTCGCGCTTGAGACCGTACGGGTATGCCTCGCGGAAACCGGGGGTCACGAGCACGTCGCCCGAGGCCACGAACGGCTCGCCGTTCACGTCGAGCTCGAGCTTGGTATTCTCGATGGTCGCGGGACCCATAAGCGTCGCTAGGAAGCGACGGGCGATGAGGTCGTAGAGCTTACGCTGGCCGCCGTCGAGCGTGGACGGATCGCCCTCGCCCGTAGGATAGATAGGCGGGTGGTCGGTGGTCTCGACCTTGCCGCGCGTGGGCTTCATGGGACCGGCGAGCACCTTTTTGCATACGGGCGCCAGCGCCGGGTTGATCTTTGCCAGGTCGCTCACCACGGCGCCCAGATCGAGCGTCGCAGGGTACACGGTATTGTCGACACGCGGGTAGCTGATGAGACCGGCCATGTAGAGGGACTCGGCGATGCGCATGGTACGCGCAGGTGAGATGCCCTCGGCTGCGGCGGCAGCCTGCAGCGAGGTGGTCGCAAACGGCGTGGGCGGCTGCTGCTTGCGCGAACGCTTGGTCACCGCGGCGACGGTTGCCGTCGCAACGCCGTCGACATGGCCGTACGCCGCCTCAGCAGCATCCTTGTCGGTAAAGCGCGCCGTCTTGTGCGCAATCTTAAAGCGGTCGTCCTCGGCAGCACCCTGTGCGGCGCCCATGCCGCGGATCTGCCAATAGTCCTCGGGCACAAACGCCATGCGCTCGCGCTCGCGCTCGACCACCAGGGCAAGCGTCGGCGTCTGCACACGGCCGGCAGAGCGCACGTTACCAAAGCCGCCAAACTTGGCGAGCGTCAGGTAGCGCGTGAGCACCGCACCCCAAATGAGGTCGATGTGCTGGCGGCTCTCGCCGGCGTCGGCCAGATTCTGGTCGAGCGAGACGAGATTATCGAAGGCCTGCGTGATCTCGGCCTTGGTAAACGAAGAGTACTGGGCGCGGGCAACCGGCAAGTCCGGCGCCACCTCGCGCACCTTGTTAAGGGCGTCCGAACCGATTAGCTCGCCCTCGCGATCGAAGTCCGTGGCGATAATGACGCTATCAGACTTTTTAGCGAGGTTCTTGAGCGAACGAATGAGTTCCTTCTCGGCCGGTAGCTTAATGACGGGCGCCCAGGTGAGGTAAGGCAGGCTCTCGAGTTTCCAGCCCTTGATTGAGATGCCATCGGCAAGAAACGGCTTGCGCTTGGTGTCGTAGGGCGGACGCGCCAGGCCATCGGGTATGTCGGCCGGCAGTATCTCGCCGTCCTCGGTGACCGAATACCAGCCCAGCTTTTTATCGAACAGCACGCTGTCGCAAAAATCGGGCGCTAGGATGTGACCGGCAAGGCCGATGGTCACGCACTCCTCGCCCTTCCACTCAAAACGGTAGATGGCGGTGTTGTACACCTTGTCCTTTTTGGGCTTGCCCGTGGACAGACGCTCGGCAATCTGACGCGCGGCGTCGTTTTTCTCGGCGATGATGAGCTTCAAAAGAGGCTCCTATCTCGTATCTCTGCGGCTACGCCCGCCCGTATGGCGGCCGACTTACGCCCTTGCTTGCTCAATCTGCCCGATGAGCCAATCGCACCAGGCATCCATGCCCTCGCCCTTGCGCGCGCTCACGGCAAACCGCGGCGCCTGCGGATTGAGGTCATCGAGTGTCTTAGTATACCTATCCATGTCAAAATCGAAAGCCGG
>CBCSNQ010000080.1:0-9910 GCA_965141565.1 uncultured Collinsella sp. | reverse complement strand
CGACGCACGGGGCTGTCGTCGCTTGCCTCGGTGAGCAGGCACAGGCGCTCGCTGCCAGCGGCGGCGAGCTCGTCTACCAAGCCGGCGACCAGCTCACGGTTGTTAGATGTCACTAGATCGACACCGCCGTCGGCAACGTCGCGGTCGAGCAGCACGACGGGCAGACGTCCCGCTGCCGCGGCGATCGCCTCGTCATTGCCTCCGCAGGTGTTGACGACCAGGCCGTCCACGCCAGCATCGATAAGTCTGGTGAGCGACTCCGCTTCCTTAGCGGGGTCGTTGCCGCTAATGGCCGTCATGAGCGAGCAGCCGCGCGCGGCGGCGCTGACGGAAAGCCCTTCGAGCATGGCGCTGGAGAACGGGTTGGCGATGTCGGCCAGGATCACGCCGATGAGGTTGGTGCGCGAGCTGCGCAGATTGCGCGCGGCGGCACGCGGGCGATAGCCGGTGCGCTCGATAACCGCCGCGATGCGAGCACGGGTTTCCTCGGTCATTTGCCCGGGGCGGTTGTTGAGGTAGCGCGAGACCGTGGCCGGACTCACGCCCGCCTCGGCGGCAATGTCCTTGATTCTCATCTGCGCCATAACGCACCCCGTTTCCCAATTGTCGGCGATCTGAGCCATTTTAGGCATTTTTTAAAAATCTCGGTTGCAAAACGCTGTAGGTGAGTATACTACAACTCGAAACGAAACCGATTTCGTAAACCGATTTCGGCGAGCGTTGGCACGCAGGTGCAAAGACGCACCCTACCGTCTTGGCATCTGCGTGCCAACGCCATATCAAAGGTGTACGCACGAGTAAAAGGAGCTGCGCGACCATGGGTAAAACGGTTCTTACCTTCGGCGAGATCATGATGAGACTCTCACCCAAAGACCACCTGCGTATTGAGCAGGCAACCGAGTTTGACGTCCGCTACGGCGGCGCCGAGGCCAACACCGCTCTTTCCCTGGCCTACCAGGGCGACAAGGCCGCTTACGTCTCCGTTGTCCCGGCCAACCGTCTGGGCGAGTGCGCCCTGCGTTCGCTGAAGGCCTACGACGTCGACACCACGCGCGTCGTGCGTCAGGGCGACCGCCTTGGCTCCTATGTGTTTGAGGTCGGTGCCTCGCAGCGCGGCAACGGCTGTGTCTACGACCGTAAGTTCTCTGCCATCAACATGGCCAAGCGCGACGTCTTCGACTGGAACGAGATCCTCAAGGGCATCGATGTCTTATATTTCTCCGGCGTGACTCCCGCCGTCTCCGACGAGATGGCCGCCGCCTGCAAGGATGCGCTCACCGCCTGCCGCGCCAAGGGCATCACCACCGTGTGCGACGTCAACTATCGCGGCAAAATGTGGTCGCCCGAGAAGTCTCAGGCCACCATGAAGGAACTCCTGCCGCTCGTCGACATCTGCATCGCCAACGACGAGGACGCGCCTGCCGGCCTCGGTATGACTTGCGTCTCCGGCTCCCTTGCCCACGGCATCGAGGAGCGTGACACCTACGTCGAGATGGCCCGTCAGATCTGCGCCGAGTACGGCTGCAAGAAGGTCGCCTCGGTCGTCCGCAACATCTCCTGCGTCGAGCGCTCCATCTGGATGGGCATGCTCTTTGACGCCGAGAGCGGCGAGCACTGGTTCTCCCCTGCTCACGATGTACACGTGCTCGAGGGCGTTGCCGCCGGCGACGCTTTCAACGCCGGCCTCGTCCATGCCCTCATCAACGACTTTGACCCGCAGGCTGCCGTCAACTACGCCATCGCGGCCTCGATCCTCAAGCTCACCATCAAGGGCGATTCCAACTTGGTGACCGCAGACGAGATCGCAGCCGTGGCATCAGCCGCCGACGGTGGCACTCGCGTCGCACGCTAGTCCGTCTCCATTCCGCGGGCCGCAGCTTTCCAATCCCATACCCCTGCGGCCCGCTCCCCGATTCCTCCGGCCGGGCAAAACCACCAGTCCCATTCCGGTTTTGCCTGGCATTTCCTACATGACTGGTCGAGCAGCCGGTTTTGGAATTGCTTGAACCCCAAGCAGTGCCTCCGATAACCAATCCAAAATCGGCTCCTGACCAGCACATTTGGCAATCACGCGCCCATGCGCGCCACACATCGAAAGGAACATCATGTTCGATCAGTTCTACACCACGCTTGAGTCCCTGGGCATCGTGCCGGTCGTTGTGCTCGACAAGGTCGAGGACGCCGCTCCGCTCGCCCACGCCCTTATGGCAGCTGGCATGAAGTCCGCCGAGGTCACCTTCCGCACCGCCTGCGCCGCCGAGTGCATCGCCGCTATGGCCGAGGCCGAGCCCGAGATGTGCGTTGGCGCCGGCACTGTCCTGACCGTCGAGCAGGTTGAGCAGGCCCGCGCAGCCGGTGCCAAGTTCATCGTCTCCCCGGGTTACAACGAGGACGTCGTGAAGCACTGCATCGACATCGACCTGCCCGTCCTTCCCGGCACCGTGACCCCCTCCGAGGTCACCGCAGCCGAGAACCTGGGCCTCAAGGTCACCAAGTTCTTCCCCGCGTCCCAGTATGGCGGCCTGAACACCATCAAGGCCCTCGCCGCTCCGTTTGTCGGTCACCGCTTTATGCCTACCGGCGGCGTGAGCACCGCCAACGTCGAGGAGTACCTGAGCTCCTCCGCCATCATCGCCTGCGGTGGCACCTGGATGGTCAAGCCGGCCCTGTTTGCCGACGGCGACTTCTCCAAGGTCGAGCAGATCGCCCACGAGGCCATGGACGTCGTCAAGAAGGTCCGCGGCTAGGTTTAGCTCTCTATCGTGAAAGGGGGCGTGCCCTAAACCTCGCCCCCTTTCTTTTAAAGCGGCTCGGAAGCGCGCCGTTTCCGTCACGAACAAGAACCAAAACTGTCTTGTATGCTGATAGAACGTGACGGAAGCGACACGCCCCCGAGCCGCTTTGCCTACTCGGCTGGCAGTCGCGCTCAACTAAGACACTTCGACAAAAGCCGAACCATCAAAACAGCTGCGGCGCCGTCTGGAGGAATGGACCCTTGCTTCCGGTCTTTTCCTCCAAGCGGCGCCGCAGCGTTTTCGTGCCCCGATGTGCCCCGGCACTTGCGGTGGAATACGGACTGCCTACACCATCAGAGCCGCAAAACAATTCCTATTTCACTGCAACTAATGGGGGGGGCGAGTTAGATGGCCGTATCTTTGGACAGCTCAAAGTAGTCGGGATGCAAGGCGATAACCGGACCCTGCTCCTCGGGCATCAGATGCAAGTGCGTCTCTGCCAGATAGCTCGCCGTATCGGTGTCGCCTTCCTTAATGGCCTCCAAAATCCGACGGTGCTGACGACGAATCGGCTCCCAATCAAGGTCCTGAGATACCGCGCGCAGCCAGTTATACCGCTCAAAATGCGTATTGACGCTCTTCATCCAATCCCACAACATATGACGGCCGGCAATCTCAAAACACGTCTCATGGAACAGGTTATCCAGATCAAAGAAACGACGCGTCTCGCTATGGTCGAGCGACTCGGACTCGGTAAGAATCTGCTCGAGCCGATGCTTTTGCTCGGGCGTGGCGGCCGAACAGCATTTAATAAGCACGCTTCTCTCGAGTTTCTCGCGCAAGAAACAGGCGTTCTCGGCACGCTCCATGCTGATTTTTGAGACATAGGTGCCGCTTTTGGGACGCGTTTCCACCAGCTCCTGCTCACGCAGGCGCACAAAGGATTCGCGAATGGGCGTGCGCCCGATTCCCGTCTCCTTTTCCAGACCAATCGCCGAAAGGCGCGTGCCGGGCTTGAACTCGGCATAGATGATCTTAGAGCGCAATGCGTTGTATGCCTGGTCTTGCAGGCTCTGATAATGCTGGTGTTGTTCCATAAAGCCCTCGGATGAAGCCTCGGTTAATCGAATACCGCCATGCAATACTATCGCATCCCCCGCCCCCTCATAAGTTGCGGTGGAATAGTTCCTGTTCAAAGCCTTCAGCAGCAAAAACAGGAACTATTCCACCGCAACTTATGAGGGGGACGGGTGCGACATGCCGTTGGTATAAAAAGCAAAGGCCCGCGGACAGTTTGATAGGCAACTGTCCGCGGGCTTGCGGTGAGACACGCTTGTCTTATGCGTTTCTCGCCTAGATAAACAGGCTCAGGATCAGAACCATGATGAGGCCGACAACGGAGTTGACGAGCTCCAACAGGCCCCATGTCTTATAGGTATCCTTCATCGACAGGCCAAACGACTGCTGGAACAGCAGGTAGCCGCCGTCATACATAGGCGTGATGGTATTGGATGCGCAGGCGCAGACCAGTACTGCAAGCACCGGGTTGATGCCAAACTGCGTAACCATAGGTGCCACGACGCCGGCGGCGGTGATGGCCGAGACGGTACCCTGGCCGGTGAGCAGGCGCAGGACCACCGTGATCACCCAAGCCAAAATCAGCGGCGACACCGGCATGAGGCTCACCATGTCGGCAAGCGTCGCGCCAACGCCAGAAGTAATGATGACCTGCTTCATGATGCCGCCGGCACCGATAACGAGCAGCACGTTCGCGACGCCCTTGATAGCATCGGACATAGAGCTAGAAATCTCTCCGCCATCCATGCCGCGCGTATAACCATACGCAACCATGGCAAGAATCATCGTGATGAGCATAGTGATATCTGCGCTACCGATGCAGCTGGCAAGATCGTATGCAAAGCAACCCTCGCCCACCGTGTTCTTGATAATCGAAGCCCCAATCATGATGATTGCCGGGAACAGCGGCACCAGAATGGAAAGCCAGAACGGCGGAAGCTCGTCCGCGGGCCTGCGCTCCGCCGGCTTCATAACATTGCCAAGCGGCATGTCATCGAGACCGGGGATGAAATGGCACAGCAAAAGACCAGAGCAGATAAGTGTCGGAATCGTGACGATCAGACCAAAGATGTAGACCGGCGGAACCTCGGCACCAAAGGCACTCACCAGCGCCATAGGACCAGGCTGCGGCGGAAAAAGAGAATGGCCCATCGTGGTACCAGAAACAGCCGGGATAATCAGGCGCATATAGGGGATGTCGGCCTCTTTGGCGATGCTGATAACGAGCGGCGTAACGATAAGGAACGCCACCTCGTAGAACATGCTCATACCAAAGATAACGCCGATGATCAGAAGCGCAACAGGCAGCAGCTTAATACCGAGCTTGTCAACGATAGTGTCGGCAATCTGCTGCGAGGCACCCGAATCGGTCATCAGTTTTCCGATGGCTGCGCCAAAGATAATGATCAGCGCAAGCGACTTAAGCGTTCCGCCCAGTCCATCTTCCATGGTGGTGACAAGGTCGCCCACAGAGATGCCGTCGGCAAGGGCGATAAAAATGGCGGAAAGAATAAGCGCAATGATGCTGTTGATTTTAAACTTAACGATCATGGCGACCAGCAGGACTACGCCCACCAGCACCCAAAGGAGTGAAACAACTCCCGCATTCATAGATAAGCTCCTTTTAACTGGCAATGAAGCCAAGTGCTTCTATTCGAAATAGCCGCTTTTACTCGCTTACAGGTTGGCGACAATTGCCTGGGCGATCTCGTCGTACTGAGCCGACTCGAGCGTGACGCGACCGGGGTTCATGGCAAACACGTCGCCAAACTCAAACGGGTCGTCCTTGTACTTGGGAACGATATGCACGTGCAGGTGATGCATGGTGTCGCCGTAGGCACCAAAGTTAATCTTGTCGGGATTGAACGCCTTGTGCAGCGCTGCCGCGACGTGGCGGACATCGGCCATAAAGGCGGCGGCGTCTTCCTCGGACATGCAGGAGATGTCATCGACGTGCTGCTTGGAGGCCACGATTACGCGGCCCTTATGACTCTGCTCCTTAAACAAGATGAGCTTGCTGGCAGGCAGGTCAAGCATGGGGATGCCAAAGGCATCGACGAGCGTGTTGTCGGTCCCGCACATGCAGTACGAGCAATCGGTATGCTGTTCCATGGTGATCCTTTCAATCTGGACAATGATGAATGCCGCTTTTGCGGCAGGTGTAACCCCTCGTTTACACCACCAGATAATGGACAGATACAACGCATGCGTAGTCGATACGAAATCGGTTTCGTATCGACTACCGCCATGATACAGCCAACGAGTTGTTACGATTAGGTGAACGTTCACTTTTTATTGTTTTTCTCTTTGCAAATAGAATCCCGTGCGTATACTAAGGCTCAAACGAAACCGATTTCGTCAAGCGTGAGCAATAGGATGCTAAGACGCACCCTACCATCTTGGCATCCTATTGCCCACGCAATGTCATTTGCTTTCCTCCCGTCTCGCTGGCCCTTCAGTCCCATTCCGGCACAGCGAGACACTTCCTAGACAACTGACCGTGGGGCCGGCTTTTCTGCTTTAACAGCAGTGCCTCCGATAACCCTCTTTTGCCGGTCCGGGTCAGTTTTTTCACACAACCGAAAGGACGGGTAGCAACATGCGACCGCTCATCATCATGAATGGCGAAAAGATCGATTGGTTCCATATCGTCATCAGGATGCTGATGTATCTGGTGGGCGTTGCAGTACTGGCACTCGGTATGAGTCTCCAGACGGCATCCGGCCTGGGCGTCGTCGCGCTCACGTGCTTTGCCACAACCCTATCCATGCTCAAGGGCAAGACGCTCGGCTTTTGGATCACCGCGGCCTACGTCGCCTACATCGTGGCGCAATTAGCCATCTTGCGAAGCGAGTTCCAGCCGCGCATCCTGCTCGAGCTGTGCTTCTCAACGCTCATCGGCGGCTTCACCGACTTCTTCACGGCGGTCAACCCGCTGCATCCCGCAGTACTCCCCATACAGGTTGAGACCATGCTGCTCTCCCTCGCTGTCACTGCATTTGGCGTAAGTCTCGTCGTCAACATGGGCGTTGTCCCCAACGCGCCCGACGGCCTGGTGCAGGTCATTGCCGAAAGATTAAACGCCGCTTTGGCGACGTAAAAGTCGTGTTCGACTGCTCGCATGTCGCCGTGTCTCTCGTTCTGTCGCTCGCGCTCATGCACAACCTGGGCGGCTTTGGCGTGACCACCGCCATCTCGGCGCTGTTCTTGGCCCATGTCATCAACATCGCTAATAAGCTGTTCGCTCAGCGCTTTGTGCGCGCGGCATTCAGGAAATAGCACCACCGTAAGAACCCGCAAACAGCGCTATACGTTGCTATATCTCACTATACTTTGCTATATCTTGCTATACTTTGCTATATCTTGCTATATCTTGAGCAAAGGTGGCTCACATGCAAACAAACCCTTTTAAGCCCACAGCAGGTAAAACACCCCCCACGATTATCGGCCGCGAAGATGTACTCGAAGAATTCAATGAAGGCCTCATCAACGGGCCTGGTGCCCCGGGGCGCCTAATGCGCATAGCCGGCGTCCGTGGAACGGGCAAGACGGTCCTCCTTGACGAGTGCTCACGTTTGGCGCAAAGCCGTGGCTGGACGGTCATAAAAGAGGTCGCAACCGAGGGACTTTGCCAACGCATTCTCGAACAGCTGCAGCCCAAATTCCAGGCCAAACACGCCAGATTTGAGCCCACCGTAGCTGGCATATCCATCGGCAGCATAGACATTGAGCGAATCGGTCCATCGCTACGCGACGCCATGAGACAGACAATATCCAAGAATGAAAATGGCCTGCTCATCACTCTCGACGAGGTTCAAGACGCAGAGCTCGATGAGGTCCGAACGCTCTCCATTGCGATTCAGCAGGTTATCGGCGAAGACCTTGATATCGCCTTTGTTTTTGCGGGGCTGCCTTCGATGATTGAAAGCATCATCAACGGAAAGACACTTACGTTTTTGCGCCGTGCCCTCCCCTTTGACCTGAAGGCTGTGGCAGTAACCGAAGTGTCGTACTCCCTCGAGGAAACCATTGAAGCGTCTGGCATGGAGTTGCAGCCAGGTATTGCCGGCCAACTTGCCGAGGCAACGCAAGGTTATCCTTTCATGATCCAACTCGTTGGATACTACGCATGGCAGTTGGCAAGACGCGCACATACACCGATTATTGGAGAAGAAGAAGCCGAGCGCGGCATTGCAACGGCACGCGAACGCTTCTGTGCCATGGTGATTGAGCCCGCGCTACAGCGCATTCCGCCCACGTGCATCGCTTATCTGCTGAGCATGGCATCTTTGGGGCAGACGAGCTCGACCAGCATGGTTGCCGATGCCCTAAACAAAACGCCTCAACAGGTGAGTTCCGTCCGCAGCCGCCTGTTAAGAGAATCGATTATCGAGGCTCCCTCGTACGGCAAGGTCTCATTTGCCATCCCCTACATGCGCGACTACCTCTACGAGCACAAAGCCGAACTGGAAGTTGAACTGTAGAAACGGCAACTGCCCTGCAAGACGAAAACCGTTTTCGTACGGATTAAAGCAGACGTAAACGATTTTCGTCTTGATTTGCGTACGGAATTAAGACGTAAATTGCGCTTTCGTACGCTTATTACCAGACGCAAATTGTTTTCGTCCGGCCATGCGTCCCCAATCTAGACGAAAAGAGCCCCGAGCTCGTATTGAACTGCATCCCAATTCTTGGACGGGCGCCGATGCCCTGATCTCTGCCATGTCGAGGTGCGAGATCAAATCCTTGGCGCGCTCGCCGGAGTGGTATGCCTTGTTCGGCGCCACCTTCCTGTAGAGCTTCTTGAGCTTCGTCTTCCCCTTGTTGCCCGGCGGCATCTCCGTCTCAGGTGGCAGCCCTAGGAAGGACAGGACGCCGGGCAGGTCGCACAGCATCACGTCCTCGATGTCGGCCTTGGCCGCCAGGTCGACGACTCTCTGCGCTGTCGGCGAGATGTTCGGGGTGCTGCTACCGCCCGCTGGTTCGGAAGCTGGCGGGCAGTAGCGGGCAGTAGCGGCAGTAGCGGTGTGGCTCGATAGGCCCGAATATCCGTAAGGAAGGTGCTCGCTCTCATATGTGCTGATATGCCTCGCCTCGCGAACCTTGGGATGCTTCCTGAGGTAATCCCTCAATTCGAGCCACTCTTTATGCTCATAACGCTTCGAAATCGTTTCCCCGTCGACAGTTTCCTTCACATAATGGTATGTTCGAACGCCTTCGAACTTGCCGAACCCGTTCTCGACGCTGAAGTTTCTGAACCAGCGCGAAAACCCATTCAGGTCCATGAAGTTGACTTGGGGATGCCTGTCTTTCGTTCGTTCGAATGAGTGGACGAGCGGAGTGCCTTTGACTTGTTCCAGGCCGAAGGCTTCCATTTCGCGGGCCTGCTCCTTTTTCCAGAATTCGAGATACGACGTCAGCGTCTCGCTTATCGAGATCCTCCGCACGCTTTTCTTGCTTTTGGGCGAGCGAACGCTTCGATCGGCCGCGAACTGCTGCTCAATGAGGATGCTTCTGTTCTCGACGGAGACATCGGACCACGTCATCCCGAGGGCTTCTGCCCTTCTCATGTCGGTGTCGAGCATGAGCATCACGCATGTGATGTGCGCGTCCGGTTCTCGATTGAGTAGGATGTCGAGTAGGCGAGCGGCGTGATGGTTCCTTCGCGGTTGTCGTGGAGCTTTTTTGCGTACGAGCCGACGGTGTCCCTCGATTTTTGGACGTAGGTGCCGCTGTTGAGTTCTGCCTTGTAGGCTTCGAGTGCGGCGTCGACCTCTCGGCTTTTGGTGGTATGTATGGTCTGCCACGGCGAATAGCGGTATTTGCCCGTGACCGGATCCTTGCCGAGGCTGTGACGGTAGCGCCACGTGTATTTGTCGCGGCGTTGCTTCGTTCCTTTGCCTATGACGAGAGGTCGGTCGTTCATCGTGTTCCTTGCCTGAAGTGCCTGAGAATCGCGCTCGGTTGCGCGGAATGGCGCAAAGGGCTGGGGCGGGTGGGCATTACCCTTGGTGGAGGGCCCTGCGTGGGGTCACACCCCAAGGGTAATGCTCCGCCTGACCGCTTTCAAGCTCGTTGTGGGTCGAATTTGGGTCGAA
>CBCSNQ010000079.1:0-9973 GCA_965141565.1 uncultured Collinsella sp. | reverse complement strand
CCCGACGTGCGGAAAAGCTCGCGGCGCTCGGCGTCGAACACGACCGCGGCGATGTTGCATGCGCCCGCCGCGCGGCGGCGCAACCTGTCCTCGATTGCCGCAGCGAGCGAGGCGCACGCAGCGTCCCCCACGCCGGCGGCCTCGATTACCTCGAGTGCCGCCGTGGTCGTGACGGACGTCATGATCTCGCGCACGGTCTTCGCGCCCGCGCCGGCCATGGCCGCGTGGGCGGCCAGAATCTCCGCGCGGCAGTCGGCGGTACGCGAATGGGTGTCCATGATACCGCCCGCGACCTTCACCAACTTGCCGATGTGTCCCACAAGAAGGACATTGGTAAATCCCTCGCGAATGCAGCAATCAATCGCATCGCCCACGAAGTTGGAGATGAAGACCACCGGCGCACCGTTTAGGTGGAAATGCCCTGAGATGAACTGCGCGCCGTAGTTGCCGGGCGTGAGCACGACTCCGCACCGCCCCATAGCCGCATGCTGCCGGATCTCGAGCTCGATACTGTCGCGCAAGGCAGCGAGGCTGCGCGGCTCGACGATGCCCGTCGTGCCCAGGATGGAGATGCCGTCCTTTATCCCCAGGTGCGGGTTGAAGGTCTTTTCGGCAAGGGCAACACCCTCGGGTACCGAAATTATCACAGCAATATCTCCAGAAAAGCCGTGCACGGCGCACACCTCGCGCACCGCCGAAGTGATCATCGCGCGCGGCGTCGCGTTGATGGCGGCCGCCCCCACCGGCTGCTCGAGCCCGGGCAACGTCACGCGCCCCACGCCCACGCCGCCATCGATGGAAACTTCCGATTCGTGCGCGGGCACGTCCTTGGTGCCCGCAGTACCCGTGCCCGACCCCGCATGTTCCACGCGCGCGTACACGAGCACGCCGTCGGTCACATCGGCATCGTCGCCTGCGTCCTTTCGCACGGCACACTGGGCGCACCCCTCGCCGATGCATGCGTCGACCACGTTCGCCTCGACGGGCAGCCCGCCGGGGGTGACGATCGACACGAGGCCGACGGGCTTTCGTGACAAGAGCATCTCGCAGGCCGCCTTCGCCGCGAGCGCGGCGCAGCTCCCCGTGGTGTAGCCGCAGCGCAGGCGGGTCGTCCCGGTATATATGTAGTGCTCGAAGGCCACGCTAGCTGCTCGCCTTCCGATACCCCGTGGAAAACGAAGGGTCGTAAAGCTTGCTGCGCTCGTACGACTCCGCTTGCGCGCCGTTGTGTGCAAGCCTGCCGCGAGCTCCGAGCACGCGGCCCACCACCACGAGCGCCGTGCGGTCGATGCCCTCTCGCGCGCCCGCATCGGCGAGCGTGCCCACTGTGCATCGCACCACGCGCTCCTCAGGCCAGGTCGCCTTGTACACGAGCGCCGCCGGCTCATCGGAGCTGCGGCCCGCGGCCAAAAGCTCGGCGGAAAGCTCGGCGAGCATACCCGAGCTCAGGAAGATGACCATAGTCGAGCCGCTTTCCGCCATGGTGCGCATGCCCTCGCCCGCGGGCATGGGGGTGCGCCCGGAAAGCCGCGTGATCACGACCGACTGGCTGATTCCCGGCAGCGTGTATTCCTGGCGAAGCGCCGCCGCGGCACCGCAAAAGCTCGACACGCCGGGCACCACCTCGTAGTCCACACCACGCGCGTCGAGCGCGTCCATCTGCTCCTGGATGGCGCCGTACAGGCACGGGTCGCCCGTGTGCAGGCGCACCACTTCCTCACCCCGCGCATCTGCCGCGCACATCACGTCGAGCACTTCCTCCAAGGTCATGTGCGCGCTGTCGTAGACGATGCAGGATTCCTTGCACTCGGCGAGCAGCTCGGGGTTCACAAGGCTCCCCGCCCAAACGACCACGTCGGCCGCGCGCAGAAGGCGCGCCCCGCGCAGCGTGATAAGGTCGGCGGCGCCCGAGCCTGCGCCAACGATATGAATCATCCGAGCCTTCCCTTCCCGTTTCTCATCGCAACCGTTTACGCCGCCATTCGCGCAGCGGGCAAAACACGGCGCCTGCGGCGGCAATCGGCGCAAATACGCAGGCAGGAGGCGCAATGCCGCCCGCCCTGGCTTTGACACGTTCAAAAGTGCCCACTATCATAGTAAAAGATTCGGCAACGAGCATATGACAATCGGATAAAAGGAAATGACCGGCGCGGCGCCCGCACAGCCCGCGCTGGCTTGCGGAGGGAACCAGGTGGGAATCCTGGGCAAGGGACATTACTGTATAGGACGCACGGGCGAACCGCCTCGCGCCCCAAGCCAGACTGCTTCGCCTTTTCCTCACGGCATCGCCGTGGCGTTAGCTCCTTGTGAACCCCGAGGGGTGCGCTTTTCTTTCGCTTGTGCCGACAAGCAACTGTCGCCGGGGGACCGGCAAACCGAGGAAAGGAAAAACCATGTCCGACCAGATGTCACGCCGCGGCTTCATGGGCGCCGCAGCAACCGGAGCCGTCGCGCTCGCCGGAGTCGCGCTCGCGGGCTGCTCCAACACCTCTGCGAGTTCCGAGAAATCGAGCGAAAAGGAGAAGGCCGTGAAGCCGGTCATCCTCGTCACGAGCTTCGGCACGAGCTACAACGACTCGCGCCACATCACCATCGGCGCCATCGAAGACGCTATCCGCGAGAAGTACTGGCAGGACTACGACATCCGCCGCGCCTTCACCGCGCAGATCATCATCGACAAGCTGAAGAAGCGCGACGGCATCACGATCGACAACATGACCGAGGCGCTCGACCGCTGCGTGGAAGACGGCGTGAAGGAAATCGTCGTGCAGCCGACGCATCTCATGGCTGGCCTGGAATACGCCGACGTGAAAGACGAGCTCGACAAGTACGCCGACAAGTTCGACAAGATCTCGCTCGGCGACCCGCTGCTCACCTCCGACGACGACTACAAGAAGGTGGCCGCAGCCATTAAGGAGAACATGGCGACCTTCGACGACGGCAAGACGGCGCTGTGCCTCATGGGCCACGGCACCGAAGCCGATTCCAACGCCGACTATGCCAAGATGCAGGAAGTGTTCAAGAACGAGGGCTTGACGCAGTTCTTCGTCGGCACCGTCGAGGCTGAACCGACCTGCGAGGATGTTATCGCCGCCGCGAGCGCCGCAGGCTACAAGAAGGCCGTGCTCGCGCCGTTCATGGTGGTCGCGGGCGACCACGCGAACAACGACATGGCAGACGAGACCGACCCCGACAGCTGGGCTGCGAAGTTCGTGGCCGCCGGCTTCGAAGTGACGTGCCTGCTCCAGGGTCTGGGACAGAACGTCGCGGTCGACGACATCTACGTCTCGCACGTGGACGACGCCATCGCCAAGCTGTAAACTCGCCGCGCACGGGGGCGCCGGTCGCGTCCCCGTGCAACGGGCATGCGCCTTCCCCGACTGACGGCGCATGCCCGTTGCATTCGCATCCCGCCCGCCCACCGCACGGCGCGGGCGGTTGAAGCGATTGAAAGGATCCCCTCCATGTTGAAGAAAACCCTCGCCTTCGCCCTGTCGGCGGCGCTTTTCGCGTTCTCGCTCGCCGGCTGCGGCGGAAATTCAATCGACAGCGCAAAGGCAAGCGATGCCGATTCCCAGGAAAAGACCGAACAGGCGGCCGATGCGCCCGAGGGCGCAAGCGCTGCCCCCATCACCGCCGACAAGGTGGCCGACGGCACCTATCCGATCACCGTAGATTCCAGCTCGAACATGTTCAGGATTGTGGACGCACAGCTCATCGTGGAAAACGGCTCCATGCACTGCGTGATGACACTTTCCGGCACGGGCTACGGCAAGCTCTTCATGGGCACGGGCGACGAGGCTGCCACCGCGAGCGAGGCCGACTTCATCCCCTATGTGGAAAACGCGGAAGGCAAGTACACCTACGACGTGCCCGTTGATGCGCTCGACGAGGACACCGCCTGCGCCGCGTGGAGCATTAAAAGGGAGCGGTGGTACGACCGCACGCTCGTATTCGAATCCGCCGGCGTCGACCTGCGCGCCGACGCGCTGAAGTAACGCCATGCGGTCGATTCTTCCCAAGGGGGAAAACAGAAAGCGCCGCAGCATCGCGGCGCGCGCGATCGCCTGCGTTCTCGTCGCCCTGCTCGCGCTTCCCTTCGCGGGGTGCAGTGCGAGCCCGAACGCGACCGGTGCCACGGCGGGCTCTCAGGAATACACTGTGAGCGTCTCGCTTTCCGGTGGGTCAGGGCGCGCAAGCATCGCCTCACCCACCACAATTGTGAAGGATGGCGACACCTACACCGCGACCATCACCTGGTCGAGTTCGAACTACGACAAAATGACCGTCAACGGCGTGGACTACGCGCCCGTAAACGACGGCGGCAACTCCACGTTCGAGATACCCGTCACGCTCGACGAGGACATCGCCGTGTCGGCCGAGACCGTCGCCATGTCAACGCCGCACACCATCGACTACACGCTCCACTTCGATTCATCCACCATGAAGGAGAAATCGGGCGACGAAGCAAGCGGCGGCTCCCCTGCGGGAACGGCTTCAAACGCCGCGGCCGACTTCCACAACGCCGATTTGGGCTGCGGCTGGGAGCCGACGGGGGCGCTTCAGCTTGAATACGCCAAGCACTTCACTGTCGACGAGTACGAAGGCGGCCTGCGGCTTATCTGCATTTCGAACGGGGAGCGCTTCCTCGTGGTGCCGCAAAATGCAAAGGTACCTGATGGGTTGAGCTCCGACATCGCGGTCATAAGGCGCCCCGCCGACAAGGTGTACCTCGTGTCGTCGGCGACGATGTGCCTGGTCGACGCGCTCGATGCGAACGACAATATCATTATGTCGGGCACGAAGGCCGACGATTGCTCGGTCGCGGGCTTCAAAAGCGCGCTCGAAAGTGGGGCGATCGCCTACGGCGGCAAGTACAGCGCGCCCGACTACGAGCGAATATCGGCCTCGGGCTGCACGCTCGCCATCGAGAACACCATGATCAACCACACGCCCGATGTGAAGGAAAAGCTGCAGAAGCTCGGGCTCGTCGTGCTCACCGAACAGTCGTCGAGCGAGCCCGAAGCACTCGGGCGCGTCGAGTGGATTAAGCTTTTCGGCGTCCTGTTCGACAAGGAAGACGAGGCCGCGCACCTGTTCAACGAGCAGAAGGCCCGCGTCGAGCAAACGTCGAGGCTTGCGTCGTCAGGTAAAACCGTGGCGTATTTCTACATTAACTCGAACGGGGCCGCCGTCACGCGGCGGGCGGGCGACTACGTGGCGCAGATGATCGAGCTTGCAGGCGGCAACTACGCGCTCGATGACGCGCAGACGGCGTCGACGTCAGGTTCGTCAGTAACGCTCGAAATGGAGCGCTTCTACGCGACGGCGAAGGATGCCGACATCATCGTCTACAACGGCACCATCGACGAATCGGTTGCCACCTTGAACGACTTCGTAGGCAAAAACGCGCTATTGTCGCAGTTCAAAGCCGTGAAGAACGGCAACGTCTGGGTCACAAGCGCCGACATGTACCAGCAGATGACTTCTACCGCCGACATTATCGACGAGCTGCACGGGGCGTTCACCGGCGATGACGCGAGCGACTTCCATTATCTGAAGAAGCTCGGCTAGCACCATGAGAAGCCGACTTTCCATGGCATACGACGAATCGGGGCGCGTCGCACGGTGTCGCGTCGTGACGGCGCTGCTCGCTGTTGTCCTCATCGTGCTCGTCGGGGCCAACCTGTGCATCGGGAGCGTGCTCGTGCCCGCAGACCACATCCCCGGCATCCTTTCGGGCGGCGCGGCCAATTCCATGGAAAGCCAAGTCATCTGGGAGATTCGCCTGCCGCGTGTGCTTTCAGCCGTGCTTCTCGGCGGGGCGCTTTCCCTCTCCGGGTTCCTGCTGCAGACGTTTTTCAACAACCCCATCGCCGACCCGTTCATCTTGGGCGTCTCCTCGGGCGCAAAGTTCGTCGTCGCGCTTACGATGATCGTACTTCTGGGCGCGAACCAGGCCATGTCCTCGCCGGCCATGGTGGTCGCAGCGTTTCTGGGCTCGCTTATCACCATCGGCTTCGTGCTCCTCATCGCACGGCGCATAAGTTCCATGGCCATGCTCATCGTGGCGGGCGTCATGGTGGGATACATCTGCTCGGCGGCGACGAACTTCCTCATCGCCTTCGCCGACGACCAGTCCATCGTAAACCTGCACAACTGGTCTTTGGGTAGCTTCTCGGGTTCGAGCTGGGACGACGTCGCGGTCATCGCGGTCGTGGTGATCACCGTGAGCGCATGCGTATTCGCGATATCGAAGCCCCTTTCCGCCTTCCAGCTGGGAGAAGCCTACGCGAAAAGCGTCGGCGTGAACGTCGCACGCTTCCGCGTGGTGCTCGTCCTTCTAGCGAGCATGCTCTCCGCCTGCGTGACCGCGTTCGCTGGTCCGGTGTCGTTCGTAGGCATCGCGGTTCCGCATCTCGTTAAGTCGGCGCTGAAGTCGTCGAAGCCCATCCGAGTGATTCCTGCGTGCTTCTTGGGAGGCGCCATCTTCTGCGCGGGCTGCGATTTGATCGCGCGCACGCTGTTTTCCCCCGTCGAGCTTTCCATCAGCGCCGTCACCGCCATCTTCGGCGCGCCGGTGGTTATCGCACTCATGTTGAAGAAGCGAGTGAGGTAGATGGGGAAATTCGTGCCGCAGCCCAAAACGCTCGGAGGGGACATTCCATGCTTAAACAGTCCTAAGCTCGCACGAAAGCGCCAGAAGGCACTTTCGACTCGCGCGGAACTGCGCGCGAAACGCCTCCTCCGAGCGGAGTCGAACCTAGAAACCCCGGTCGCAACGAAGGCTGACGGAGCGCCGCTTTTCCGCATAAGCGACCTGTCGGCGGGCTACGACAAGAAGGTCGTAGTCGAAGGCGTCGAGCTGGAGGTTCGCGCGGGCGACGTCGTGGCGCTCATCGGGCCGAACGGCTCGGGCAAGTCGACCATCTTGAAAACCATCACACGCCATCTGGCACCGCTTGCCGGCGCGGTCGAGCTCGACGGGTGGGAGATTTCCCGATGGAAGACGACGGAGTTCGCAAGGAACCTTGCCGTTATGCTGACAGATCGCCCCCGGACCGAGCTCCTCACCTGCCGCGATATCGTGGAGGCGGGAAGGCATCCCTACACCGGGCGAATGGGCACACTCTCGCCCGACGACCATAGTCGGGTCGATGAGGCCATGAAAACCGCACATGTGGAAGAGCTCGCCGAGCGCGACTTCATGCAGATAAGCGACGGGCAACGCCAGCGCGTCATGCTCGCACGCGCCATCGCGCAGGATCCGCGTGTGCTCGTGCTCGACGAGCCCACGTCGTATCTCGATATCCGCTACCAGATCGACCTGCTGCGAATACTTCGCCACCTTTCGAAATCGCGGAATGTGGCTGTCATCATGTCCATCCACGAACTCGAGCTCGCGCAGAAAAGCGCCGACAAGGTGATTTGCGTGAAGGACGGGCGGGTCTTCCGCGCCGGCGCACCCGAGGACATATTCACGCGCGAGACGATTGGCGAGCTCTACGGCCTTCAACATGGCACCTTCAACGAGCGCTTCGGCAGCGTGGAAATTGGGCGCCCACACGGCGATGCGCACACGTTCGTCATCGCCGGCGCAGGTACGGGGTCGGCTGTGTTTCGCCAGCTCATCCGGCAGGGCAAGGCGTTCTACGCGGGCGTTCTGCACGAAGGGGACATCGACTGCGAGCTCGCGCGCGACCTGGCGACGGAATGCGTGGCCGAGCGCGCCTTCGAGCCGATCGGGGATAAAACCATAGCCCGCGCCAAAGAGCTCCTCGTCCACTGCGCGCGCCTTATCGTGTGCCCCGCCGCCTTCGGCACCATAAACGCCCGCAACGCAGAGCTCGTCGAGTTTGCACGCTCGCATGGTATCGAGGTCATGCGAGCGTGCGAAGGCGCATCGGAGGATTCCAAAATTGGAGTGGGAAGGATAAACTGGACTTTCTTTTAAGGATCCTCAGGCTACAGCTCCTACGCCGGCAAGGTCTCCAAGGCGCCGGAGAACCTCAGGAACAGGAATTTCCACGCCGACGAGCCCAACTAGGCCTAATCCAAGCGAGATTCCAGACTCGACAGGCCATTGAGAGTTAGGTCGTTGGCGACCTCCGAGACGCGCTCGATAGGAACCGAGCCGTCAGACAGCGCCCACGTGCGATAGATACCGATAATACCCGACAGCAAAAACGCCAGATAGTAGTCGAACATTTCGTCCTTGAGACCTTGGGGCAGCAGATCGCGCTCGGCAATCTCGTGCTCGAGCGGCGCACGAAGACGAGCCATAAAATCATCGAGCGGTATGTTCTCGATCAGCTGACGATTGAGCACGAGGTTGTTGCACAGCGCCTCGTTAACGGTTTTAAAGAAGGTCGCCGCCGCGCCAAGGGCGCGCTCGTTGGTGTCGCCGTCCATGGAAGCAAGCGTTTTCTCGACCGAGTCGACAATCATCTCCACAACATCGACGGCAATGGCATCGAGCAGGCCGTCAACCGTACCAAAGTGAACGTAAAAAGTCTTGCGGTCGACATTGGCCTCGCGCGCGATGGCACTCACCGTAATGTCTGCCAAAGGCTTTTCCATGAGCAGGCGCTCGAAAGCAGAAAGGATGGCATTGCGGCTGCGAACGATGCGGCGGTCAAGACGCGGTTTGCTGGTTGCCATGGGCGTGTCCCTTCGATATGCGAGCATTCATCAACAGATGAGAGATAATCTACGTAAGAGGATTATCCCCCATACAGCACAAATATGCCTCGCATCATGAAGAACGCACGACTGCCCTACTGCGACTTAGGGTGCTTCTTCTTATTGAGTGCCGACGGAGATACGCGAATACCGTCTCCTGTCTGACGCACATAGGCCTTATGAGCCGGCTTTGCGGTCCCAGAAGCCTTCTGAGCCTGCTTCTTGGGATCAACGGTAACAGCATTCGTGGGGTGCGGCTTAGTGGGCGCAGAGGGCGTCTGAGGCGTGCGGCCGAGCTTGCGCATCACGCGATCCCAGCGCGCATGGATGCTCTCGTTGTGGGCGCTCTTAAGTCCCAGCAGGGGCGCAGCCAAAATGGTAGGCGCAATAAACGTAATGAGACGCCACAGCAGATAGCCGGCGGTCGAAGCCGACCCAAAGAAATGACCCAAGAACAATGCAAAGCCGCCCTCAGCGCCACCAGTTCCACCGGGCAAGGGAACCGCAGAGCTTAACAGCTGGACAAAGGCGCTCGCGGCCATGACCGAGAAAAAGTCGACCTCGTGGTGGCCAAAGGCAAGCATTAGGAAATACGGAACCAGATAGAAAAACGCGAGCTGCAGCATGGTGATAAACACGGTGAGCAGCATGGAAGAAAAATGTCCGGCTGAAAGCTTGAACTTCTCGGAGAAGGAGTAGATCTCGCCATCGACAAACGTGCGCCATCCCTCGATCTTAGTGGCCGAGACACCAATGCGCTCAAGCCAATTGATGATGCAGTGGGCGACGCGCGTGACGGTCTTAGGCATGAGCGCGACGGCGAAGATGCCAAGCAAGATGCAGCAGTGCCCACCAAAGCTAAAGACGCACAGCAGCGTCATGTCGCCATAGCGCTCGGCAAAAAACGGCATGCGAGCAAGCAGTAGGATAGCGCCCCAGGCAACGAGGCCAAACTGATACACGATAAAGCGCGTGAATTGCGTGGCTCCGGCCTCGCCGACATTTTGGCCCGCCTTGGTCAGGCGGTAGATCTGAGCAGGAGTCGAGCCCATCATCATAGGTGTGAGGTTGCCAAAGAAGATGCCGCTCGCCTCGACCGAAATGAGGTCGCGAATGCCGACGGGTGAATTGGGGTCGAGCCAGACAGCGATCGCATAGGCCACAATGCCAAAGAACAGGTACAGGAACATGCAAAAGCATGCAGCAGCGAGCCAAGGCGCCTGGACGCTCGACATTGCGGCCCAGAACTGCCCCATCTGCCCGGTTACCACCAGATAGACGATATAACCCA
>CBCSNQ010000078.1:0-10067 GCA_965141565.1 uncultured Collinsella sp. | reverse complement strand
TGGAGGTGTAGGCATGATCGGGCTCAATGCCGCGCGCACGTAAAAACATGCCGGCACGCGCCGCCTGGTCGCATCCCAACTGCGTAAGCGGCGAGTCACTCCAGCCCTGAATAATGCGCTTGAGATTAAATATCGTCTGTCCATGACGAACCAGATACAGGTCTTTATTCATAGGGGGTCCTTTCGTTTGTTACCAACCCAAAAGCGAAAACGCCCCGTCGCAATAGCCAAAATGAAGCACGGCACCGTTGTCGGGTAGCTCTCCCCTGCCAGTCACATACTCAAGAAACTCCTGGCAGGCTGAGCCGTGGGAAACCGCCAGCACGCAGTCGTGCTGCGGCCTGGCCATGATGCGGGACAGCGCCGCGACCATGCGCGACTGAAGCTCACTTTCCGACTCGCCACCAAAGGCCACCGGATAATCGCCCCAGGGCTGCGGCGGCATCTCGCGATTTGATGTGCCCTCCAGCGAGCCAAAATGCCACTCACGCAGGTCATCGACCAGCTCTATGGAACGGCCCTCGCCAACGATAAGCTCGGCCGTATGCCGCGCCCGGCCCAACGGCGAGGAATACACATGATCAAAGGCCACGCCACGCGCCGCAAACGCCGTACGCGCCGTCAGCGCCTGCTCGCGCCCGCGCGCCGTAAGCGGCGAATCGTGCCAGCCCTGCAAAATGCTCTGCACATTGAGCTCAGTCTGCCCATGCCGCACCAAATACAGATCTGCCACACACCCTCCCCTCGTACCACCACAAAGGGGACAGGCACCTTTGTGGTGGTTTACCGTCTGATCACGCCGCGATGACGCTCAACTACACCAGCACGTCGGCGAGCGAACGCTTGGGTACGTGGTGCACCTGCGCCTCGTCGCGCCAATAATTGATGGAGCCGTCGGGGTTGGAATCGATCGCATCGATCACCTGCGTCTCGGCCGGAACGCCAAGCGCCATGATCAGCTTGAGCTCATACTTGTCGTTATCGAGCCCCATGGCATCGATCGCGTGGGGCGTAAAGGCCTTGAACATGCAGGCTGCCACCTCGGGCGTGGCGCTGCGGGCGGCGAGCATCATCGTCTGCGCGGCAATGCCCGTGTCGACCTCGGTAATGGGAGCGGCGGGCTTGCCCGGAACGGCGCGCTCGGCAAGAATCGCGATGTAGCCGGTCGGGCGCTCACCCTCGGCAGGACCCGGCCAGTCCTTAAGCGCGCCGGCCCATGCAAGCTCGTCAAACACGCGAGCGCAGTCCTCTGCACCGCTTACCACATGAAAACGCAGACGCTGAGCATTGGCGCCGCAGGGAGCCAGGTGCGCCAGTTCCGCCAGCTCGAGCAAAAACTCGCGCGGCACGCGCATGGACTCGTCAAAACGGCGGCACGTACGGGCACGACGGACCAGCGCATCAAACGCTTCCAAGCCGAGCTTTTCGCAACCCTGCTTTGCCATCGACTCCGCGCTCGACGGCGCCGCGGGAACTGTTTCGTTCATAGGGACCCCCAATTTCGGGCAATTGTTCTTAGGAGAATCTAACCTAAAACCTAGGCAATTACATACAGCGGCGTAATGTTCTACAATTGTTGATTAATCCTCACTGGAGCGGGAACAAAAGTAACAATTCGGGAATGTGGGGCGGCAATTCGTCCTTCCCGCCCCATGCATCGGCGCCCTTGGGCGATACTTGTTGCAGAACTTTTGGCGTACGCCGCACGGAGAGCAATGAACGCGACGTGCACCGCACGGAAAGGAGACATTATGGGCATCTTTAAGAATGATGACCAAAAATCGAGCCAGTTTGGATTTGACGAGAAAAGCATGGCAGGCAAGGCCGTCAAGGCCGTGCGCTGGATTTACGCCATCACGGGCGTCTTGGCGCTCGTCGCCGGCATCGCACTGCTGTTTGCGCCTGCCAAGTCCCTCGTCTTCCTAACGACCGTCTTGGGCTTCTACTTTGTGATCACGGCCGCGATCAGGCTGTTTACCGCTGTTTTCGAGCCACTGCTGCCCACCGGCTGGCGCGTGACGAGCATCATCTCCAACCTACTCATTATCTTGGGCGGCGTCATAATCCTGCGCAACCAGGCCTTCTCGACCGCGACGCTCACCACGATGGTGGTTATCGTGGCCGGCTTTGGCTGGATCGTCGAAGGTGTCATGTCCATTCTGGAGTCCGAGCTTTCGTCCAACCGTGCCCTCGCCATCCTGAGCGGCGCGCTCTCCATCATCGCCGGCATGTTCGTGTTTATCTATCCTCTGTGGTCGGCCAAGATGCTCGTCATCTTTAGCGGCGCCGCACTGCTGGTGTTTGGCGTAACGCTGATTGTTCGCGCTATTCAATTTGGCAAACTGGTGCACTAGATGCCGCGAACGCTCTTTATTGATGCAGACGCCTGCCCGGTCACGCGCGAGTCGATTGACTGCGCGCGGCGGGCGGGCGTTGCCGTCGTTATCGCCGGCAACAGCACACAGAACCTGGAACGCCACATTCGCCGCAACGATCCGCGCGACGTCGAGCATGCGCGACGCGGATTTTGGGTCACGACGCTCGATGTGAGCGTGGGCGCCGACAGCGCCGACTTTGCCATTGTCGAACGCCTGCAGGCGGGCGACGTAGTCGTGACGCAGGACATTGGCTTGGCGAGCATGGTGCTCGGGCGCGATGCCGCCGTCATCGGCGTGCGCGGGCGCGTCTACGATAAGGCGACCATCGACATGCAACTGTTTATTCGCCACGAGGAAAAGAAGGTGCGCCGCGCCGGCGGTCGCACTCGCGGTCCGGCGGCATTTACCAGCGAAGACCGGGCCCGCTTTAGGCGCAACCTCACCGAGCTGCTGCGCTAACCAAGGTAGATTTTCGGGACATGCCCGGAAATCTACCTTTTTGTTTTGAGCGATGTGAGCGCTCGGAATCCATGGCTCAACAAAAAACGGGCTTCAAAATGCCATGCGTCGCCGCATTGCGCAGGCGCCGAGCATGGCTATTTGAAGCCCATTTTTTAGGCCTACTTAGAGGCCGAAGGCGGATAGGATAAGGCCCCAGCCGGCGCCGATGACGTACATCATGACCAGGAACACGGCGTTTTCACGAGCGCTGCGGTTGGTGCGAAACAGGACCAGGTAGCCCACGCCGGCGGAAATGAGCGTGCCGGCGAGCATCGGCGCCAGCTGTAGCGCGCCCTCCAGGTACAGCTGCGTAATGACCACGCTGGCCGAGCAGTTGGGGATCAAGCCGACGAGTGCCGAGCCCAAGACGGCGAGCGTCTCGTTGCCACGCAGGAACTGCTCGATCGCGGACTCTCCGAAGGTCTCGAGCACGGCAACTAGAATCAGCGTCACCAGGAAAATAAAAACCGAAACCTGCACGGTGTGCGAGATCGCGCTGCGGATAATCGACAGGACGGGCGCACCTTCGTGGGAGTGTCCGTGGTCGTGCCCATGGCCGTGGTGGTGCTCATGCTCGCCTGCGTGACCGTGGTCATGGCTGTGTCCGTGGTCGCGCTCGTGTTCATCTTCATCATCATCGCAACCGCAATGGTCGCGCTCGCACAACTCGTGGATGTGGTCGGCGCTCACGCCCGCCTCGGCCACTTCATCAATGATGTCGCCCCCGGTATGGTCGTCGTGCGCGCAGTTCACATGAGCCGGATTGGCAGCGGTCCCCAGCACGGTACGGCGAATCGCCGCATGCGCGCGGGCATTACGACGAAGGCCGCGGATAGCCGCGTCCACGATAAAGCCCGTGACCAGCGCGATCAGTGCCTTCGAAGCCAAAAGCATCGCCATGGTCTGCACGGGCACCTGCTCGGCGAGCAACAGCGGCAGCATCTCATCGGAGGTCGAGAGGAACACGGCGACCAGCGTGCCCAGCGTCACGACACGGCCGGCGTACAGCGTTGCCGCCATTGCCGAAAATCCGCACTGCGGCACCATGCCCAGCAGCGAGCCAGCCACGGGACCCGCAGCGCCGGCGCGCTTGATAGCGCCGTTGACGCGGTCGCCCGCAACGTGCTCAAGTGTCTCGAGAGCAAGATACGTCACCAACAAAAACGGCGCCAGCGAGAGCGTGTCCTTGCCGGCGTCGAGCAGAATATCAATCAGCAAATCCATGACGGATGGAACCTTTCATGTCTTTCGGCAGCATTGTAAAAGTCCTAGCGGTCAACTAGGGTATTGTAGTTGTCCTAGGCGCGATGCCAATAGTTGCCCATGGTAAACTATCATCTCGCCACATCTCAATGAACCCGAGCCGCGCGGTGCGGCCCGTCCAAGGAGCAGTTATATGAACGTTTCACAAGCACTCGAATACGAGCGTCAGCCGTTTATCCCCATGTTTATCTATGGCGATCACGGCGCCATGGAGTCCGAGCGCCAGAAGGGCGAAGAGGCCCTTAAGGTGCTCGAAACCGAGTACTTTACCGCCGAGGGCGACCCCAGCTTCGACTTTGCCACCGTGCGCGACCTGGCTGACCGCAACCGCGACCTGTGCGACCAGATTGGCGAGGCGCGCCTGCGCAACGTGACGCCCGCGACGCTTTCGCGCGGCCTGTCCGATGCCGACACCTGCGCCGCCATCGGCAAGATGCAAAAACGCACCGCCGCGTCCGTTATGCGCGAAATCCGCGGCGACCGCGACGCGCTCGGCGTGGCCTACGCCCGCAAGCCCATCCAGGGCACCGTGCTCGGTATCGACATCGAGACCACCGGCCGTGCACCCGAGCGCGGCTATATCATCAACGTGGGCTGGGAGATCATGGAGCTCACCAGCGACGCCGTCCCGCATGACGCCGAGGCACACTACTGCGGCCTGCCCGACATCTACCGCGGCGAGGATGTGCCGCTATCGAACATCCATCACATTACCTGGGACGACATCGACGGCAAAAAACCATTCCGCGAGAACAAGGAACTGCAGAAGCAGCTGCTCAAACTTATGAAGAAGTACCCGTACATGGCGCACAACGCCGCCTTTGAGGACAGCTGGTTCAAGATCCACCTGGACGGTTACGCCGAGGCACGCCGTGCCGGCAAGATCATCGTCATCGACTCGCGCCAGATCTGCCGCAGCCTGGATGCCGACGTCCGCTCGCTCCCCCGCGAATCCGCCCCCGCCGCGCTCGAGAACTGGGCGCGCCGCCGTGGAACCCTCGCCGTCGACGCCAACGAGCAGCACCTGGGCCTGGACGACACCGACCTCATGCTCCGCACGGTTCAGGCCGAGTTCAACCTCAAGAACCTGTTTGCCAAGTAGAAACGTCTACGACAAACTCCGGCGTAGATCACGAGCGGCCTCGCAGCGGGAAACCCCGCAGCGGGACCGCCCTACGTTCCACAGATAGATCTGCCATCACAAATTCTGAACCCTCATTTTGAACGATTTCGACCAATTCCCGACACGTAATTCGTTGTCGGATGGTGATGCATCACTATCAAATGTGCGGCAATTGAGTAGTTATATGCTATAGGTAAGCTGCGAAAACTTTTATTTAGGGCATACCAACTCATAATTGCGTCAAGCTTTTGGACAGCATTTGGTTAGACCTCTAAAACGACTTTTTCACTCAGCGCCATCAACACGGCATTAGCTGACACGATATATACCATGAGTATCGTATTGTCACATACCACTGCAAAAGCGGTCTACCAGGCCGCGCATTCGGTGTCTGCGAAAGGCATCGAGTCCTGTAACCCTGCCGCGATTTACGGATCATGTCCCACCGGAACGCTCCTTGACGCAGCCGCAGAATGGCTCACCAAACATGATGTTTCCCTCGGCGCAAATGATTCCCTCGAGGTGATGGTGTTTGATCGCAGGAATGCGCGCTATGCAATGAACTGTCAATGCCACGTTTCTTCAAAACGATTCTCGAACTCACGCTTTATAGAGCTCAAAGATGGCATCTTCGTTGTTGGCGTTGAGCTTTGCGCACTTCAGGCCGCCACCTATCTTTCTTTTCGCGAACTAGTGGAGTACTACTTTGAACTGTGCGGCGCTTATTCCCTTGGAACCGACTCTTCCACCTCCTATACCGAGTGTTTCGCGCTCACCTCGACCGAGAGGTTAAAGCAGTTCTTTAATTCCATTACCAGATGCGACGGTTTGGCCCTTGCCCGAAAGGCGATCCAATGTGTACGCGACGGATGCCGGTCTCCCATGGAAACGGCATTTGTCATGATGCTAACGCTGCCCAAAAGCGAAGGAGGGCTTGGTATTAAGGGAGTTGAGACCGATTACGAGGTGCAGGTCACCGCTGCAGCGAAGAATCTCACGAGACGCAAAAAGTTCTTTATGGATGCGTATCTAAAGAAATCTCGCACAGACATTGAATACAACGGTTTTTATCATGACGCGGAAGAAGACCGCGCCATCGATGAGGAACGCAAGAATGCGCTTGCGTCCATGGGATACGGAATCATCACCGTCAGTCGTTATTCCTTTATGCATGCCAGCGCTTTCGTTAGGGTCATGGAGGCGATCCAACGAAAAGAGGGCATACGCCCCTCGCGTCTGCCAAAAGACTTTCAAATCATGCAAGAAGACCTGAGACAGTTTGTACTCAGAAGGTTTATTGAGGAGAAGAAACGAATCCAGGAGGAGCTTCGCCAGGATTCCGAAGAGCGCCAACGAATCGACCTCGAAAAAGCAATGCTCGAAGGCATCACATTGGACGATCCGACGATTAACGAGGCTCCGGCAATCGATGACATGCAGACTGTCGAACCCGACAGCCCATCACTCAACCAAACAAGCAGCTTCGCGCCCGAGGGCAGGATCTTCGGGGCCGGAAGCTAGACCGGCTAACAAGGTGGGCACCTTAGCGACGTGCAAAATTGCGAGTATTCAGCAGAGCCGGGTGTCTATCACCCTCGAGTGGATCCAAATGTGAAGCGAAATCACTCTTGCGTGAGAGCGTTAGGCAACATTTGAGGAAGAACTCATCGGATTAACACCCTAAGATAACTCTTGAACTGCATTATATGGCCTGCAATAAATTAACGGACCCCCTATCGTTGCAGAATACTCCAATTTTTGCACGGCTCAGGGGCACCCACCCCGGCATCGGCTATCAAAACCGCTCACTCCGGGATCTCGTCCACTATTCCCCATCATTTTGTGCAACGAATTACCTGAACGTCATTGACATATGAACATACACTCATATAATCGGAAGCAAGTTATATGAGCGCATGTTCATATGAAAGGATATTGCAATGAGCATCCGCGTTGATGAAACGAAACCCGACATCGAGGCCACCGAGCCCGCGATTCCCACCACCTGCTCGCCCGAGGACCTTCCCGACGAGGAGCTTCTCTACGACCTCGCCGACCTGTTCAAGGTCTTCAGCGACACCACGCGCATCAAGATCCTCTATGCCCTCATGGGCCGCGAGCTCTGCGTGGCGGACATCGCCGAAGCGACCGAAACCTCGCAGTCCGCGGTGTCGCACCAGCTGCGCACACTCAAGCAGTCGCACCTGGTTAAATTCCGGCGCGACGGGCGCAATATCCTATACTCGCTCGCCGACGACCACGTCTACACCATGCTCAACCAGGGCATGAGCCACATCTGCGAATAGCGACCAACCACGGTACCAGCGCGGCCTGCACCCAAGCCGCAAATACGGGGAAAGGAATCCACCATGAAAAAGCAGTTTAAACTCGACGAGATCGACTGCGCCAACTGCGCGCGTGAGCTTCAGGACGAGCTGGCCAAGCTCGATGGCGTCAAGTCCGTTTCGGTCAACTTTATGACCCAGAAGTTGACGCTCGAGGCCGATGACGCCGAGTTCGACGAGGTCCTCGACCGCGTTGTGGAGTTCACCGCCGACGCCGAGCCGGACTGCGAGATCATTCTCTAGCCCAGGTTTACGCCAACCCGCAAGGCCGCGCTTGCCGCGGCCTTTGCTCGCGAAATTATATGAGCGAGTGTTCATACATTCAAATGGGAGGATACGAATCATGGCCACCGCCGACCCCAAGAAGAAAAAGAAGAAGCGCAAGAAAAAAGAGTCACTCGAGCATAAGCGCAACCGCATCCTGGTAGCGCTGGGCATTTTTGCCGTGGTGTACGCCCTCGATGAGCTCGGCACCCTCACTGCCGCATTCGGCACCCCGGGCGACATCTACGCCAGCTTCGCACTGTTCCTCGTGCCTTTTTTGATTGCCGGCTACGACGTACTGCAAAAGGCATTCAATAACATCCGCCGCGGCAAGGCCTTCGACGAGAGCTTCCTCATGGCCGTCGCGACCATCGGCGCGTTTGCCATGGTGCTCTTCCCCGATACCGACCCGCACATGGCCGAAGGCGCCGCCGTCATGCTGTTCTACCAGGTCGGCGAGCTGTTTCAGGCGTACGCCGTGGGCAAGAGCCGCAAGTCGATCAGTGCCATGATGGACATCGCGCCCGACTACGCTAACGTCGAGCAGCCCGACGGCACACTCGAGCAGGTCTTCCCCGATGACATCGCCGTCGGCACCGTGATCGTGGTCAAGCCCGGTGAGCGCGTGCCTATCGACGGCGTCATCGTCGAAGGCGAAACCCAGCTCGACACCGCCGCACTCACGGGCGAGTCAGTTCCCCGCCCCGCCAAGTCCGGCGACGACATCATCAGCGGCTGCATCAACATGACGGGGCTCATCCACGTGCGCACCACCAAGCCATTTGGCGAGTCCACCGTCGCGCGCGTCCTGGAGCTCGTAGAAAACGCCAGCGAAAAGAAGGCGCGCACCGAGAACTTCATCACGCGCTTCGCCCGCGTCTACACGCCCGCCGTCACCGGCGCTGCCGCGGTGCTCGCGCTTGGCGGCGGCTTGGTCACCGGCGCCTGGTCCGACTGGATCCTGCGCGGCCTGACCTTCCTGGTCGTCAGCTGCCCGTGCGCGCTCGTGATCAGCGTGCCGCTCAGCTTCTTTGGCGGCATCGGCGGCGCATCCAAACTAGGCGTTCTCATCAAGGGTTCTAACTACCTCGAAACGCTCGCCGACGTGGACACCGTCGTCTTCGACAAGACCGGCACGCTCACCAACGGCACGTTTTCGGTCGTGGCGGTGCACCCCGAGTCTGGCTATACCGAGCAGTCGTTGCTCGAGGTCGCAGCCCTTGCGGAGTCGTTCTCCGATCACCCCATCGCGCAGTCCGTGCGCGCCGCCTACCATGGCGAGGTCGACCCCAAGCGCGTAAGCGACTCCACCAACGACGCGGGCCATGGCGTGACGGCAACCATCGACGGCAAGCACGTCGTCGTTGGCAATGCCAAGATGCTTGCTGCGGCCGGTATCGACGCTCCCAATTGCGAGGTTGTCGGCACAATCCTCCACGTGCTCGTTGACGGCGTGTACGCCGGCCACATCGTGATTGCAGACACCGTTAAGGCCGATGCCGAGCAGACGATCAGCGACCTGCACGCCGCCGGCGTCAAGCGCACCGTCATGCTCACGGGCGACCGCGAGGAGGTTGCGGCGTCTGTGGCCAAGCAACTCAGTCTCGACGAGTTCCACGCGCAGCTGCTGCCGGGCGATAAGGTCGAGCGTGTTGAGGCGTTGCTCGCGGGCGAAAGCGGCAAGGGCAAGCTCGCTTTTGTCGGCGACGGTATCAACGACGCACCCGTGCTTACCCGTGCCGATGTGGGCATCGCCATGGGCGCCATGGGCTCGGACGCCGCAATTGAGGCGGCGGACGTCGTGCTGATGGATGACAAGCCGTCCAACATCTCCCTCGCGATCCGCGTGGCGCGCAAGACCATGACGATTGTTTGGCAGAACATCATCTTTGCGCTGGGCATTAAGTTGCTGATTCTGGTGCTTGCGGCACTGGGCATCGCCAACATGTGGCTTGCCGTGTTCGGCGACGTGGGCGTGGCGATCATCGCCATCCTGAACGCCATGCGCGCGATGGGTGTCAAGAACCTGTAGCGTTCGTGGGCTGTCCGGCCGGGACCGGGCTTGGTTTTGAAAACGTCCTCGCGTATGAGGCCCGCCTTTCCTGCTCCTACGGAGCAACGGAAAGGCGGGCCTCGCGCTGACGCTCCTATTTGGCAAGGTGTTTTTTAGAATCCATTTTGCGCTCGGCCTCG
>CBCSNQ010000077.1:0-10185 GCA_965141565.1 uncultured Collinsella sp. | reverse complement strand
GGCTGGTTCTCGAGCGACCGCACCATTCGCGAGTACCGCGACGAGATCTGGCACGCGTAAAGCGCGCGAGCTCCCCTATGCCAGCACGGCATTACTCGACGGGCGTGACGTTGCGCCGCGCCCGTCGCTAATGGGTTTAGGAACATCGATGACAGAAGGAGAAATCGATGAGTAAGAAAGAATGCATCGCGATGCTCCTCGCAGGAGGACAGGGCAGCCGATTGGGGGCACTCACCCAAAAGATCGCCAAGCCGGCGGTTAGCTTTGGTGGCAAGTTCCGCATTATCGACTTCTCGCTCTCCAACTGCTCCAACTCGGGCATCGACACGGTGGGCGTTCTGACGCAGTATCGCCCCTATCTGCTGCATGCCTACGTGGGCTCCGGCGAGGCGTGGGATCTGGACAGCCGTGACGGCGGCGTGTCGATCCTGCCGCCGTACGAGACGCAGACCGGCGGCGCCTGGTATGCGGGCACGGCAGACGCCATTACGCAGAACCTGGACTACATCAAGGCCAACGACCCCAAGTACGTCCTTATTCTTTCGGGCGATCACCTGTATCGCATGGACTACCGCAAGATGCTCAAGACGCACATTGAGAACAACGCCGACCTCACGGTGAGCGTTATGCCCGTGCCTTGGGAGGAGGCCAGCCGCTTTGGCATCCTGACCACCGACCCCGAGGACGGCCGTATCACCAAGTTCACCGAGAAGCCCGATAAGCCCGATTCGAACCTCGCGTCCATGGGCATCTACATCTTCTCGGCCGACGTGCTGATCGAGGCACTCGAGGAGGACGCTCTGGACCAGCGCTCGAGCCACGACTTTGGCAAGGACATCATCCCCAAGCTGCTCGGCGAGGGCAAGCGCCTGTACAGCTACGAGTTCCACGGCTTTTGGAAGGACGTCGGCACCATCGCCAGCTTCCACGAGACCTCGATGGACCTGCTGGGCAACAACCCCGAGTTCGATCTGTTCGACAAGCACTTCCCTATCATGTCCAACATTACCACGCGACCGCCGCACTACATTGGCCCGGACGGCCGCCTGGACGACTGCCTGGTCTCCAACGGCTGCAAGATCTACGGCACCGCTCGCCACTCGATCCTTTCGACCGATGTCATCATCGAGGAGCGCGCCGTGGTCGAGGACTCCGTGCTGCTGCCGGGTGCGCACGTTAAGAGCGGCGCGCACATCTGCCGTGCAATTTTGGGCGAGAACTCCACGGTCGAAGAGGGCGTGAAGCTCGGCTCTGTCGATACCACCAAGGATACGGCCGTCGTTGGAAATGACGTCGTTATTGGGAAGGGGGAATGATCCGATGATCAATCGCAAGGCCATCGGTTATATCACCGCTAACTACTCTTCGACCTACGGCAGCGTGCTGCTCAAGGACCGCCCCATCGCGTCCGTTCCTTTTTTGGGCCGCTACCGCCTGATCGACTTCCCGCTGTCCAACATGATGAATGCCGGCATCAAGACCGTCGGCGTCGTCATGCCGGGAAACTACCGCTCGCTGATCGACCATGTGGGCTCGGGCAAGGACTGGGGCCTGGACCGCAAGAAGGGCGGCCTGTTCATGGTGCCCGGCAACGCGTATGGCACCACCAAGGGCGGCATGCGCTTCCTGCTGCGCGACATCATCTCCAACAAGACACTGTTCCAGCGCTCGGACAAGCCCTATGTTGTGATGATGGGCACCAACATCATCTTCAATATGGACCTCAACACCATCATCGACGCGCACGAGAACTCCGGTGCCCAGATGACCGTGGTGTACTGCAAGGCCACGCACAACGTCGATGACGAGACCAAGCTGCAGATTAACGAGAACGGCCGCCTGACGGGCGTGAGCGCCGGCGTCGTGTACGGCGACAACGCCTCTATGGACTGCTGTATCGTCAACCGCGAGACGCTACTCGAGATCATCGACCACTACCAGGCCGCCGACTTTCTGGACCTGCTCGAAGCACTCCAGGGCGACTTTGGCAACATCGACGTGTGCAGCTACGAGTACAAGGGCGAGGTCGTAGGCGTGTTTAGCGAGAAGTCGCTGTATCGCCGCAGCATGGACCTGCTCGACCAGACCGTGGCCGACCAGCTCTTTGACCCCGAGCGCCCGATCCTGACCAAGGCTCACGACGTGCCGCCTTCGCGCTATGCGACCGGCAGCCACGCGTGCAACTCGATCATCTCGGCCGGCTGCATCATCAAGGGCACTGTGCGTAACTCGATCCTGTCGCGCGGCGTCGTGGTCGAGGAAGGCGCTTCGGTGACCAACTCGATCATCAACCAGAGCTGCGTCATCAAGAGCGGCGCCCGTGTTGAGAACGCCATTCTGGACAAGAACAACGTGGTTCCCACCAACACCGAGCTTCGCGGCACGCCCGAGAACATCCTGGTGCTGGGCAAGGCTCCGTTAACTTCCGATACCACCATCGTGCGTTAACGTTGGCACCACAACATCGCTCGTAACATGTAGAATAGCCGCCCGGTTCGCGCCTGGCGGCTATTCTCGAATAACAACATGGGAGACAATATGGCTGATTCCAGCAAAAAGATGCAGATCGTGTTTGCCTCGGCCGAGTGCGCACCGTTTGTGAAGACCGGTGGCCTGGGCGACGTAGCGGGCTCGCTGCCTGCGGCGCTTGTGCGCGCCGGTGCCGAAGTCATCGTGATGGTGCCCAAGTACGCCACCATTAAGGACGAGTACAAAGCGCAGATGGAGCACTTTGCCGACTTTTACGTGAGCCTGGGCTGGCGCAACGAGTACTGCGGGCTTGAGAAGCTCGAGCGCGACGGCGTCACCTATATGTTCGTGGACAACGAGCGCTACTTTGCGCGCGACTATCCGTACGGCTTCTTTGACGACGGTGAGCGTTTTGCGTTCTTCTCCAAGGCCATCACCGAGAGCCTGCAGCACCTGCCGGCCGATTTTGAGTGCGACATCCTGCACTGCAATGACTGGCAAACGGCACTGGCACCCGTGTTCTTGCGCGAGTTCTACCAGGGCCTGCCGCTCTATGACCGCGTCAAGACCGTGTTCTCGATCCACAATGTGGCGTTCCAAGGCCAGTTTAGCGACACCGTGATGGAGGACATCCTGGGTGTGGCGCATATTCCGGCGGCCGCCACGCAGTTGCGCTGCGACGCCTGCAGCATCAACTACATGCTGGGCGCGCTGCACTATGCCGACGCCATCACCACGGTGAGCCCCACCTACGCGAGCGAGATCCAGACGCCCGAGTTTGGCGAGGGCCTGGACGGCGTACTGCGCGAGCGTTCCTACGCGCTGCAGGGCATCCTCAACGGCATTGACGTGGCGGCCTTTGACCCGGCAACCGACAAGCGCATTGCCGCCAACTACACGGTTGACGACCGTTCCGGCAAGGCCGTGTGCAAGGCCAAGCTGCAGGAGGAACTGGGGCTCGAGGTGCGCGACGACCGCCCGCTTATGGTGATGGTCACGCGCCTGACGCGCCAGAAGGGCATGGACCTGGTCATGTACGCGCTCGACCGCATCCTGTCCGGCGGCGTTCAGGTGGCCGTGCTGGGCACCGGCGACCGCGACTACGAGGACGGTCTGCGCTACTTCCAGGACAAGTACCCCGGCACCATGGCCGCGCGCATCGAGTTCGATCCGGCGCTGTCGCAGCGCATGTACGCTGCCGCCGATATGTTCCTGATGCCTTCGAAGTTTGAGCCCTGCGGCCTGTCGCAGATCATCGCCATGCGCTACGGCACACTGCCCATCGTGCGCGAGACCGGTGGCCTCAAGGACACCGTGCAGCCGTACAACGAGTTTACCGGCGAGGGCACGGGCTTCTCGTTTACCAACTTTAACGGCGACGAGATGGGCGACGCGGTGTTCCGCGCAGCACGCCTGTTCTGGGATAACCGTGAGGCATGGAACCAGCTAGTCACGCAGGCCATGAGCCAGGACTTTAGCTGGACGCGCTCGGCCGACAAGTATCTGGACCTGTACTTCTTTATGCACCCGGAGATTGAGAGGCCGACGGCTGTTGTCGACGAGCCTGAGGCTGCAGCTGAGCCGGTGACCGTTGAGGAGCCCAAGGCCGAGGAGAAGCCGGTTGAGGCTGAGCCCGCAAAGGCCGAGCCTGAGGTGAAGGCTGAGGTTGCTCCTGAGGCAGAGACCGAGGTCAAGCCCGCTGCAAAGCCCGCAGCTAAGAAGACCACGACTCGCAAGACGACGGCCAAGAAGGCTACGACAACCAAGACTGCCGCCACCAAGACCGCCGCAGCAAAGACGACTGCTGCCAAGGCAACGACCACGCGCAAGCGCACGACCGCCGCTGCCAAGAAGGCCGCAGAAGCCGAGGCTGCTCCCGAGGTAAAGGCCGAGGTCGCTGATGCCAAGCCGGCCGCCAAGGCTCCGGTAAAGACCGCTGCCAAGAAGACGACCACGACCAAGACCACGACCGCCAAGAAGGCCACGGCTACGAAGTCGACAACGACCAAGGCCGCTGCGACGAAGGCTGCTACGAAGACCACTACGAAGGCTGCCGCAAAGCCCGCCGTCAAGGTCGAGGAGGCGGGTGCCGAGCCCAAGGCCGAGGCAAAGCCGGCCGCCAAGACCACCACGCGCAAGCGCGCTACGACGACGGCCAAAAAGGCCACGACCAAGGCCGCTGCTCCCAAGGCAGAGGCTACGGCCGAGGACAAGCCCGCAGTAAAGGCCGAGCCGGCACCGAAGGCCGCTGAGGTCAAGACCGCTCCGAAGGCTACTGCAAAGACCGAGCCCGCCAAGGAGAGCCCGGTCTCCCCCGCCGCTCCGGCAGAGAAAAAGGCTCCGTCCAAGAAGACGTCCGTCCGCAAGGCCACGGCCACCCGCAAGCGCCGCTAGCCCACAGACGATCCAAAACCTAATCAAACCCTATGTAAGGGGCGCTCCAACCGGGCGCCCCTTCTCTGTTGATAGTTGGTAAAACGATTTTCTAGGACAGCCGTTCGCCGATGGTAAACGGATGTTGTTTATACAGCCTGTGTACAACAGATATACTTATATCCTGTGCGTAAAGCCCATGGCCAGCAGGCCATGATTCAATTGAACTGGACCGTACTATGAGATTGATACACAACAGCCGTCTGCCGCAGTTTCGCACTCCGTTTGGCGCTGTGACCACAGGAACTACCCTTTCGCTCTCCGTGATTCTGGAGGATGCCGATCCCGCGCAGGCAACGCTTACGCTGCGCACCTGGGTCGATGAGATCGGTGAGTCTCGGTATCCCATGACGCACGAGGGCGACGGCATCTTTACCGTCGAGCTGGAGTGCGCCGAGCCCTGTCTTATCTGGTACAGCTTTATCTGCAATATCGAGGGCCAGCCCGAGGTTCGCCTGGGCGCACCGCAGGGCCGCACCGGCGGCGAAGGCATAACCTACGATTACGCCGAGGTGCCGTCATTCCAGGTCACCGTCTACAAACACCGCGAAGTTCGACCCGAGTGGTACGAGCGCGGAATGGTCTACCAGATCTTCCCCGATCGCTATGCCCGCGACGAGCACTGGCGCGAGCGCACGCTGGCCGAGGTCGAAAAACCGCGCAACGGAATCCAGCGCCGGATGGTCGAGGACTGGAACGAGCCGCCTGTGTACGAGCGCGCCGAGGACGGCTTCATCAAGACCTGGGACTTCTACGGCGGATCGCTCAAGGGTATCCAGGAAGACCTGCCTCGAATCGCCGAGCTGGGCTTTACAGCCATCTACCTCAACCCCATTTTTGAAGCCGCGAGCAACCACCGCTACGACACCGCCGATTACACCAAGATCGATCCGATTCTGGGCACCGAGCAGGACTTTACTGAGCTGTGCGAGGCAGCCGAGAAGCTGGGCATTTCCATCATTTTGGACGGTGTGTTCAACCACACGGGCGACGATTCGATCTACTTCAACCGCTACGGCAACTACCCCGGCGTGGGCGCGTGGCAGAGCAAGGATTCGCCGTGGCGCGATGCGTTTTATTTCCATGAGGACGGCTCGTACGACTGCTGGTGGGGCGTGGGCAATATGCCCGCCATCAATGAGAGCTCCGAGCTGGTACGCGAGCGGCTCCTGGGCAAGGACGGCGTGATTCGCAAATGGCTGCGCGCTGGCGCCCATGGCTGGCGTCTGGACGTGGCCGACGAGCTTTCCGACGACTTCTTGGCCGAGATCAAAAAGGCCGTACTTGCCGAAAAGCCTGACGCACTGTTGCTCGGCGAAGTCTGGGAAGACGCTTCCAACAAGATTAGCTACGGTCATCTGCGCCGCTACCTGCAGGGCTCCGAGCTTGACTCTGCTATGGATTACCCCTTCCGCGACATGGTCATTGGCTTTTTGATGGGCTACAAGAACGCCTATCAGGCTGCCGAGGATATCGAGACCCTGCGCGAGAACTACCCGCGCGAGGCATTATCCTGCGCGCTCAATCTGCTGTCGAGCCACGACCGCCCGCGCATTATCTCGGTGCTCGGCGGTGGCCCCGACGAGTCGCAGCTGCCCGAGAGCGAGCGCAGCAAATGGCGCCTGGACGAGAACTCCATGGGCCTGGCCAAGAGCCGCTTTTGGCTGGCGACGCTCATGCAGATGACGTTCCCGGGCGTTCCCTCAATCTATTACGGTGACGAGTACGGCTTGGAGGGTCTCACCGATCCGGGCAATCGCCGCACCATGCCGACCAAGGAAAACCTGCACGACTTCGATACGTTCGCGATCGTCAAGAATGCCTCGGCCGTGCGCCGCGCGCTGCCGTTTATGATCGATGGCGAGATCAAGGCCTTCGCGCTCAATGACGAGGTACTTGCCTACAACCGTACGGGCAAGGATGGCGAGTCCGCGACCGTCATCATCAACCGCAGCCTCCGCAATTCGCACCGCGTGACGATTCCGGCGCTCGACGAATGCGCGAGCGATGTTATTAGCGGTCACGAGTGCGAGATCCACAACGGTACGGTCACGCTCGATCTGTATCCGCTGGGCTCGTCAATCATCTATCACCATGCTGAGCAGCGCCTGCAGGAGCCGCTCGATCACGGTGCGGGTGTTGTGTGCCATATCACATCGGTGCCGACCGACGACGGCAAGCCGGGTACGATCGGCGCACCCACGCGTCGCTTTATCGACCATCTGGCCGCCATGGGCATGCGCTACTGGCAGGTTCTCCCCGTCAACCCCACGGACTTCTTCCGCTCCCCTTACGCCGGTCCTTCGGCCTTTGCAGGCAATATCGACCTGCTACCCGAGAGCCACGAGGAGCTGGCCGCCGACTTTGAGACCTGGATGGCCCGCGGTGGCGAAGATGCCGATCCGTTGTACACCGCGTTTAAACATCGCAATGCCGATTGGCTCGAGAAGTACAGCGTCTATATGGCCGTCAAAAAGTACTTTGAGGGCGAGTCGCGCCACAATTGGCCGGCAGATGTCGCTCGCTACAACGAGCATCTAATCGACGACAAGCGCTTCCACAACGAGGCCGAGCTTCAGGCGTACATGCAGTACCGCTTTGACCTGGCTTGGTGCGAGCTCATGAACTATGCGCACAAGAAGGGCATCGAGGTCATCGGCGATATTCCTATGTACGTGTCCGACGATTCGGCAGACGCGTGGAGCGAACCCGAGAACTTCTGGCTGTCCGATACCGGCAAGGCGATTGAGATTTCCGGCGCGCCGCCCGACAACTTTGCGCCCGAGGGCCAGATGTGGGGCAACCCGACGTTCCGCTGGGACCACATGAAGCAGAACGGCTATAGTTGGTGGATGGATCGCCTGCGCCGCGCGTTCTCGCTCTACGACCGCGTGCGTCTGGATCACTTCCTGGGATTCCACAGCTATTACAGCATTCCCGCGGGCAAGGCATGCGCCGACGGCCGCTGGCTGGCGGGCCCGGGCAAGGACCTGTTCCAGACCGCCTATGACGAACTGGGTCCGCTCAACTTTATCGCTGAGGACTTGGGCTATCTGACGCCCGGTGTTCGCGCCATGGCATCGACCTGCGGTTTCCCCGGCATGGACGTGCTGGAGTTTAGCGACTACGACGTTCGTTGCGGTGTGCATCCCACGCCCGGCAAGATTCTGTACACCTCGACGCACGATACGTCGACGCTGGCCGGTTGGTGCACCCGTACCTTTGCGGGCGGCGATGAACCGAGCGGTGTTGAGGTGGCGGCCAAGCTGATGAGCGACGCGCTGGCAAGCGACGCTCCCCTGGTGATGATGCCACTGCAGGATGTCCTGGGGCTTGGCGACGACGCGCGCATGAACGTTCCGGGCGTGGCCACGGGCAACTGGACCTGGCAGGCTGACGAGGCGGACATTGCAGCCGCCGAGAACAAAACCGCACAGCTCCTGCGCAACAACCATAGATTCTGGGGCGAAGCGTGATAAAACCCCCGATATAGGGTACAGTTACAGACGTTTGAATTTATGCGGGCAGAGTAATCTGCCCGCTTTGTGCTGAAAAGGAAGTATTATGGCGCGCTACGATTACAAGTGCTCGAGCTGCGGCAACGTGTTTGAGGTTGAGCATCCCATGTCCGAGACTCCTGAGGTCGTGTGCCCCAGCTGCGGTGCCCCGGCGGCCAAGACGTTCTCGGCCAGCGGCATTAAATTTGAGGGTAGCGGTTTCTACAACACCGACCAGCGAAGCGGCGGCTCCAGCACCAGCGCCACCAGCGGCTGCTGCGCCAACTGCCCGCATAGCCACTAGGAACTACGCGGCCCCGCGACCGACAACGATCGCGGGGCTGTTTCTTTAGCTACCCAGGTTTCCTTATGAGTTGCGGTGAAATAAGGACTGTTTGGCGGGTAGAAGCCGCTAGTCAATCCCTATTTCACCGCAACTTAGTAGTTACTTGCGAATCAGGCGGGCGCAGAAGTGGCCGTCGTAGGAGTCGGCGTTTACCGGCACGCTTTGGAAGAAGCCTCGATCGTTCTGGCGTACGGATACGAGCTTCTTGGCCTGATGGAACTCGGGGAGTTGCAGGATCTGCGCCTCGGAGAGCGGTGCGACACTAAAGTCGGCGCCCTCGGGAGAGGCCAAAAAGGCATCCACGACCTGCGTGTTCTCTTCATCAAAAACCGAGCAGGTGGCATAGATGAGCTCTCCGCCGGCGGCCACGCGCGCAGAAGCCTCCTTAAGCATCGTCAGCTGAAGCTTGGGTAACTCGGCCATTACATCATTCTCGGTCAGGCGCCACGGGATCTCGGGATGACGACGCATGGTGCCGGTGCCCGAGCACGGCGCATCGATAAAGACCGTGTCGAACTTAACCGGCTTGCCAAGCATAGCATCAAACGATGTGAGCACCTCATCAAGCTCGCAAGCATCACCCGAAACCGTACGAACGCCCTGAATACCGGCCTTATGCAGGCGAGCGAGATTCAGATCGCACTTGCGATCATGCAGATCGAGCGCCGTATGCTGACGCTCATACCCCGCACGCTTGGCCTGGCACATCATCACATAGGTCTTGGTGCCACGACCGGCACCAATCTCAAGACAGCTTCCAGGGCGCGTGGCTGCCGTGGCGATAAGCTGCGCGTTGAGATCAGACGCCACCGCGGCAGCACGCTCAAACACACCCGAAGCAACGGTAACCTGGGCATCAACCGGCGCATGGCAACCCGGGAACACGGGTGCTACAAGCTGCGAGATATACGGATCGGGCTTGGTCGCAAAGGCGTTCTCATGCAGGGCCAGCGGCGCGGGGGCCAGATTGCCGGCAAAGCTAAGCGCACCCTCTGGCGTGTCAAACGACGCCATAATACGAGCGCACAGCCAACGCGGCAGACCCATCAGGCGCGACAGACGAACCAAGCGTCGCTCAGACTCATCCACATCAGACGCCGTGGCAAAGTCCTCAACATTGTCCGCAACCTTATGCAGTACAGCATTGGCCAAGCCAGCGGCGGACTTAGCACCGCAGCGAACCAGCTCAACACCTTGACTTACGGCAACGTGGCCAGGCGTATGCAGATAGAGCATCTCGAAGGCCGAGATACGAAGCGCCATGCGAACACGCGGCGCAACTTTTTTAGGCTTATCAAGAAACTGATCGAGCAGCTCGTCCAAAATACCCTGCGTGGCGGCCACACCCAGCGCCAAGCGGGCGGCAAAAGCGGAATCGCGCTGGTCAATAGCCTTGGCCGATGCGCGAGAGGACAGCACGTCGCGCGCATACATGCCGCG
>CBCSNQ010000076.1:0-10209 GCA_965141565.1 uncultured Collinsella sp. | reverse complement strand
CGCTGGATGTACTTGGAGCGGGCGATGGTGTGGTTGTTGGTCGGCATGTCCTGATAGTCCTTGGCCTTGATGACCTGGACATAGGTGAGGTTGCCGATAAGGATGGCGAACAGCGCCGTAAAGGCGAGCACCGCACGGGTTAGACGGTTGGCGAGCGCCACGCGGCCGAGCACACCGGATTCAGGCGTGTCGAGCAGGCGACGGCGCATGCGCGAGCCGACGGAATGGCTGCCGCTGCCGTAGGAAGACGAGGTGGCAAAGCGCGTGCCCGTCGGGGCGGCGGCAGATGCGACCTGATCGTCAGAGATGGCGGCCATGGTGCCGGTGCCGGTAAGCTCGGCCTCGCGTCCGGTCGCCTCGTCACCGGCGCGCAGCAGGAGCGCGACGATGATAAAGCTCGCCAGCAGCGAGGAGCCGCCCTGGCTCATAAAGGGCAAGGTGACGCCGGTCAGCGGGATCAGGCGGGTAACGCCGCCTACGATCAAAAAGGCCTGGAAGCTGATGGCTGCCGTAAGGCCCGTGGCACTAAAGGCGGCGAGGTCGGATTTAGCGCGGGCAGCCGTGGTGAGGCCACGCACGGCAAAGAGCATAAACAGGATGAGCACGGCGCCGCCGCCCAAAAGGCCCATCTCCTCGCCGATAGCCGAGAAGATAAAGTCGGACTCGACGACAGGGATGTTGTTGGCCATGCCGTTGCCGATGCCAACACCGACCAGACCGCCATCGGCAAGCGAGAAGAGCGACTGGACGATCTGGTAGCCCTGACCCTGGGCGTCCTTAAACGGATCGAGCCAAACCTGGAAACGCACCTGAACGTGAGACAGGAACTTGTAGGCGCCCACGGCTCCAACAGCTAAGAGCGCAAGGCCGATAACGACATACGAAAAGCGCCCCGTGGCAACGTAGAGCATCAGCAAGAAGATGGTGTAGAACAGCACGGCCGAACCCAGGTCGCGTTCGAAGACGACGACGAGCAGGCACACACCCCACACGGCAAACAGCGGCAGCAGCAGTCGCAGGCGAGGGATTTTAAAGCCCAGGATTTTGCGGTTGGAGATGGAGAGCAGCTCGCGGTTCTCGGCCAGGTACCCGGCCAGGAACAGCACGATAAAGACCTTGGCGAACTCGCCAGGCTGGATGGTAAAGCCCGCGATGCGAATCCACAGCTTGGAGCCCGAGATCGTGGTGCCGATAAAGATGGGCAGCATCAGCAGAATGATGCCGATGATGCCAAAGGTGTACTTATAGCGCATGACCACGTCGAGGTTCTTAACCAACGCGAGCGTTCCCACCATCAGGGCCACCGAGACAAACAGGATGATGAGCTGTGAGATGGCGAGAGCGGGGGCGAGACGCGTCACGAACGTGATGCCGACGCCCGAAAGCACAAAGACAATGGGCAGGATGGCGGGGTCGGCACCGGGCGCCAAGATGCGCACGGCAATGTGGGCCGCGGCAAAGGCGGCAAAGAGGCCGATCGGTACGGCGAGCGTCTCAAAGGAGATGGCAGCGCCCGCGGTGAGGACGTACATCGCATACAGCAGGATGACGGGGAACGCCGAGGCGATGAGCAAGAGCAGCTCGGTGTTGCGGCGACTCATAAGCGGCACTCCCTTTCTAGTTCTTTTCGGAGGCTTCGGCCTCGGCGGACTGTTCGGCGGTTTTCTCGGAATCTGATTCGGAGGTCGATCCCTGGTTGGTGTTGTCGCGAATCGTTTGCGCGTCGATCACCTGGCGGGTCTGCTCCTCGTCGATCTGGTGGCGGTACTTGGATATCGTGTCCTGCGCATCGTCGACACTTGTTTGCGGAATGCCCGCCTTGAGGCGGTTTTGTGTGTCTTCGGGCAGGTCGGACAGCTTGATACTGGTTTCGCTTTCGAGCCAGTGGAGCTTGAGTCCGAGCGGCCTGCCGGGCAGGCCGCGCCAGACGGCGACATTGCCCTGGTAGGTACCCAGGTAGTACGAGCCGGTGACACCCGTGTAGGCCCAGATGCCAGCTGCCAGCACAAAGACGAGGGCCAGGATGGCGGCGATAGTAATGTTGCGGCGACGCACGCGTTGCGCCTCGCGCATAACGCCATCGTCAACCAGGTCAACGACTACTACGGTCACGTTGTCGTGGCCGCCGGCGGCAAGCGCCGCGTCCACTAGGTTGTCGACGCAGATTTGCGCGGTTGAGGACTGCGTGGCGATGTTCTCGATATCGCTATCGGGAATCATGCTCGAAAGGCCGTCAGAGCACAGGATCAGGCGGTCGCCTTCCTCGATATGCAGGGTGAAGTGGTCGGCATACATGGCAGGGTCCGAGCCCAGCGCACGGGTGATGACCGAACGGTTGGGGTGGACGCGAGCCTCGTCTGCCGTAATCTCGCCGGCGTCCACGAGTTCTTCCACATAGGAGTGGTCGCGGGTCACGCGGATGAGCGTGCCCTCGTGGAGCAGGTAGGCGCGCGAGTCGCCCACGTGGGCGATGGCGAGCGTGTCGTTTTCGATATAGGCGCAAGTGGCTGTGCAGCCCATGCCGGGCTTGCCCAGGCCATTCAAGGCGGCTTCGATTACGGCGGCGTTAGCGGCCTCGACGGCTGCCGCCAGGCGTGCGGCGTCGGCAGACTGAGGAGCTGTCTTGGCGATGGTCTCGACAGCGATAGAAGAGGCCACCTCGCCGGCAGCGTGACCACCCATGCCGTCGCATACGCAAAAGAGCGGCGACTGCACCAGGTAGGAATCCTCATTGTGCGGGCGCACGCAGCCAACGTCGGAGCGGGCGCCCCACATGAGTTGCGTGGTGGTGCCGGCATCATAGGTCGAGTCGGTCTCGATGCGCTCCTCGGTTAGGGGTTCAAAGCTCATGGTCGAGCCGGGGTCTTTGAGCTTGGCCTCAACGGCGGCAACGTCGATTTCGGCTGTGTCACCGGGAGAGACGGTGTCGGTCTCGGCGTTTGATTCGGAATCGCCGGTGTCCGGGGAGTCGGGCTCCTCGGAAACGCGGGCGGTCGACTCGTCATCTTGCGGGCTGACGTCTATAGGCTCGGGCGTCGCAAAGTGCGACGGCGCGGGCGTGTTTTGCGACTGGGCGGCGGGCTCGGCCACGGCATCGGACTCGCTTGCGGGCGCAGGCTGCGGGGTCTTGGGCGCAGGTCCGTCCTCGGGGGATGGCCCTGCCTCGGGCGCAACCTCGGATGCCGGGGCTATGGGAAACGCCGGCGCGGCGGGCTCGGGTGCTGCAAACACCGCAGCGCTCTCGTTGATTGCCGCGGCGACGGGTTCTGCAAAGTGAGCCGGCGCCGGGGTTGCTTCGGGCGCTGTGGGCTGTTCCGCAGCATGTGCGCCGATGGGCGCTGCTGCGGCATCCTCTTCGCCCTCGTTATCGGCGAGATCCGAAATATCATGCGTTACATGCGAAAGAGGCAGGGAGAACACGGTGTCCTCGGGCTCCACGGGTGCGGAGCCCGCCGGAGCGGCGTGGGCCGGTGCAGCTACGGCGGCAGCCGGTGCCTCGGTCATGGTTGCGGACTTGTTCTCCTCGTCGATCATCGACGGTTCACCTTCATGACCACGTCGCCAATCTGGACTTCGTCGCCCTCACGTAGCGTCGCGGGCTCCACGAGCTGGCGGCCGTTGACGAGCGTGCCGTTAAGCGAGTTGAGGTCCTCGATGATGAGCGCCGGGCCCTGCAGCGAAAAGCGCGCATGCGAGGCCGAGACAAACGGCTCGTTGATGCAGATGTCCGAAGACGGCGAGCGGCCGACGATGACGGGGCCGAGCATGTCTACGTGGATGCCGCGGATGCCGCGCGGACCCTTGTCCACATCGATCGTCCAAATGGCCGAGTCGCGGCGCTGTCCGCGCACAAGTCCCACGCCGGTCTTCATGACGGCGAACAGGAAGATATAGAGCAGGGCGACCAGGACGATGCGGCCTGCAAAAAGGACGATATCGATGTTCATAAGAGACTATCCCCTAAATTCAAAGGTGCTCAGGCCAAACGTCAGCAAATCGCCGTTGCGCAGCGGGCAGCGCGTAATGCGGCGGTTGTTGACGAGCGTGCCGTTGGTGGAATTGAGGTCCTCGATCGACCAATCCGAGCCCGTAAAGGTGAGCTGGGCGTGGCGGCGCGACACGTTGGGGTCGCGCAGGGCAATGTCGGAAACTGAGCGCTCGCGACCGATGGTCACCTGTGCGGAAGTGATGCTATGGCTCTCGCCGCTCACGACGTCGACGAGCTGGGCGAGCGGGCGCTGCGGGGCGCGAGTGCTCGCCATGTTGGAGGCGATGCCGGCTGCGGCGCCTAGGCCCACGGCGGCACCGGTCGCGGCGGCTCCACCCATGCCGGCAAGCGCGTCGCGCGAGACGGTCTGCGGCACCGGGATGGGTGCGGCGGCGGGGTCGGGGACGCTAGGCGCGAAGGGGTCTGCCACGGCAAGCGGGTCGGGAGCGGCGGCGCGAGGCGTCGGCTGCTGCTGGGGCATGGCGGCGGGGCGCTGCTGCTGCGGGGCAGCAAACTGCTGCTGGCCGGCGCGCGGGGCGCTGGCGGCACGGCTTGCCGCGGAGTTGTTCTGGCCCAGGCCGTTTTGATAGGCGCGCTCTTCTTCGTACAGGCGGCCGAGCGTGGGGGCATCGACGTTCTCGGCAAAGACCGAGAACTTGCCGGCGCGCAGCTGCGGATCGATCATAAAGCGCACGAGGGGCTCGCCGACAAAGACATAGCGGCGCTTTTCGGCCTGCGCCTTCACAAACTCGCGGACCTCGCGCGAAAGCTCGGGGTAGAACGGGGCGAGCATGGGATCGTCGTCGGCGGCGATAAGGATGGTATAGAGTGCCGGCGCCGTGTTGACGCCGTTGATCACCAGAGTCTGATCCTCCATGTCGCGAGCGGCCTGCTTGGCAAGCTTCTTAAAGGAGAACGGGGCACGGGTGGCACCGAAGATGCCGGCCACGTGGTCCTCGAAGATGTTCAGGAAGTTCACGAAAGATCACTCTCCGTATAGGTTCTTTGGTATCCGAGCAAATATAGGCATATCCCAACGATTATAGAGGATAGGATTCCCGCAACCGCCGCCTTGGCGATGACCGCGGCTGCAAGGCTGGCAATTTCCATATGGTGTGCAAGACAGGACGCCGCTGCGCAGCCGATGCCGGTGACAGCGATGGCGGCGATTGCGGCAAGGTTTGAGCCCTGATCGGCACGCTTGGCACGGGCATTGAGCAGCGCGGATGACGCTGCGGCAGTTGCCGCGACCAGCACAAAGGCAGCCCAAAGGAGCGGGTCTCCCAGCGCTGCGGCAACGTTACCGAGCCCCAGCACGCCTCCGGCTGAAAGCGCGACCGTGGCCAGGCGGGCAAAAAGCGCGCCCATGCCCGTTGCCGCGGCGGCGCTTGCCGGGCCGAGCCAAAATGACGCGACGCCGGCGGCGACCCCAGCTGCCAGGAAGGTATTGCCGGTCAGACAGCCAAGCGCGAGTGCACAGGTGAGCGTGGCGCTCGCGGCAGTCTCGGTGCGACCCCAGGCGATCCACCAACCGGACATGGCGGCGGCAAAGATCACCGCGACGGGCAGCATCGACAGGATGCCCTGTGCCTGCATGGTGGCGTTGGCCATGAGCACCAAAAAGCCCACAGCCGAGATAGCCGAGCCAATCTGGGGGGCCAGGCCAGCCGCCGCTCCGATCGCGATGGCCGCAATGACCAGGCCGGGAAGCGCCGCGACCCCGGCCGTTTGCATCAGCAAAAAGCTAAAGGTGCCGCACGTTAGCGCCGAGATAGTGCGCATGGTGTAGTCGCGCGCATGGCTCCAGCGCGTGCCCGCCCAGCCGAGTGCGGGGTCGACCTCGATGGCGTCGTCCTCGTAGTGCGACGGCTCGATATCGTCGAGTTCCTGCTCGTCATCCGAAAGTTCGCCAACCATTTGCTCCAGGCTGCGACGGCCTTCGCGCACGCTGCCCAGACCGGCAAGGAGTTGGTCGCAAAATGCCTCGATGCTGTTGGGGCGGTCCTGCGGCATGGGGGAGAGCGCGCTCATGAGCGCGGCCTCGGCTCCCGGGGGAAAGTGTGGTATCAGCTCGCTGGGATAGGTGGCGCCGCCGATGATGCGGTCGAGCGAGTCGGCGGGCGTGGCCGCCATAAAGGGAGCGCTGCCGCACAGGCCCTCGTAGATCACACAGGCGAGGGCAAAGACATCGGCGCGCTCGTCGACCGTGCCGGTCTCGATATCGAGCTGCTCGGGCGGCATGTAGCCGATGGTGCCGCCGCGCGAGCCGCCAAAGCCACCGGCGGACGACAGTCGCGCCATGCCAAAGTCGGTGAGCTTTACATTGCCCGAGTGGTCGATGAGCACGTTGGCGGGCTTAATGTCCAGGTGGAGCACGCCATTACTATGGGCGAAGGTGAGCGCCTGGCCCAGGGCATCGGCAATGGCCGCGGCCTCGTCAAAGGTAAGTGAGTGGCCGTCCACGCGATGCAAAAATTCGGCCAGCGACATGCCATCGACATATTCCATAACCAGGTAGGCATAGGCTGTGTCGTGCGTAAAGTCGATGACCTGCACGATATTGGGATGTTGAAGCATGGCGGCGGTGTGCGCCTCGCGCAGGACATCCATGATGTCGCTGGCGGGCATGCCGGCACCGTTGATAAGGGGGATGCGCTTAATGGCGACGCGGCGGCGCAGGTGCGTGTCGCGGCAGATCTCGATGGAGCCAAAACCGCCGGTCGTAAGTGTCTCGAGCGGCTGGTACCGCTTGAGCAGCTCGCGAGAGCTGGTGCCCTCCAAAGGAACGTCCGGCGAGAACCGGGCGGTATGTTGCGAGAAAAGCGGCATGGCCAACCCTCGTGCGTTTAAAGTTCGTTTGCGAGCGGCGGGCGCGGGGCCGAGCCATTCGCGGTGGCATAGATGCTGCTAGTGTAGCACGCTCGGGCGGATGGCGAGGATAACGGGATGCGAGGCTGCCTGTCTGTCTTGGCCTTAGCGCTTATTCTTGTTCTTCTTCTGCTTGCGCTGCTTGCCCTTGGTCTCCTGGGGCTTGTCGCCCTGCTTGGCCTCGGCGGCGGCCTTTTCAGCCTTCATCTTCTTGCGCTTGGTCTCGATGCGGAGTTTTTTGTTGATGCGCGCCTTAAGGAAGGTGCCAAACTGCTCGGCATCGCCGCGAATAAAGGTTTCCTTAGGGATCGTCACGCCCTGGTCGGCGAACATGGCCACAAAGATGCGCTCGCCGTCGAGCACGTGGTCGAGCTTCTCAAACGGGAAAAACTGCGACTTGCCGCTCTTGCCCCAAACCATCAGGCCGTCCTCGTTGGCGGCGACGCGGCGATAGCGGCCACCCATGGACTCGTCGGCCTCGACGGAATCGATAAAGTCGCGGGCGAGGGTGTGGTGCAGGTTTTTGCTCCACCAGGCCAAAAAGGCGCCGAACACGATCAACACGACGCCAAACTTGATCCAGTTGCCGCCGGCCACCAGCATGCCGATGCCGATGAGCGCGGCAATTGCCGCGGCGACATACAGCGAGCCGCGACGCCTGGGCGAGGCGACCAGGCGGGCGAAGTCGGTGACCAGGTCGTTTTCGTACTGGTACTCGTTGAGGTACAGGATGCCGTCATCGGCTGCGGCCTGCTCCTCGAGCGCGACCTCGACCTGGTCGGCTGCTTCGGAGGGAACGAGGTTGCTCTCTGCGTCTGCCATGCTCTTTGGACTCCTATCGCGGCGGGCTCGCCGTACGGGTTATTATGAATGCAGTATGCCGTGCGACCGCATGGCCGTCGCGGCAACAAGACTCAGTATACCCGGGGGAGCACCCATGGAATCGTTGTACCGAAAGTATCGCCCGCTCACCTTCGAATCCGTGGTGGGCCAGCAGCATATCGTCTCGACGCTCGAGCACGCCATCACCGAGGGACGCCTGTCCCACGCGTACCTGTTCTGCGGACCGCGCGGCACGGGCAAGACCACCATGGCGCGCATTCTGGCCAAGGCGCTGCTGTGCCGTAATGCCGAGGCAGCGCGCGCCGAGGGTGCAAGCGGCTGCATGCCCGACGGTACTTGCGAGGAGTGCGAGCTCATTGCCGAGGGCAACCACCCGGATGTCTACGAGCTCGATGCCGCCTCCCGCACGGGCGTGGACAATGTGCGCGAGGAAATCATCAACTCCGTCAACTTTGCCCCGGTGCGCGGCAAGTACAAGATTTATATCATCGACGAGGTCCACATGCTCACAACGGCGGCGTTTAACGCGCTGCTCAAGACGCTCGAGGAGCCGCCGGCACACGTGATCTTTGTGTTGTGCACCACCGACCCGCAAAAGATTCTGGAGACCATTCTCTCACGCTGCCAGCGCTTCGATTTCCACCGCATCGGCAACGAGGATATCGAGCATCGCCTGTCTTACGTGTGCGAGCAGGAGGGCTTCGATTACGACGACGAGGCACTCGCCATTGTGGCGCGCCATGCCAAGGGCGGTATGCGCGACGCGCTTTCCACGCTGGAGCAGCTGAGCGTCTTTGGCAACGGTTCTGTGCATGCGGACGACGCCCGCTCGCTTTTGGGCGAGGTTTCGGACCAGATCCTGGGCGAGTTTTCCCGCGCCATTGCCGATCGCGATGTTGCCGAGCTCTATGGACTGATCCGTGCGCAGGTCGAGGAGGGCAATGACCTGCTGGAGCTGACGCGCGACCTGGTGGCGCATGTGCGCGACGTGTACGTTGCCTGCGTTGCCGGTGCCCGTGCCGAGCTGTTTGAGGGCGGCTCCGAGCAGGCCGAGGCGCTTGCTGCCGAGGCCGCTGCCTTTGGCGAGCATCCTGCCGACCGCCTGGCCCGCGTGCTGACGGTGCTCGACGATGCCGCACTGGAGATGAGGGGCGCGAGCGACGTGCGCCTGGTGCTCGAGATTGCCTGCACGCGTCTGGCGCGTCCCGAGGCCGATTTAACGATTGAGGCATTGGCCGAGCGCGTGGCACGCCTGGAGGCCATGATTGCCAACGGCGCCGTGCCGGCGAGCGTGGCTGCTGCTCAGGCCGCCGCGCCTGCAGCATCCGTACCCGCTGCTGCCCAACAGCCGACGCTCATTTCGGGCGCTCGTGCTGCCGCTCCGGCGGCATCCGCTGCCCCCGCTGCTACGTCCGCGCGCCAGGGCGGTATGCCTTGGGACCGCGGCGCTGCTGTTCCGGCTGCCCAGCCTGCGACCAAGTCCGCGGCTCCTGCGCCGGCGCCCAGACCTGTAACGCCTGCACCTCAGCCCGTTGCGGCTCCGGCTTCCGCGCCTGCTGCATCGACCGTGTCGGTGTCCAAGCCCAACAACGCCGCCCAGGTTGCCACCGCCAGTGCTGCCGAGACCCCCGCGGTTGAGGACGCCGGCGAGCTCCAGCGCAAATGGGCCGAGGTCGTCGAGCGCGTCAAGGCTCGTCAGGCCTCCTACGCAGGGCTTTTGCTCAACGCCCGCGCCACGGCCGACGACGGCTCCAAGCTCACGGTCTCGTTCCCCGCGGGTTCGACTTTTGCCATCAAGATGCTCGGTCGCGCCGATACGCAGTCGGTGGTCCTGCCGACGGTCTGCGCGGTCTTCGGTCGTCGTACCGTCGACTATGTCCTGGATGGGGGTGGCACGCCGGCTCCTCAACATGAGGAGCATTCTCCATCTGCACGGGCTGCGGTATCTGCGGACCCGCAACCCGTGTCCTCGGTGCCCCCTGCATCCTCGAGCGCCAGCGCGACGCAGCCAAAAGCGGCGCCGGTAGCGGCACCGACCCCGTCGGCGCCTGAACCTGCTGCGCCCAAACCGGCTGCTCCGATCCCCGCGCCCAAGTCCGCTGCCGCGCCTGCGCCCAAGTCATCCGACCTGGCCAAGGCCCCTTGGCTGCGCTCCGACAACCCTGCCGGTGCTCCTGCCACGGGCAAGCTCCCGACCGAGCCCGCGCCCCGAGCGCCCGAGCGCGCGTCCGTCCCCATGGCTCAGCCGCCTGCGCAGGCTGCGCCATGGGAATCCGAGCAGGTGCCCTACGACGATGCTATGGTCGGTGGTTTTGCTGCCGATGCCGGCGGGGACAATCTGCCCCCGTTCGACGTGCCGGGTGCGGCGTCCGCGACCAAGGCCGCTGCTGTGGCACCCGCAGCCTCTGCAAACGACGACGTCCCCGCCGCTCCCTGGGAATCCAATCCCGGTGCTGGCAGCCCCTTCGGCCATCAGGGCGCAGCCCCGAGCATCCCGCAGACCGAGGACG
>CBCSNQ010000075.1:0-10333 GCA_965141565.1 uncultured Collinsella sp. | reverse complement strand
CCCTGAGCAGCCTTGTCGAAGATCTCGGCAACGAGCTGCTTATCGCCGAGCTTGGCGATAGCCAGACGACGAGAGTGCAGGTCGCCCTTCTTGGCCCAGGTGATGATCGGATCGACGACCGAACGCAGCGCCTTAGCGCGGGTCTCGGTGGTCTTGATGCGGTCGTTCTCGAAGAGGGCCTTAGCAAGGCTCTTCTTCATGGCCTTGGTGTGGCTCGCATCGGTGCCGAGCTTCAGGCCCTTCTTAACGTTATGACGCATGGTCTAGTTTCTCCTCAAATATGCGAAGCATTAAGCCTTCAGGCTCAGGCCCATGGACTCAAGCTTGTCCTTCACTTCCTCGATCGACTTAACACCGAAGTTACGGATGTTGAGCAGATCGTTCTCCGAGAACTCAACGAGCTGACGGACCGAGTGAATGCTGGCGCGCTTAAGGCAGTTGTAGGAACGGACGGAAAGGTCCAGATCCTCGATCTGCTTGTCCAGCTCGGCGTTGTCGTTGGTGACCTCGGGAGCGAAGATCGAAGCCTCCTCCTCGACCTCGGGGGTCTCGGCAAGGTTCATAAAGGCGGCCATATGCTGGTTGATGATATTGGCAGCCTGGACCACGGCGTCGCGCGGGTCGATGGAACCGTTGGTCTCGATCTCGAGGACAAGGCGGTCGTAGTCGGTATGCTGACCGACACGGCAAGCCTCAACGAGCTTGGCGCAACGGGACACCGGCGAGTACAGCGAGTCGACGTTGATCACACCGATGGGATCGTTGTCACGCTTGTTAGCCTCGCCAGAGACATAGCCGCGGCCATAGCCGATGCGCATGCTCATGGTGAGATGGCCACCCTCGGTGAGCGTAGCAATGTGCTGCTCGGGGTTGACCAGCTCAAACTCGGACGGAATAAAGAAGTCCGCACCGGTGACCTCGCAGGGGCCGTCAACCGAGATGGTTGCGGTCGCCTCGTCGGTCGTGCCGAGAGCCCTGAAGACAAGACCCTTGATATTCAGGACGATGTCGGTGACATCCTCGACCATGTTAGGGATGGTCATGAACTCGTGCTGCGCACCATCGATCTGAATGGCCTCGACGGCGGCACCCTCGAGCGAGGACAGAAGAACACGACGAAGCGAGTTACCCAGCGTATCGCCGTAGCCACGCTCGAGCGGCTCGACGGAGACACGAGCAGAGGTCTCGTTAATCTCTTCGACCTGAACCTGAGGCCTAATGAATTCTGACATGTATTACCTCCAGCCTCAGCAGCCCGGATGGACTACTTAGAGTAGAGCTCGACGATGAGCTGCTCGTTGATATCACCGCTGATCTGCTCACGCGTCGGCAGAGCGAGCACGTTACCAGACAGTTTCTCGATATCGACCTCGAGCCAGCCAGGGACCTCAAAGCGCTCGGAGGAAATCAGGGCCTCCTTGATGGGGAGGAGGTCACGGAACTTCTCGCCGACAGCGACGACGTCGCCGGCCTTGACGCGGTAGGACGGGATGTCAACGCGCTTGCCGTTCACAGTGAAGTGACCATGACGGACGGACTGACGAGCCTCTTTGCGGGTGCGGGCGAAGCCAAGACGGAAGACGACGTTGTCGAGGCGAGACTCAAGAATAATCATGAGGTTCTCACCGGTGACGCCGTTCATCTTACGGGCCTTGTTGAAGTAGCCGTGGAACTGCTTCTCCAGAACGCCATAGATGAACTTGACCTTCTGCTTCTCACGCAGCTGCATGCCGTACTCAGATTCCTTGCGACGGCGCTTGGGCTGACGGATAGATTCCTTCTTGCTGCTGTAACCGAGCTCAGCGGGATCGATCCCGAGCTGACGGCAGCGCTTAAGAACAGGAGTCCTGTCGATTGCCATATTGATACGATCCTTTCAGTTACACGCGGCGACGCTTCTTGGGGCGGCAGCCGTTGTGCGGAATGGGGGTCTTGTCCTGGATGCTCGAGACCTCGAGGCCAGCAGCCTGGAGGGAGCGGATGGCGGTCTCACGACCGGAGCCGGGGCCCTTGACGAAGACGGAAACCTTCTTCATACCGTGCTCCATGGCCTGCTTGGCAGCAGCCTCGGCAGCCATCTGGGCAGCGAACGGCGTGGACTTACGGGAGCCCTTGAAGCCCACCTGGCCAGCCGACTTCCAGGAAATGACGTTGCCCTGGGGATCGGTGATCGAAACGATCGTGTTGTTGAACGTAGAACGAATGTGAGCCTGGCCCACGGAAATGTTCTTACGGTCCGCGCGCTTCAGACGGGCAGCGCGAACGTTCTTCTTAGCAGTAGCCATCTATCTAGCGCTCCTTATTTCTTCTTCTTAGCACCGATCTGACGCTTCGGGCCCTTGCGGGTACGAGCGTTAGTGTGGGTGCGCTGGCCGCGGACCGGGAGGCCCTTGCGGTGACGAAGGCCGCGGTTGCAGCCGATGTCCATAAGGCGCTTGACGTTCTGGTTGCGCTCACGGCGGAGGTCGCCCTCAACCATGATCTGGTTCTTATCGATATAATCGCGGATGGCGTTAACCTCATCCTCGGTGAGGTCCTTAACGCGCGTATCCACGTTAACGTTGCACTCGACGCAAATCTTCGTCGCAGTGGTGCGGCCGATGCCGTAAATGTAGGTCAGACCGATCTCAACGCGCTTCTCACGCGGGAGGTCGACACCATTAATACGGGCCAACGTAGTCTCCTCTCTTAACCCTGACGCTGCTTATGACGGGGGTTCTCGCAAATGACGAGGACCTTGCCATGGCGCCTAATGATTTTGCACTTATCGCACATCTTCTTGACCGAAGGACGTACCTTCATCGTTCTTCCTTTCGGTAGCGCTCAAACTACTTCCCTACTATCTACTCGCCCAGCCGCAGGCGTTTAAAACTATGGCTGGTCTTCACACACAATCCGACCGTAGGTTGAGCTAAGCCTGCAGTCGGAAATGGAGTGCGTGTATGCGTGCCGCTATTTGTAGCGATAGGTGATGCGGCCGCGGGTCAGGTCGTACGGGGAAAGCTCCACGACAACCCTGTCACCGGGGAGAATACGGATGTAATTCATTCGGATCTTGCCAGAAATGTTGCACAGAACCGAATGACCGTTCTCGAGCTCGACCTTAAACATGGCGTTGGGCAACGGTTCCTTTACCGTACCCTCGAGCTCAATTGCGTCTTCCTTCTTCACAAGCAATCATCTTTCTCTAGAAAACGACAGCGATTGAGTATTCTACAACACGTATGCACGCATCGTAATAACTTCGTAATGGCTCCACAACTAAGTGGAACTTGTTACATTTCTCCACCTTGGAGCGAACACCAAGCACCTTGGGCATCCGTGGTCAGAATCACCGGACCGTCATTGGTAATGGCGACGGTGTTCTCATAGTGCGCGGCGGGCAGGTGGTCGTTGGTCGTAACGATCCAACCATCAGAACCTGTGCTCACATGATTGGAGCCCATCGTAACCATCGGCTCGATGGCGATGACCATACCAGCCTGAAGGCGAACGCCCCTCCCCTTCTTTCCATAGTTAGGAACGTTGGGGTCCTCGTGCATCACGCGGCCGATACCATGCCCCACGTAATCGCGAAGCACGCCGTAACCGTGAGACTCGGCGAGGGACTGAACGGCATAGCCAACGTCCCCGATATGGTTACCGGGAACAGCCTGCTCGATGGCAGCCTTTAGGCAATCGCGCGTAACCTCGCACAGTGCCTTGGCCTCGGGCGTGGGGGTGCCGACGAAAAACGTCCAAGCGTTATCGCCGACCCAACCGTCGACAATGGCTCCCGTATCGATGGAGATGATATCGCCATCGCGTAGGATCATGTCGGGATTGGGAATACCGTGAACCACGGCATCGTTAATCGATGCGCAAATGGTTCCCGGGAACCCACCGTAACCCTTAAAGGCAGGGGTGCCGCCATGCATGCGGATAATCTGCTCTGCAAGCTGATCGAGCTCGAAGGTCGACACGCCGGGGCGAACCATGGCTCCAACGTGGCGGAGCGCCATCTTAGATAGCGCTCCTGCCTTCTTCATCTGCTCAATTTGCGTTGCAGACTTAATCTTGATCATAGACCGAGAGCCTCTTTGACATCCCCGTACACGGTCTCGCGAGCCTGGTCGCCGTTGACCGACTTGAGCAGACCCTGGCCACGATAGTAGTCGACGAGCGGGCTCGTAGACTTCTCGTAGACGTCGAGACGGTTCTTGATGGTCTCGGGCTTGTCGTCGTCGCGCTGATACATCTCACCGCCGCACTTGGGGCAGGTAGTATCGGCAGCCGTGCCGGTGTAGCCGCAGGCGCGGCAGGTACGACGCGAAGACAGACGATCGATGATGACCTCGGGGGCCACATCGACCAGAAGGGCACAGTCGATCTCGCGACCCATGGCGGAGAGCTCGGAATCGAGCGTTACAGCCTGGGCGGTGTTGCGCGGGAAGCCGTCGAGGATGAAGCCCTGCTGGGCGTCATCGGCAGCAAGGCGCTCCTTGACAAGGTCGATTACGAGCTGGTCGGGAACGAGCTCGCCAGCGTCCATGTACTTCTTAGCCTGAATACCAAGCTCGGTGCCACCCTTGACGGCAGCACGCAGCAGGTCGCCCGTGGAAATGTGAGCGACGCCAAACTCGGCGACGAGCTCCTGTGCAACGGTGCCCTTACCGGCACCCGGAGCTCCGAGCAATACGAGGTTCATGAGCAATCCTCCTCTAGCCTATTTAAAGAATCCATCGTAATCATACATCTTGATCTGGCCTTCGAGCTTATCGACCGTGTCGAGCACGACGCCGACCATGATGAGGATGGACGTGCCGCCAAATGCCTGGATCAGATGGTTACCCGTGAAGGAGAAGATGATCGAAGGCACGATGGCGATGAGCGCCAAAAAGACAGCGCTGGGAAGCGTGATCTTGTTGAGCGCGTTCTTGATGTAGGCCGCGGTAGCCCTACCCGGACGGACGCCCGGAATAAAGCCGCCCTGCTTCTTAAGGTTGTCGGCCGTGTCATCGGGGTTGAACACCATGGAGGTGTAGAAGTACGCGAAGAACACGATGAGGACAACGTTAAGCACCCAGTTGAGCCAACCGGTCGAAAGCGCAGAGGCAACTGCCTGAATCCAGCCGATGCCGGGGAAGAACACGGCAATCTGAGCCGGGAAGTACAGCAGCGCCGAAGCGAAGATGATCGGCACGACACCCGCGGTGTTGACCTTGATGGGCAGGTAGGTGGACTGGCCACCCATCATGCGACGGCCCACGACACGCTTAGCGTAGGAGACCGGGATGCGGCGCTGGCCGCGCTCAAGGAAAACAATCAGCGGGATAACCAGCAGGATGATGGCGCAGATGATCACCATGGTGATGATGCCACCGGCATTGCCCTCGGTGCTGGAGAAGATCGCCTGCGGCAGGCCGGCCATGATGTTCGCGAAGATGATCAGCGACATGCCATTGCCGATACCGCGCTGGGTGATGAGCTCACCAATCCACATGATTAGCATGGCGCCCGCGGTGAGCGTGCCGACGACCATGAGATCGAAGATGATCTCGGGAGCGCCGGCGCCATTAAAGCTGATGCCGAAGCTCTTAAAGAGGAAGAGGTAACCCACGGAGTTGAGGATTGCCAGAGCCAGGGTGAGGTAACGCGAATACTGCGTAATCTTGGTCTGACCGACCTCGCCCTCGCGGGCAAGCTCATGCAGGGAAGGCACAACGGCCTGGAGCATCTGGAGGATGATCGAGCTGGTGATGTAAGGCATGATGCCCAGAGAGAACACCGAAACATAGCTCAACGCGCCACCAGAGAAAAGATTCAGGAGGGCCATAGCACCTGCGGCGACCGAATTATTATCGGTCGAGAAAAGGCCCAGCATCCCCTGGAAGGGAATGCCGGGCACAGGAACGTGCGCACCAATGCGGTACACGACGAGCATAGCTATGGTAAAAAGAATCTTTTCGCGCAATTCTTTGATGCGGAAAGCATTCTTAAGACCATTTAGCACGGCAGCTCGACCTTTCCGCCGGCGGCCTCGATCTTGGCCTGCGCAGAAGCGCTGACCTTGTCGACCTTGACCGTGAACTTCTTGGTGAGCTCACCATTGCCGAGCACCTTGACGGGCTCGAACTCGCTCTTGGTGATGCGAGCGGCCTTAAGAGCGGCACCGTCGATCACAGCGCCGTCCTCGAACTTACGCTCGAGACGCTCAACGTTAACAGCGGTGTACTCGATACGACGGGGATTGCGGAAGCCCGGAAGCTTGGGCAGGCGCATAGCCAGCGGAGTCTGGCCACCCTCGAAGCCGGCACCCTTGGTGCCGCCAGAGCGGGAACCCTGGCCCTTCTGACCGCGGCCAGAAGTGGTGCCGTGACCCGAAGAATTGCCACGGCCGACGCGCTTGCGGTTCTTGGTGGAACCGGGCGCGGGAGTAAGATCGTGAAGCTGCATTTGCTACTCCTCTACAATCTCGACAAGGTGCTTGACCTTGAAGATCATGCCGCGGACGGACTCGTTGTCAGCAATCTCGCGAACCTCGCGGATCCTGTGGAGACCGAGGGCACGGACAGTACGGACCTGGTCCTGCTTGCAACCGTTGGTGCTGCGGACCTGCTTGATCTTGATGGTGTCAGCCATGCTTAGTTCTCCTTACCGACGAACATCTCGGAGACCGTCAGGCCACGGCGAGCCGCGACGTCCTCAGGGCTGGAGAGCTCCTTGAGGCCCTCGACGGCAGCCTTGATGATGTTGAGGCCGTTGTCGGTACCGAGGGACTTGGACAGGACGTTCTTGATGCCAGCAAGCTCGAAGAGGGGACGCACAGCGCCGCCGGCGATAACGCCGGTACCCTCGACAGCGGGCTTGATGATGATGCGGCCGGCACCAAAGTGACCGAGAACCTCGTGCGGAATGGTGCCCTGATCGGTCACCGGCACGTGGAACATGTTCTTCTTGGCATCGAGAGACGCCTTGGAGATGGCCATGGGCACCTCAGCGGACTTGCCCATGCCAACGCCGACGTTGCCCTTGCCGTCGCCAACGACGACGAGAGCGACGAGGCTCATGCGACGACCACCCTTGACGGTCTTCGACACGCGGTTGATGTAAACGACGCGCTCCTCGAACTCGGAGGCCTCGCGCTGCTGCTTCTGATTACGAGCCATGTGCTACATACCTCCTAGAACTCGAGACCGGCGGCACGAGCACCGTCGGCGAGGGCCTTGACGCGGCCATGGTAGATACGGCCACCACGATCGAAAGCGACCTTGGTGATGCCGGCCTCGATGGCACGCTTGCCAACGAGCTGACCGACCTTCTCCGCAGCCTCCTTGTTCGAGGTGTGGGTGCCCTTGAACTCGGCCTCGAGAGTCGAGGCGGAGACGAGCGTCAGGCTGGAGCCCTTGCTGTCGTCGATGATCTGGGCATAGATGTTGGCGTTGGTACGGGTCACGCGAAGGCGCGGACGCTCGGCGGTACCCGAGACCTTGCCGCGAACACGACGCTGACGACGCTTGAGGCCTTCCAGCTTCGCCTTATGCTTGTTCATACGTAAACTCCTAAAAAGGTTGATCTTGCCAGCACCTAACGGGGTGCTGGTCTTATGCGAGTAAGTCGGTTACGACTACTTGGCGGCCTTACCCAGCTTGCGGCGGATGTGCTCGCCAACATAGTGGATACCCTTGCCCTTGTAAGGCTCGGGAGGACGATGGCCGCGAATCTCAGCGGCGATCTGACCGACCTGCTGCTTGTTGATACCCTTGACGTTCACGTGGGTGTTGTCGGGAACCTCGAAGGTGATGCCCTCGGGAGCCTCGACGATCACGGCGTGCGAGAAGCCCAGGGAGAACTCGAGGTTCTTGCCCTTCTGCTGCACGCGGTAACCGACGCCGGCGAGCTCGAGCTTCTTCTCGAAGCCCTCGGAAACGCCAACAACCATGTTGTGGATGAGGGCGCGGGTGAGGCCGTGGCGGGCACGGGTCTCACGCTCGTCGTCGGGACGGGAAACGGTGAGGACGTTGTCCTCGACGTTGATGGTGAGCTTCTCAAAAACATCGAGCTCGAGCTGGCCCTTGGGGCCCTTGACGACAACGTTGTTGCCGTTGACTGCCACTTCGACTCCGGCGGGAATCTGGACAGGCTTATTACCGATACGAGACACGGTGATCTCCTTTCCTTCTACCTACCGAGCGAATTACCAGACGTAAGCGATGATCTCGCCGCCGACGTTGTGCTTGCGAGCATCGCGGTCGGTCATGACGCCATGGCTGGTGGAAATAATGGCGGTACCAAGGCCACCGCGGACGCGGGGCATGTCGGCAACGCCGGTGTACTTACGCAGGCCCGGCTTGGAAATGCGGCGGATGCCGTTGATGACCTTAGCCTTCTTGGGACCATACTTAAGCGTGATGTGCAGAGTCTTCTGGGGAACGGTGTCCTCGACATCGTAGCCCTCGATGTAGCCCTCCTCGTGCAGAACACGAGCGATCTCGACGAGCTTCTTGCTGCTCGGCATGGAGACCGTGGCCTTGTTCACAGAGTTAGCGTTACGGATGCGCGTAAGCATATCTGCGATCGGGTCTGTAAGGTTCATACAGATTCTCCTTCGTTCTTGATGAACACGTGCTCTTGGTTCTTCGCCGCCCTTAACGGCAAAGCCTATTTAGCGCGTTTTCCCTGTTCCAAACTGATGCTTGAAACGCTGGTAGTGACTTACCAGCTGGCCTTCTTAACGCCGGGAAGCTCGCCCTTGAGTGCAAGCTCGCGGAAGCAGACACGGCACAGGCCGAACTTGCGGTACACAGAGTGCGGACGGCCGCAGCGCTGGCAGCGCGTGTACTCACGAGTAGAGAACTTCTGCTTGCGATTGCACTTGACGATCATCGATGTCTTAGCCACTTATATCCTCCTCACATAGAGTATTGTTCGCCCCAAGCGCCGTCCCCTTGTGGAAACGGCGCTTTTAGGGCAGGTGAACCTATTTCTTGAACGGGAAACCGAAGGCGTCCAGAAGGGCCTTGGCCTCCTCATCGGTATTGGCGGTGGTCACGAAAGTGATGTCCATACCACGCTGGTGATCGACGGAGTCGAAGTCGATCTCGGGGAAGATGAGCTGCTCGGTGACGCCCATGGAGAAGTTACCACGGCCGTCGAAGCTCTTGGCGGAGATGCCGCGGAAGTCGCGGATACGGGGAATCGCGACGGAGGTCAGACGATCGAAGAACTCCCACATACGGTCGCCACGCAGGGTAACCTTGCAGCCGATCGGCATACCAGCGCGCAGGCGGAAGGTAGCGATGGACTTGCGGGCACGGGTGATCATCGGCTGCTGGCCGGTGATGGCGCGCAGGTCGCGCACGGCACCGTCGATGGCCTTGGAATCGGTAGCGGCCTCGCCGACACCCATGTTCACGACGATCTTCTCAAACTTGGGGATCATCATGACGTTCTCGTACTGGAACTTGTCCTGAAGCTGCTGCTTGACCTCGTTGTTGTACTTGGTCTTCAGACGCGGCACATACTTCTCTTCTGCCATTGTTCACTCCTTCTTGGGGTTTTAAGCACGGGGCGTGGCCACGGTGGGTTGTCCTCGTGCCTCCTGGCTGCATCCGCACCGCTCATGGCATTTTGCGGATTGGACTCGACGCAGCAGGAGCCGACAAAACAATCGGTACTATACGCGCATCGGGAGCGTATTTCCAGAAAAACCTCGTCTGCCTGCACAACTCCACAACTCCCCCGCACAAATGGGTCCCAAAAAGCAGTTGCGGTGAAATAGGGACTGTTGGGCGACCTAACAGGCTTAAACAATCCGTATTTCACCGCAACTTAATTGGTGGGGATGCGATTAGCGCTTGCGGGGGACGAGTTTGGTGCGGCGCAGGTGGATCATCTCGGCGGCGATGGAGATAGAGATCTCCTCGGGATCCTCGGCCTGAATGGCAACGCCGATCGGCAGGTGCAGCTCGTCGATCTGGTCCTGTGTAAAGCCTTCCTGCTCCAAGCGGGCCCGCACAAAGGCCGTCTTGCGGCGCGAACCCAGACAGCCCAGGTAGGCGGGCTTGGCGCGCATGGCCTGAATCACCACGTCGATATCGGACTTGTGGCCTGCTGTGGCCACAACCACCAAGTCGCGCGGACCAATGGGGCACAGCACGCTCAGGTTCTTGTAATCGACCAGGCGACGATCGTAGACACCGGGCACCCATTCGGGCGTCAGCGTGCCGGGGCGGTCATCGCACGCCACAACGGCAAAGCCCGCCGCCGTGAGCACGCGCGCCGTCGCGGCGCCCACGTGGCCGCAGCCAAAGATATAGGTCAGGCCCTCGGGGCAGAGCGTCTCGATGTGCGC
>CBCSNQ010000074.1:0-10367 GCA_965141565.1 uncultured Collinsella sp. | reverse complement strand
GAGCACCGAGAGAGCGAGTATGGCAAAAAACACCGCAAACTATGGTAACGACAGTATCCGCCAGCTCAAGGACGAGGAGCGCGTACGCCTGCGCCCCGCCGTCATCTTTGGCTCGGACGGGCTCGACGGTTGCGCGCACGCCGCCTTCGAGATCCTGTCCAACGCCGTTGACGAGGCGCGCCAGGGCTACGGCAAGCTCATCACCCTTACCGCCTTTCGCGATGGCTCCATTCAGGTAGAGGACAATGGCCGTGGCTGCCCGCTCGACTGGAACCCTTCCGAGAAGCGCTTTAACTGGGAGCTCGTCTTCTGCGAGCTCTATGCCGGCGGCAAGTATAACAACAACCAGGGCGGCGACTACGATTTCTCGCTCGGCACCAACGGCCTGGGCTCCTGCGCGACTCAGTACGCTTCCGAGTACATGGACGTCACGGTTTGGCGTGACGGTAACAAGTACTCCTTACACTTTAAGAAGGGCAAGGTTGTCGGCGCCAAGAAGAAGGCGCTCGAGATTGAGCCCAGCAACGAGAACCGCACCGGCACCACCATCAAATGGCGCCCCGATCTTGAAGTCTTTACCTCCATCAGCATCCCCCACGATTGGTATCGCGAGACCATGCGCCGCCAGGCCGTGGTCAACGCCAACGTGACCTTCCGTCTGCGCATCGAGGGCGACGACGGCGAGTTTTCCGAAGAGGATTTTTGCTATCCCAAGGGCATCGAGGACTACGTGCTCGAGAAGGTCGGTACCGACTACCTTACCGAGCCTTTCTTTATCGAGGCCGACCGCCGCGGTCGCGACCGCGAGGACCTGCCCGACTACAACGTAAAGATCACCGCGTGCATGTGCTTCTCGCGCACCTTCACGATGCAGGAGTACTACCACAACTCATCCTGGCTCGAGAACGGCGGTTCGCCCGAGAAGGCCGCCCGCAGCGCCCTCACTAGCGCCATCGATGCCTACATCAAGCAACAGGGCAAATACAACAAAAACGAGAGCGGCATTAAATGGCAAGACGTCCAGGACTGCCTGGTGCTGGTGACCAACTGCTTCTCCACTCAGACGTCCTACGAGAACCAGACCAAGAAGGCCATCAATAACCGCTTTATCCAACAGGCCATGACGGCATTCTTTAAGGAACGCCTCTCGACCTACTTGATCGAGAACAAAGACGCCGCCAACAAGATCATGGAGCAGGTGCTCATCAATAAGCGCTCGCGCGAGAACGCCGAGAAGACGCGCCAGAGCATCAAGACCAACCTGCAGCAGAAGACCGACATGGCCAACCGCGTGCAGAAGTTCATCGACTGCCGCTCCAAGGACAAGAGCCGTCGCGAGATCTACATCGTAGAGGGCGACTCGGCAGCGGGCGCCATTCGCACCTCGCGCGATGCCGAGTTCCAAGGCGTTATGCCCGTCCGCGGCAAGATCCTCAACTGCCTGAAGGAGGACTATCCGCGCATCTTTAAGTCCGACATCATCATGGACCTCATGCGCGTGCTGGGCTGCGGCGTGGAGATCAAGGACAAGCGCATTAAGAACCTCGGAGCCTTTGACCTGGACAACCTCAACTGGAACAAGGTCATCATCTGTACGGACGCCGACGTCGACGGTTATCACATCCGCACGCTCGTGCTCACCATGCTCTATCGACTGGTGCCCACGCTTATCGACGAGGGCTACGTCTATATCGCCGAGTCGCCGCTCTACGAGATCAACTGCAAAGAGAAGACCTACTTTGCCTACACCGAGCTCGAGAAGAACGGCATCCTCAAGGAGATCGGCGACCAGAAGTGCTCCATCAACCGCTCCAAGGGTCTTGGTGAGAACGACCCGGACATGATGTGGCTCACCACCATGAACCCCGAGACGCGTCGTCTGATCAAGGTGGAGCCCGAGGACGTCACCAAGATGGAGACCATGTTCAACCTGTTGCTGGGCAACGACGAGGCGGGCCGCAAGCGTCACATCTCCGAGCACGGCAAGGAATACCTGGACCAGCTGGACCTGCAGTAGCAGCAAATCGATAACGACGGCCCACAAGAAGTTCAAGAGGAAATCGTGGCAAAGAAGAAGACGAAAACCCAGCCAAAGAAAAAGCAGGTCAACGCCGAGAACGTCATCGGCCTGCACTCCGAGGTCACCGACCAGCCGATTACGCAGACGCTCGAGGTCAACTACATGCCCTACGCTATGAGCGTCAACGTCTCGCGTGCGTTCCCAGAGATCGATGGCTTTAAGCCCTCACACCGCAAGCTGCTCTACACCATGTACAAGATGGGCCTGCTCAAAGGCGAGCGCCAGAAGAGTGCCAACATCGTGGGCCAGACCATGAAGCTCAACCCGCACGGCGACGCCGCGATCTACGAGACGATGGTGCGTCTGGCGACGGGCAACGAGGCACTGCTCGCCCCCTTTGTGGAGTCGAAGGGCAACTTTGGCAAGTACTATTCGGGCGACCTGAGCTACGCCGCCTCGCGTTATACCGAGGCCAAGCTCTCCCCCATCAGCGCCGAAATCTTCAAGGACATCGACAAGGACCCGGTCGACTTCGTCGACAGCTACGACGGCGCCATGAAGGAGCCGCGCCTGCTGCCCACCACGTTCCCCAACATCCTCGTCTCGGCCAACAAGGGCATCGGCGTCGCCATGGCTTCTGACATCTGCGGTTTCAACCTCAACGAGGTCTGCACCGCCACAATGCACTACCTGCAGGATCCCGACTGCGACCTGCTCGAGTACATGCCCATGCCCGACTTCTCGACCGGCGGCGAGATTATCTACCGCCGCGAGGAGATGGAAAAGATCGTCGAGACCGGCCTTGGCAGCTTCCAGATCCGCTCCCGCTGGCGCTGGATTCCCGAAGAGCGCATCATCGAGGTCTACGAGATCCCCTACACCACCAAGACCGATGTCATTATCGAGCGCATCGTCAAGCTCTCCAAAGAGGGCAAAGTCAAGGAGATCGCCGACATTCGCGACGAGACCGACCTCTCGGGCCTGCGCATCGCCATCGACCTTAAGCGCGGTGTCGACCCCGACAAGCTCATGGCGAAGCTCTATCGCTCGACCACGCTGCAGGATTCGTTCTCGTGCAACTTCAATGTGCTCGTCGACGGCTATCCCCGTGTTATGGGCGTGCGCCAGATCCTGCACGAGTGGGTCAAGTGGCGTATTGAGTCCACGCGTCGCCGCATTAACTTTGACCTGGGCAAAAAGTCCGAGCGCCTGCACCTGCTGCACGGCCTCGAGGCGATCTTGCTCGACATCGACAAGGCCATCGCCATCATCCGCGGCACCAAGCTCGAAGCCGAGGTCGTGCCCAACCTTATGAAGGGTTTCGACATCGACGAGACCCAGGCCGAGTTTGTTGCCGAGCTTAAGCTCCGCAACATCAACGAGGAGTACATCCTCAACCGCACCAAGGACATCGCTAAGCTCGAGGGCGAGATTGCCGAGCTTGAGGAAATCCTCTCCAGCGAGGAGAACATCAAGAAGGTCATCAGCGACGAGCTGGCCGCGGTCAACAAGAAGTACGTGATGCCGCGTCGCACAGGCAGGATCGAGCCCCATGAGGTTATCGAGGTATGCTTGGAGCCCGAGGTCGAGGAGTACCCGGTCACCATCATGCTCTCGCGCGAGGGCTACCTTAAGAAGATGACGGACCGCGTACTCAAGAAGGCGACCACGCTCAAGTACAAGGACGGCGACAAACCCTTTATCGAGTTTCCGTCCTCCAACACGCACGAGCTGCTGGTCTTTACCAACAAGAGCCAGGTGTACAAGTGCAAGGTTGCGGCGTTTGAGGACACCAAGTCGGCCCAGCTGGGCTCGTACCTGCCGACCGATCTTGAGATGGAACCCGACGAGAGTGTCATCTGGGTCATCGACCCCGAGGACTACAAGGCCGACGTGCTGTTTGTCTTTGAGAACGGCCGCGTGGTGCGCGTCGCGCTTTCTGGATACGTCACCAAGACCAATCGCAAGCGCCTCAAGAACGCCATCTACGGTGGCAGCAAGCTGCTGTATGCCCAGGTGCTCAAGGAAGATCGCGACATCGCGCTGGTCTCGAGCGACTACCGCCTGATGAACTTCAACACGTCGTTGCTCAAGACCAAGACGACTACCAACACGCAGGGCGTCCAGGCCTTTACGGCCAAGAAGGGCCGCTCGGTCACCACCGTCGGCACGACCGAGGAAATCCTTGGCGCCGGCGTCTCGGCCGAGAAATTCACCGCGCAGAGCCTGCCCTCCGCCGGCGCCCTCATGAAGGAAAACGACATGCCGAGTTTGTTTGACTAAAACAACGGTGGCCAAACCGTCATGGGTTTACAAAGCAGCGGGGCCCGGAGCGCAGCAACATCGCGCTCCGGGCCCCGCTCGTTGCAACGTAGTCGGAATAATAGGAATCCCTGTTTTTCACTCCTGCAATCCCGCGGCACAAGACATGTTAAACCGTTAGCAAAACTTGCAAAAGTTAGCAAAAGTTGCAAAAACTAGCAAAACCTGCAAAGGGGCCACCATGGATCGCAGCAAATGTCTCCGCCATGCCAGGCATGCTCGAAGATATTATCGAGCGAACCAAAGAAGCCGCAGATAGCTACCTCTCACAGCCTCACGCGCGCATAAACGGTGTTCAAATTGGCCCAGTGGGCATCGATTGGACATATGCTCAAGAGGCTCAGGGCAACTGGCGCACACGCATGAATGGCATCTTTAAGCAACTCGAAAAACATGACATCGGACTTCTCATTACCATCGATGAAGTCACCGTCGATCTCGAAGAAATGCTTCAATTTGCCTCTGTTTACCAGCACTTTGTACGCGAAGGTAAAAAAGTTGCCCTACTCATGGCAGGACTGCCCTACAAAGTATCGGCGTTGCTGCATAACGATTCCGTCTCGTTCCTCAGGCGTTCCCAATATCATCAGTTGGGACGAATCACTGACGTTGAAATTGCAAACGCATTCCGCAAAACCGTTGAGGCCGGAGGCCGCTCAATCACACCAGAAGCGCTCGAGGATGCTGTGAAGGCCGTCGACGGATTCCCCTACATGATGCAGCTCGTCGGATATCGTACTTGGGATGTTTCGGAGAGCTCGCCCAAAATCAGCGCATCTGATGTCCAACAGGGTTCTCTGCTTGCCCGCATGGAACTGCGCGATCGCATTCTCGAAACGACCTATCGGGAGCTTTCCGATAAAGACATTGAGTTTTTACTCGCGATGCTGCCCGATTCTGGCCCCAGCAGGGTCTCAGAAATTGCCAAGCGTATGGGCGTCGCCAGCAACTATGCAAGCCAATACAAGCGCCGCCTCCTCGAGGACGGCGTCATCGGAGAGCGCGGGCGTGGTCTCGTTGGCTTCGACATCCCCGCGTTCAGGGAATTCTTGAACGAGAAGGCGTTTTAGCACACCGTAATTGTCCGCGGGAGCATCGTTGCATGGCAATCAGTAATCCTCTTGGCAAGGGAGGTAGGCTTTCCGCCAACACCGATTGCCATGCGTTCTTCTTGTCCTTAGGCGAGCTTGCGAGCGAGCTCTCGTACCTCTTCCAACTTGGGCGACGATGCCATGCTGTCGCGCTCGGTCATACCGCTGATGGTGACAATGCCCTGGTCCTCCCACTTGCAGTACGCGCAGGTTGACTTGTACATAGCGATCGCCGCATCATAGACGCCCCCGCTGTGGCTATCGAGCAAAAGGGCCGTCTTGGTGAACGGGAAGCCCGTGGCACCGAAGGCGTACAGGCGGTCGATGGCAGCCTTCTCCTGCGCGGTGATATCAAACCAGTAGATGGGCGAAGCGAAGACAACCATGTCGGCGTCTTTCAGTGACTCGATCACGTCGGCCATGTCGTCTTTCTGCACGCAAGTGCCCTCATGGGCAAAGCAGTACTGGCACCCCAGGCAACCAGCGATTTTCTTGCTTGCAACGCGGACGACCTCGACCGCATGGCCACCCTCGCGCGCGGTCTCGGCAAACGCCTCGACCATGGTGTCGGTATTGGCGCCCTTGCGCGGGCTGCCGCTCAACACAACGATATTCATAGAAATCTCCCTCCTTCATGCCGCAGGCGCGCGGCACACATTTCGTTGTAACCAAAACAGATGGAGCTATTCAGTCGTCTGCAGACCACATCTCTTGTTCGTGTTCTCTGGACACAATCTCATTGCCTGATAACTCCTCGGCCACCTTGATTCTCTCTCCGAGAATTGAACAGAAAATCGTTGCTCGCAAAGTATCGACTGTGGGAAAATTAGCTTGAGCTTTCTCCCTGCTCGCGTAAGCATTCGCGTGAAAGAGCCTAGCCGCATCGGCCAGGCGCAATATAAATCCGCGGAAACCGGCCTACGAACAAGGAGCGTCTTATGTATGGACAGCGTGTTGCACCGCAGACCCATAACAAACGGACTGGCCTGTCTATCCGCAACGTCAAGCGTCATGCAGGCGCCAGAGTCGCCGCCTTCGGAGTAAGCATTCTTGTGGCAGGACTGCTTTTGCTACCCTGCGCAGCACTGGCGACCGAAATGCCCGAAACCGATGTCGCAGCACCCATTACCTGCGACGAAGCCAACGCGGAAGGCAGCCTCACAGCTACCACCGTTGTCGACCATAACTATGACCTGGAGCTCCCTCCTGCCTTCATGTTGGTCCAGAATGAGGCGTTTGTATACGATTTCCCCGACAAACCCGAGGACTTCATCTACGGGCTTAACGACACCGTCCATCTCTTCAAGATCGACACCGATACCGAAGGCCTTATAAAAACCGAGAACCCCAAAGAGGCCAGCGTCTCTATTGCCCTGACCATGATCGACAATCACGTTAGAGCAACCGCAGTCTTTACAGGCGGCTACGCCGACGACCAAATCCCTTACAGGCTGAACCTCATCAGCTCAACCTACCTTGGCACACACGTTGACCGCGACTTCGACAGCGGGCAGGGGATTATGCACGAGACGCGGCACGATTACTACATCCGCTACGTCTTCGACAGCGACGTGCACTTGATTGCAACCGATACGAGCGGTTCCAAACCCGATCCAAGTGTTAAACCGAGCCCAGAGGTCAAACCCGAACCGGAAACCAAGCCCGAGCCCACACCGCAGCCAAAAGCAAAAAAGCCCACGGCAAATCCCGTTTCCACTAAGGCAGTAGCGGCGGTTAAACCAGCCGGGACCACCCTACCCGCGACGGGCGACAACGGTGCGATGGCTGTCGCCCTGAGTGTTGCCGGTGGCGCAGTTGCAGCAGTTGGTATTTCCGCAACAAGGCGTCGCAACCGCTAGCTAAAACAAATACGCCATTCACACAGACAGAATGTGGTGCGCGGATGATTGGGCGTCCGCAGGCTGAGTGAAGCCATAACAACACTTCGCGCATCGAGCAGTTTGAGCCGGCATGCGTATGTCGGCGCCATACCGGGAAGGGAGGACCTTCTTGTGGGGCGGACGACCCCATTGCAGTCTCCTTCCGCTCTAATCCTGCGGGAACGACATCAGCCGTAGGAGTACCGCTACCGTACTCGTAGCGGTTCTCCGCCCCCTAAGCAGCGTGTCCGCTACGAAACGACCGTCTTGTAATAGGCGCCGAAGTCTGCGAGCGAGTCCATGATGGGCATCATCTGGCGGCCGAGCTCGGTAAGGCCATACTCAACGCGGGGAGGATTCTCGCCATAGTCATGGCGAAAGACCAGCCCATCATCCTCCATCTGCCGCAGGCTGTCGCTAAGCACCTTCTGAGAGATCCCCTCAAGGTTGCGGCGCAACTCGTTGAAACGCCAAGGGCGTACGCGCAAGTTACGGATAATGAGCAGCTTCCACTTTCCGCCAATGAGCGCTACCGCCGTTGCGACCGGACACTCCGGAAGCTCCTCTTTCGCCATCATGGGAGACCCAACCTCCTTGACCATACCGGTTTCACAAAAAAGTACGCAGTTACAAATATGTGCGTACTCGTATTTGCATGCGCCTTCGCGTTGAATATAACTCACGCAGGAGATGCCTGCAAGGTAAATCAACCCAAAGAGAGGAACCATTATGGCTAATTATGCAAAGACCCACATCGGAAATGAGAGCCGTGTCGAGCTGCACGAGGTGCTCGGGCTTACCGGGGCAGAGGTGAGTGTCAACAATCTTCCCGCCGGCGCTGGCGTTCCGTTCGTCCATGCACACAAGGAAAACGAGGAAATCTATGGCGTGCTCGAAGGCGCTGGCTCGGTCACGATCGACGGTGAGGAAATCGAGCTTGCAGCCGGCGACTGGCTGCGCATTTCCCCCGCCGCACACCGTCAGTTCCGCGCCGCATCCGACTCGGGCATCACATACATCTGCATTCAGGTCAAGCAGGAATCCCTTGATGCCTTCACAGCCGACGACGCTATCATGTTCTAATTCGCGATCGGTGTGCAAGGGGCCGATACCGCCCGCATGCCCCCTTCGGAATAGGCGCTGAGCAGCTCCTGGGCGCGGGCGAACTCGGGCCCTCGCCTCCAACCGAGCAGGCGGTTGACCGCGAGATTTCCCTGGACGTTGTGGACGAAGAGCAGATAGGCGTCCTCGCGCGAAAGCCCGGTCTTCTCCATGATAGAGGGGACCATCTGCTCAGCGCCGCGCTCGACGACGCGCTGCGCCACCCGGGCGTACGCATCGTCATCCGAGTAGAGCAGATAATAGTCATCGTTTGCCGGCGGGCGCTGGCAGAGGGCCCCCGCCCCCGTTCCCTCGAGTGGGGGCGCCGCTGCCAGGGCCTCGTCGATAAGTGCGTCGAGCAGCGCGAACTTGTCCTCGTAGTGCAAATAGAACGTGCCGCGGTTGATATCGGCGCGGCGGCAGATATCCGCCACCGTCATCTTCGCGAAGCCGACCTCGGCCAGCAGCGCAAAGAACGCCTCCCGTATGACCGAGAGCGTATAGCGTCGGCGGCGATCGATCTTCCCCAATTCCATTGCCCCTCCAATTGCAACGCTCGACAATGCCCAGCAAACGCTCGTTTATCGACAGCGCATCGAAGCTGTTCATTGCTCTCGCACAAATCAACATGGATACTTTTTATCAACAACTGTTCATAATAGCTGAAAGAAGGTATCCATTGGCTCTATACGAGCGGCTCGTAATCGAACTCACCAACCAATCGTTTTCCCATCAGGCCGCCTACCGCACCGGCGGCACGCCCTATGAGCTGAGTGCCCGCGAGCCCAAGCCCTACGACCAGCAAATCGAAACGTTTGCCCGCATGATCGATGAAGCCGATTGCGTGCTTGTAGGCGGGGCCTCCGGACTCTCCGCGGCGGGCGGCGGCGACTTCTACTACGAGGACAACGCGACCTATCGCAGGCATTTCGGTAAATTCGCCGAGCGCTACGGTTTCAGGGGCGCTTTTGAAGGGTCGTCCTACCGCTGGCCCACCGCCGAGTCGCGCTGGGGCTACCTTGCCACCTTCCTCGACACCACGCTCAACGCCCCGCTGCGCGAGCCCTACAAAGATCTCGACGCCATTCTCGCCGAAAAGGATTTCTTCGTACTCACCACCAACCAGGACACGCAGTTTGTGAAGCTCTACCCCTGGGAGAAGGTGGCCGAGATCCAAGGCGACCACCGCTTCTTCCAGTGCTCCCACTGTTGCGCCGACGAGGTGTGGGACGCGGTCGAGCCGGTCTCCCGCATGGTAGAGGCCATGGGAGACGGCCTTGAGGTTCCGACAGAGCTCGTGCCGCGCTGCCCGCACTGCGGGGCAGAGGCGTTCCCCTGGGTTCGCGGCTACGGCAACTTCCTGCAGGGCGAGCTCTACGAGGAGCAGTACCGCAAGGTGTCCAACTGGCTCGACGCGCACGCACGGCAGAAGATTCTCTTTCTTGAGCTGGGCGTGGGCCGCATGACGCCTGCGTTTATCCAGGAGCCGTTCTGGGCCCTCACGGCGCAGTTGCCGCAGGCTAGCTACATCGCCGTGAACAACAAGACGCAGTTTCTTCCCCGCGCGATCGAGGATCGGGGACTCGCCGTTCACGCCGACATCGCCGACGTGCTCACCGACGTGCGCAAGACGCTGGGGAGGTAGCACATGGAAACGGTAAAAGCGGTTCGTATCGGCCAGGCACTTGCCGAGGCGGATCTTGTCATCATCGGCGCCAGCAACGGGCTCGACATGGCGGAGGGGCTCAATCTCTTCTGCGCCGACGCCCATTTCCGAGAGGCGTACGGGGACCTCGCCCAGGCCGACGGCATCGGCTGCATACTGCAGGGGCTCGCCTTCCCGGATGCAAACGTGCGACGCCGGTGGAGCGAGCGGTTCCATCAAAAGGAGTATGTCGAATATAAGCCCAGCCCGCTCATGAGCGGGCTGCGGCGTCTTACGGAGCACGCTGA
>CBCSNQ010000073.1:0-10502 GCA_965141565.1 uncultured Collinsella sp. | reverse complement strand
GTGGACGGCGGTGCTGATTCGCAATATAGGTGGTGTCGAAAGGGCCTAGGACTCAATGATCGAATCAAGCCTGGAACTTGCCGACAGCGTGGAGGCGGCCTAGGATATCAACTGATTCCGGATATCGGACACAGGGGCCGCAAGGGCCCTTACACCAACTTTCTCGACACTACCCCGCTCTAAACTGCTTTCCCATTTTGGACGCACTCCAGCCCTAGTCTCAGAGGCTGTTTCCGCAATTGTTCATTACTTAAATAGTCTCGACCCAACAGATATCGTAGAAGCCTGGAATGAATGGGCAAAAGATGATCTATTCAACTTGATTGATACCGAGCCAAACTTTGAGCAAGGAGCGCCTCTACTTAAAAGAATGGTGACTCTAAATGAGGATATCGCCTCGAGTTGCATTGCGTTCATGGCACAAAGATGTGAATGGAAGCTGGATCGCACCATCCTGACCGACAAGCAGCTCGATGCGGTGATCACCTGCTGTAATGCGAGTAAAGTCGATATTGTTAAAGTCATTCTAATGCATCTAAAATGGAGTAGGCTGCTTCAAAAAGTTCAGCAATCATGCGTTGTTTATATTAATTCAAAAGTCGAGGCTGGCGGTCTTGAAGAGGACCTAATCGACATGGCAAAGGACGTGTACACTTATAAGAGTATTCCCGTTCCGCGAACACCCAACTGGCAAACCGCCAGAGGAGACTAGGGTTTAGCTCGACAGCTGCATCCACGCTGGGTTTTTGAATCTTACCTTACTGAAGAGCCGTGGAGCCACGCATGGCGATTGCCTTCCATACAATCGAAAAGTAAAATTGAACCATGATTACTTTCGTCGACATATCCGCCGCTGTTTCTCGCGTACTGTCTCGTTACGACGTCCGCGAGGCATACCTATTTGGCTCATTTGCCCGCGGTGATCAAACGCCAGATAGTGATATCGATTTGCGCCTCGTTTGCGGAGACAGCATGACGTTTGGCACGCTATACGAAATCTCTCTTGAACTTGAAGAGGAGCTCGGGCGAGAGGTTGAGATTGTGACTAACCCGCCTGAGCACATGCGTCCGGCTTTCCGCAAAAACATTGAACAGGATGAGGTGCGTCTTTATGAAGCGGCGTAAGCGAGACGCTGAGCTCATCGATGTCATTCTGTCTGACTGCGAGACGCTGACTAAACGTATCGACCATTTTGGCTCTACGGAGAATTCCTTTGTTTGCGATAGAAGCGAGGAAGGCGAACTTGCCTACGACGCAATCATGAGCCCTGTTTATAGAATCGCTGAGGATGCGCTTCATCTTTCTGAAGAAGTCCAATCAGCTTTTCCGGAGTATCCCTGGAATGATATTAGGGGTTTTCGCAACTTCGTAGCGCACGGTTATCGAGAGGTCGATCGGTCCCTTGCTTGGAAAGTAATCGTCGATGATATTCCCGAGCTAGAGAAAGCTTTGCGAATCTTTAAAGAGCGCCAGGGCTAATGCGTCGTTGGTTGGCGCCGTACCCTTGGTAGCCTGCGACTCCATGCCGGGCTCGGCCCCTCCTTTCACCGACTGGCAAAACGATTTACGCCTAATTTCCGGGTTCGTTTACAGGTAATTCGTTTGCCACTCGCCCGATCTCGCTAAACTAATAACTGCTGCTACCAGGGCATTTTCTGGTGCACATTCTATTGGCTCCTGCGAAGATCGGAGCGGGTATGTTTGCTGCCGAGTCCTACACCAGCCGTCATTACATTGCGATTGTTGCCATGGCCTGCCTATGCGTTTTGCTGGGCGGGCCTTCTTATGCCGCGGGCGCGAAGAGCCTCATCATCGCGGGCGCAACGTTCTACGATCCGGGCGTGTCGGGTCCCGGCTGGGCCTGGACCGATGCCGACCACCTGGAGCTTAATGGCTACGCGGGCGAGGCCATCGGCGCCGAAGGCGACCTGGTGCTGACGCTTGCCGGACAGAACTCCGTGACGGAGTCGCATGCGTCCGATGCGGACATCACGCTGTGCGGCATGGAGGTGTGGGGCAACCTGACGCTTCGCGGCACCGGGACCCTGACGGCGACGGGCTCGCAGTGCGGGATCCACGTTTCGCAGGCGCTCGTGGTGGACGGATGCACCGTCGATGCCCGGGCGGACGGGGCCGATATTACGGACGAGGCGGTTGCCGGCGCGATCGCAGGCGACATGGCCGTGCGCGGCGGCGGGCGCGTCGTTGCCGCGGGCGCCGGGTCCGGAGCGGGCGTGCACGCCTACGGCGTGTATCTGCAGGATGCTGGCATTGGTGCTGGCGCGGCTGGATGCCGGCTTTTTGTCGATGCCTCGTGGCTTGATGCGGTCGGTGCCGACGGCGGCGTTGCGTGCGTGGGCGGGTCGCTTGTGTCCGCGCGGTTTGTGACGCCTGTTGCTGGGGCTTTTGGTGCTAGTGGCGTGGTGGATGCCGGCGGCGCCGTGGCGACGCATGTGGTGATTGAGCCCGATGTCGCCACGCCTCCGGCGGGGGAGACCGACAGGCGCGATGTACCTGGCGATAGCGTGGACAAGTCTCCCACCGATGCTAACCCCGCTGCCGGAAAGCCCACCACAGGACCCACGGCAAATCCGACGCTGAAACCCGCGGCCGCGAAAAACAAGACAACAACGACAGTAACCAAGACCACGGTCGCCAAGACGGCCAAGCCCAAGCCTGCTACGGCAACGACGTCGTCGCTCCCCAAGACCGGCAACAGCAACTGGATCGCCGCTTCCGTGACGCTTTTCCTGCTTGGTACAGTGCTCTTGGCTGCCGCATATCGCTGCTGAGGCGGCGCAACGCATCTTGCTGCCATACAAGAACTCTGTTGAAGCTTTGGGGGCAACACTTCCGGATAGGGAGCGTTGCCCTTTTCGCGCATGCAACATCTGACGTGATAGCCATATGCGTTTTCGCACTGAGAATGGAGCCGAGCACCTTTCTTCAAAATAAGATCACCGCAATACCTTTCTTCCTGACCGGCGCTAACTTGCACTTTTTGGTGCTGAGAGATTCTGAGACGCATGGGTGGCATTCGCACTTGCCTGGAGACCATTGGGGGAGCCGTCGGATGAAGTCGTCATCAAGGGCGGAAGCCGCCGTCATCGAGGTTATCAGCAATGAGGTTAGAAGCCGATAAGTATCTAACCCGCATCGAGGGATGGGATTAACATAGGGACGAAGGAGTTTTGCTTGAGAGGATCATAAACCGGCCCATCGCACAAGACGGGCAATGGGCCATCTGATATCAACATTGGGCGATATGCAATTCGCCTTGACAGCATAGGAGGTGCAATTGGAACGCATAGTAACTAAGCCAACCAGAATCGATCTGCATATCCATTCTGCTGCAAGTGTCGTCACAAAGGACAAAGGCAAGAAGGAACTTTCCGATTGCGACAAAGACCATGTTAACGTGCTGCTTCGCGGTTTGGAGGCTCATGGCATCAACATGTGCGCAATCACTGACCACGATTGCTTTGACAAAGACCTTTACTTCGCTTTGAAGGAGAGGGAGGGGGATGGCTGCCTAAACAAAGTGCTTCCTGGTATTGAGTTCAGCGTATCGATTCGCGCCGATGGCAAGAAGCCGACCGTCGTCCATATCGTTGCCATCTTCGATGACCGGCGCCCCGATCTGATTGACGGCATCGCCGAGGTCGTCTGTGATGAGAACGGGAAACCGCGCTACGACGATCTCAATAATGGCGCTTTCACCGAAGACGGTTTCGCCAAGGTCCTGAGGGACATCGGCCTCAACGCCGTCCTCATCGGACACGAAAAATCGGCCGGCCAGGAAGCGAAGCGGGACGTGAGCAGTCTCGGCGCGAATTGCGCCAGCGAAGTAATTTTGACCGAGTTTGTCGACGCGGTCGAAATTCGCAACAAGCGGCGAGAACTCGACATCAAGAGGCTCATCGAGACCTATCCCAAAGATGCCGTTCCGTTTGTTGTCGGGAGCGATTGCCATGATTGGGCGACATATCCAGGGAAAGAAGGCGGTGAGATTTCATTTTCCAGCCTGAAATGCCTGCCAACTTTCGAAGGTCTGCTCATGGCAATCACCGACCCCTCGAGAATCAAGGTCGGCGACTGCTCATTCTTCAGCGCCAGCTCTTCGAAGCTCGATTCGTTGAAGCTCTCAGTCAACGGCAAAAACTTCGACATACCGTTTTCGCCTGGAATCAATGCAATCATCGGAGACAACTCCATCGGCAAGTCGATGATGATTCATCGTTTGACCAATTGCCGGCATGTAGATGGACATAAGTTGGCCGACGGGTACGAAGCCTATTGCGCGAAGGAGGGCATAAGCGTCGACACAATTCTTCCCATTGCAGCCGAGTTCAAGTTCGACGACCAGGACAGCGTCCGCAAGACCCTTGAAGAGCTGCATTCGGGGCAGGGGCAAAACGATTATTTCGGTAAGTATTTTCAATCCCATGTTGATGTCGACTCTATCAAGGATTCGCTTAAGCGCTTCTTCGACGAGTGCGTTGTCGCCCTAGAGTCGAAAGCGCGCTTCAACGATACGCGCCGTCGACTTGACAAGCATGAGGTGGTTTTGCGAGACCTGCCAAAATCCGAGAAGCTTACCATCTCCCAATATTCGAAGACTATCTCTTTTAAGGACATCGAAAGCCTAGGCTCTAGGTTGCTCTCCTGCAGGAGCGACCTTGTCAACGCCAGAGCTGATCACTCGAAACTTTTCAAAGAGATGGGGGTTGAGGCTGCCGAGGCCCATGCCGATGCAATTAAGGCGATGGACAGGCTTCTCAAGCTTGTCGAGAAGCATAGGCTAGTCTACGAACGCGACGACGTGAAGACCCGAGCAGTCAAGGACGCTGCGAGCGAGGAGCGCAGGGTTCTTTCAAAGAGGAAGACTGACGAGCAGAAAGCTATCGATGATTATTCGGCGACTCTTGACGATGTCTCTGGGAAAATTGCCAACGCTGTGTTGCTTGCCGCAAAGCGATGCAACAGGAAGCTCGAGTATGCCGTTCCTGTTGACATTAGGGTTCCCAATCTTATGGGGAAATTCATATTTGTCTCCGAACTCACTTCTGGTAGTACCGACATAAGCTACTGCAATGAGGTCTTTGGGGAGGTGTTCAACAAGCCTAAGCTATCGCTTCTGCTGAATGGCATTCAGTCCGAGACTGAGCTGACTACGGAGGAAATAGCTGCAGCGGTAACAGGTGAAAAACCTTCCATGGCGACGTGCTACGATCAGATTCGCAACAAGCTTCACGCGGTGGTTGACCGTATAACCGAGAGAAGGAAAATCACCAACAAGTCCATAGGCATCGACGCTGAACCGTCGCCTGGCCTGTACGGGACCCTGTACTTCGATCTATTGGCGGAGGAGGACACTAAATCAGGGGTCTACATTATCGACCAGCCGGAGGATCAAATCTCGCAAGTAGCGATTAAGGAACACGTCCTCGGTGCCTTTAAGAGGATGGGCGCCAACCGGCAGATACTGATGATCACGCACAACCCACTCTTTGTCGTAAACCTCGACGTCGATAACGTCATTGTGCTCGCGCGCGGCCAAGATGGGGAAATTGACGTGAAGAGTGGGGCTTTGGAATACGAATGCGACGACTACAAGGTACTCGACCTTGTGGCCAAGACCGTTGAAGGAGGTGCTGAAGTTGTTAGGAAACGACTCAAACGCTATGGCTCAGAAGGCATATAAGGTCGGGCTGAAGGATGGGAAGATCGCGATCGAGGGTGTTGACGGCTTTTCCATTGATGTCGAAGACCCGAAGCTGAACGTAGGGAAGTTGTACTCGGCCCTTTTCGCTGGAATCGACGAACCTACGACGATTTCCCTCGAGCCCACGACTGAACTTAAACAGGATCTCAAAGCCTTCTCTTTCTTTGAAAGCTTGAAGAAGATCGTGGACGGCGCTTGCGAGAAGATGAATCCAAGTCTGGCCGATATCGTCAAGAAAGCTGAAGGGCTCGACGTTGTCGACAAGGCAAAGCGGAGCTGATGCCCTGCTGCTTGTTCGCGAAAGCCAAGGGCAATAGGGGCTTGTATGGATACTTCTGTTTGCGATAAGCGCGATTGGGCGTGAATACAAGTGAATTGTCTAGGGGAATCTGGATTTCTAGATATGTACGGTCAAGATTGAGGGCCTAATTAAGGCCAAATTTTATCCTTCATATTTCGAAATCCCAATCATTTCCTCCGTTGCTTGGGTATACTTACATCAGAAATTGGTCGTAGGGCGCGACCAACGGAATCAAAAGAAAGCCCACTGAGAAGATGCCTTCAATCTCTTTGGGTTGGAGGCGTTTTCTTTTTCGGAGGGTCTGCATGAATTCTAAAATCGTCTTTTTGACAAACTCGTTTTACCAAGATCATCCAAACCCGCCGTTCAAAGAGATGGAACAAAAGCAAAATCGTCCTTACATTGTCTTTTTGGTCGAAATCGAGGGTCATACGTGGGCCATACCTTTTCGCTCGCATATTCGCCATAGGCACGCATTCTTTACCGATGCCAAAATAAATGCGGAATTGATTATTCGAAAGCCGTTGTTGTAGACAAGCCAGAATATATAGATCAACAGGTGCGTCCACACTTGCGCCAGAACGAATATGAAGCTCTTCGCGGAAATGAATTCGCAGTTCAAAAGGGATTTGAAAAATATATCAAGCTTTACAAGCGGGCTGTTCGATCGGGACATCCGCGCTATCAATCGCTTATCAAGTATTCTACGTTGCAGAATTATGATTTGTAGCCAAGTTGGAGCATAGTGGATTCAGGCTCCGCCGTATGCTTAAATCATATTCACACGATAATTTGAGGAAGGGACGCTATGTGAAGGCCACAAAGCGTCCCTTCTTTCCCCGCTTGGCAGCCGGGGCCAGGCTCTCAGTGCGTCGAGCCTCGGCTGGGTCTGGACCGAAGCCGACCACCTGGAGCTTAACGGCTACGTCGCCCAAGACAAACATAACGATCAAGACTACGGTGACCAAGACTACGCTGCCCGCGTCCTCCAAGCAAAGAGCCGCCACTGCGACCGTAGCGACGATCCCCAAGCCCGCAGACAACAACTGGATGGCCGCTTCCTTAATGCTTTTCCTTCTTGGAACAGCGCTCCTGGCTGCCGTATAACGCTGCTAATTCCCCGTTTAGTGAGACCAGGGGAGAAGTGAATGCAGCCATTGCAGAAGTCTTTAGCCTTCTACTAAATCAAATTCTTAGAGATTGGTGCCGTATCAGCTATCGCTGCGACGGCACTATTATGTTCAGCTCGACTGCCTCTCGATCTATTACCGATGTTGAGCCTTATACCCCATCTGCCAGAGCGATAAGATAATTGCAATTCAAATACTGCCGTTTATAAAGCTCCATTTGGATCCAATTGCCTATATCACTGGAGTCATACTATGAGGAACTACTATCAAATCAAAACCGTCGCATCGGCCCCTCCAAGGAGGCTCATCCCGATCGGAAAAGTCATCAGCGCTACTGGTCTTGTATTGGTAATTGTCAGTCTCATTTCCGCTCTGTCATCGAGTGCCAACATATATGGTTCGCTTTCTTTTCTTTTCTTGCTCTTTGGCTTGTTCTTTTTTGTGGACGGGCTCCTTCTTGTTATCACAGCATCGAAGCAACAAGAAAAACTACTGGGGCTACGCCAATCGCTCCTAGAAGATGATCCTCAAATCGTCGCAAGCGCCGAAGAGTTTATGGCTCAGCGAAAGTCCCTGACACAGCAAGGCGAAATTACTGGCATCTTCATTGTCCATAATGCAACCAAAGATCTGTACTACGTAGGCCAAAGCGCAAAAGCGATTGACCGGGCGGCCATACAGTTTCTCGGTAGGGGCAATTGCGATGTGTATGCCGACTACAAGTACGGCGACTCATTCAGCGTGCGCATTATCCCGCTGTCAGAAAGCGGCTACGAAAGTCTCAATGAGCTCAAACGCACAGCGATACAAGCGCTCGAGGCTGCTGGCGAGGAGCTATATTGAGGACGAATGTTAGGATAAATGAAATGGCAAGTTCAAATAACACAAGCAACAACGAGAAATTAACGCCGTCCGTCGAAGAAACGCTTCTTAACGAATCCGGCTCGATTGCCAGGGTCAAATCGTTCTCATGGATTTGGTTTATCAATAAGGAACGAATCCACGACATAGATCCCGTCCAATGCGGCAAATGGATGTTCTTCTTCTCTCCATTCAAAACAGCCCTCATGGACGACATTGTCGGAACCGCAGTTCTTGATGGCGTCGTCGTAGAAGCCAAATACTCGAATCCCGAAACGCTCATCGCGGCAGGATCGAAACAAGGTGTCTGTTGCTTTTACCTAAACGGCAACGATAGAGAAAGCCATAAGAGGGTACTGAGCTACATGCTGGAAAACGGGCTGATCAGGAAGACAAAGACCGGAAAGCTTTATAACATTTCGTTCAAGTTCGACTCTGAGACCTATGCAGGAAAGTATAAGGGGAGCGGCTTCTCCGGAAAGATAAAGCTCGCGGATTTCGTAGACCTGGAATCGGGAGAGTTTATTTAGGACAGCGGGCGGAATGATGAACTAGGCGCCATGAGAACTCGGTATCCTCGGCATTGGCGCTCTCAAAAACCTTACACTGCAGCATCGAAGACCTCGTCTGGCAACCTTGCGTACGCTTTTGCCAAAATAGCGATTCTGATAGCACAAATTTATTTTTAGAATCACTCTTGGTTTCAAAAATAAAAAAGGTCAAAGGCTCTAAACCTCTGACCTGATCTTTAGATGGTGGGCGATACAAGATTCGAACTTGTGACCCCATCCGTGTGAAGGATATGCTCTACCCCTGAGCCAATCGCCCGTCGCCTTTCGGCAAAAGAGATACTAACATAGCCGCGCCCGGTTTTCCAAGAACTTTTTGCCTTCGATTTTAAATTCGTGACCATTCGCAACGACTCGTTGGCTACATCCAACTTTTAACGCATATCCACCCTGCAGACGTCATCGAACGTTTTCCCCAAAATGATTACGTTCATTCGTTGAATTATTCACTCTATTAGCGAGCAATTATGGAGACAGGGACCCTCAAGCTCTGAGCAAACACCTGCGGTTTTGCTGCACACTTCATCTATTTAGCAAAACCCGTCAAGCTTTTGGTCAGTATTTGGTCAGCTCCCGGTACTTACCCGCATGAAGCGCACCTAGATAATCGGACTCGCAAGCCGCATGGCTCACGCCCGATACTAGGGGAGGCCCATATGGACGAGATCATCTGCGCAAACACCGCATTCCGCTACTGGCGCTGCCCACCGCAGGTGCGCGACCTCTACCCGCGCCTGCCCAACTCCGATGACGGCTGGCGTGCCCTGTCCCGATCACCCTTCGTAACCGACGTCCTCAAGACCCCGATTACCGCAGTTGCTTCACCAGGTTGTTGTAATCACCACTCGGGATTGCGCTCCACTATTCGCTGGGAAGGGGCATCGGATGCCAGCACAACAATCGACACTCATTTAGGCTTTAGTGTCACTAATCCGCTTAACACGTTATTTACTATGACACGCTTTGTGTCCCCAATAGATCTCGTACTAGCTATGTACGAACTTTGCGGTTGTTTTTCTGTTTTCGAGCCGACTCCCGCCGCCGAAATGCAATTAAAAATGGCGGCAAAAGAGATTCACCAGAGCAGTACGCAAGATCTATTCGAACTTGATGAAGGCGAAGACCAGGCACCTTGGAAACGGGTTTATGCCCATGTAACCGTAAAGGCCTCGGAAAACGAAGGACAAACGGACCGGCATGAGGATAGTAGAAAGGTTACGAAGCTTAAAGGAACTTCTCTCTGGATGAGAAAGCCACTCATCGAATTAAGCGACTTGCATCAATTCGCCGACAAGGTCAAAAGTCAAATGTGGGGAAAGCAGTTCTATGATGCCGCTCAGCAGGTTATCGGCATTGCCGCGTCTCCGCTCGAGGTTGCAGGAATCTTGCTTCTAAACCGTCCGCGGCGTCTTGGCGGCGCGGGCTTCACGAACGTTTATGCCAACGACTTGACCCCACTTTCCATATCGGCGCAAAGCATTGCAGGTCAAAAGGTCTGCTACGGCGATATCGTGATCGTAAATCCGATTCTTATGAAAGGTGCAATTATCGAAATCCAAGGTGAAGTCATTCATGGCTCGGGTGCAATACTTGACCACGATGCGGAGCGCATGACTGCGTTGCAGAGCATGGGATTCGATGTATTCTTGGTGACTCACGATATGCTCAACGATTCAAAGCAGCTAGACACCATAGCCAGAAGCGTCTGCGACCGTTTAGGGATTCGCTATAAAGCCAAAACTGAAGCAATGAAGTCCGCCGAGACGCGACTGCGAGCAAATGTTTTGTGCAACTGGTTAGAAATCGGAAATTAGCTGCGACAAGGCATTTGAACAAGCATATTTGCCTGTTAGTGAATTAGTGCCATTTCAAAACCATGCCGGATTACGGGGCTCAACCCAGACCGGCCGTCCAT
>CBCSNQ010000072.1:0-10517 GCA_965141565.1 uncultured Collinsella sp. | reverse complement strand
TCGACGTCCGAGGCGATATCGCCCTCGATGACGGCGCAGCGCAAGCCGGCCTTGTCGCGCAGGCGCTCGTTGGTGCCCAGAATCGTAGTGGTCTTGCCCGAGCCAGGGCTCGACAGCACATTGATCACATAGGTGCCTGTCTCATTAAATCGCTGACGCAGCTGATCTGCCAGGCGCTCGTTGCGCGACAGGATCGGCGACGCGATATCAATCGTTTTCTCGGCCATACTTAGCGCTCCTTACTTTAGCCCCTTTGTACCCTGTCCCCAGGTGGCTGGCGGGTTAATCGTCGGGGGTTTCGATTTCGATACTGGCGATGTCGAGCTCGCGGCCGTGCAGCAGACGCACGTTGGCGCCGCCACACTGGGGACAGCGGCAATGGAAGCGGTCGTGCTCAAAGACCTCGCCGCAGTCCAGGCACTCGCTTTGTGGATGGACTTCCTCCACAGCAAGCTCGCAGCCGCGCGTGAGCGGGTCCTCGTCGCGAAACGTCTCCCAGGCAAAGCCGAGCGCCTCGCGCACGACCTCGGTCATATCCCCGATACGCAGCGTCACCAAAACGGCGCGCGAGGCCCCCGCCCCACGCGCCGCGCGAATCACTGTATCGAGTATGCCGTTGACAATGCCAACCTCGTGCATACCGTTTTACTCCTCGTCGTCCTCGTCGTCCGAGAACAGGTCCAGACGGCTCACGAACAGGCCCTCTTTGCCCTCGCGCGCGGTAATGACCACGCGGGCGATAGCGAGCGAGATCTCGTAGAGCGAAAGCAGGGCGCCATACATGAGACCCAGCGTAACGGGCGAGCCGTCGGGCGTGATCACAGCCGAACCCACGAGCAGGCCAACGTATACATAACGCCAGGCACCGCGGAAAGCAGCGTAGGACACGATGTGGAAGACGGACAGGTAGAAGATGATGAGCGGCAGCTCAAACGCCACGCCAAAGCCGATCATAAAGAGCAGCTCCATGTTGACGTAGTTCTCTAGATCGGGCAGCGCCGTAGCGACGGCCGAGGTCTCGCCGATGAGCCACTCAAAGCCCGCAGGAATGATGATGAAATAGCAGAAAATGGCGCCCAGGAAGAACAGCACCGTCGAGGCGAGCACCGTGGGCACGACCCACTTGCGCTCGTTGGGGCGAAGCGCCGGCAGGAAAAACGCCAGAATCTGCCAGATGATCATGGGCGTGCACATGACAACGGCCATCTTGATGGCCAGCGAAAAGCGCAAACCAAAGCCACCGAGCGTGGTGGTGATGTAGAACTTACCGTCCGGCACAAAAGAGCGGATGGGGTCTTCCAGGATGTCGAGCACCACAGGCGTGGCGAAATACAGCACGATAGCGGCGGCAAACACCGACACGACCACGATGGTCAGGCGGCGACGGAGCTCTCCCAGGTGATCGAAGAGCGGCATTCGCGCAGGTCCGATAGGCATTACTCATCGCCTCCCTTCGGGGCGTCGGCGTCAGCAGCGTCGTCCTCGGCCTCGAGCTCGCGAGCGAGCTGGTCGACGACGGCCTTGCGCTTACGGGGACGACGGGCGTAGAGGTCAGCCGTCGTGGGCTCTGCCGGCTCGGGCTCGGGCTCCGGCTCTGCAGCTGGCTCGGGTTCGACGGCGGCAGCAGCAGGCTCGGCCTTGGCGGGCTCGGCGCTCTCGGCCTCATCAGCAGCGCCTTCGCCCTCGGTGGCACCCTCGCTCGCAGCCTTCTCGGCGGCAAGGCGGGCACGGCGCTCGGCAAAGGTCTCCTTCTTTGCGGGTGCAGCCGTCCCGGCGGCATCCTCGTCCGCATCGGAATCGTCATCGACGGCAGCCTTCTTGGGCTTGACCGGGGCCGACGCGGCTTCGCTTACCGGATCGATGATCTCGGACTGAACAACGGCCGTCATCTTTTCCTGCGTCTCGCGGAACTGACGGATGGCACGGCCGATCGTGCGGCCCATCTGCGGGAGCTTATCCGGGCCAAACAGCAAAAAGCCGAAGACCACGATGATCGCGAGCTCACCCTCTCCAATACCAAACACACATACCTCCAAGGCTCGATGTGAGTCGAGCCCGCACCGCGCCATTCGGCCGGAACTCGTCTATTCATTCGGTCAAGTATAGCGCCCGGACGCCAAAACGTCCGAGCGCATCACAAACATATGCCAAACGGCACGCCCTTTTGGGGGCAAAGATTATGCCGCCGTGATCGAAATCTCCTGGTCGACGCCCAGCAGCTGAACCACGCGCATCACCTGGGGCTGCACATTAGTGCAGCTAAAGCGCTTACCGTGGTCGACCGCGTGGTGCGCGGCGCCCACGAGCACGCCAATGCCCGTCGAATCGATGTAGCTCACCTGGGCAAAATCGAGCTCAACGGCCTCAGTGGGCTGCTCGAGCGCCAGGTCGATAGCATTGCGCAGGCTATCAGCGTTAGAGATATCGATCTCGCCGGTTACCTTAATGGTGTAGATCTCCGGCGTGGGGTTGGTGGAAATACCCAAATCCATGTATACGCTCCTTTACGTATCGAAAGTGCGGATAGTACTGGGCGCGGACTTGCGGGGCCCTAGGCGTTAGGCGCGCTCGGCACGAGCAAGCTCGGCAGCGACAAGCTTAACGGCCAGCACCAGCACGTCGAGCGCGGCCTCCAGGTCATCGACCGTGGGATAGCTCGGCGCAATACGGATGTTGGTATCGCGCGGATCCTTGCCATAGGGCCAGGTGGCACCGGCCGGCGTGAGCTTGACGCCCAGGTCGGCGCAAAGCGCGGCGACCTTCTGGGCCGAGCCCTCGGGACCATCGAAGCTTACAAAGTAGCCGCCGCGGGGGTGCGTCCAGGTGGCACAGCCCGTATCGCCCAGGCCCTCGGTGAGCTTGCGCTCAACGGCCTCAAAGCGCGGACGCAGGAACTCGGCATGCTTTTTCATGTGCTCCTTGACCGCCTCGATGGTGGGAAGGAAGCGCACGTGGCGCAGCTGGTTGAGCTTGTCGGCGCTGATGAGGCCGGCCTTCAGGCGCTTGGAGAACTCGGCGATGACCGCGGGGCTCGCACCGATGAAGCCGATGCCGGCGCCCGGGAAGGTAATCTTGGACGTCGAGGCAAAAGCCACCACGCGGTCCTCGGTGCCCGCCGCGCGAGCGAGGTCGAAGATATTGGCGAGCTCGTCGGTCTCGTCGTACAGGTCGTGCACGCAGTAGGCGTTGTCCCAGAAGATGCGGAAATCGGGCGCGGCCGTGGGCATCTCGACCAGGCGACGCACGGTGTCCTCGCTAAAGGTGATGCCCGTGGGGTTGGAATACTTGGGCACGCACCAGATGCCCTTGATGGAGTCGTCGGCGGCAACCAGACGCTCGACCTCGTCCATGTCGGGGCCGTTGTCGGTCATCGCGACGGGGACATTCTCGATACCCAGGTCGGCGGTGATGCCAAAGTGACGGTCGTAGCCGGGAACAGGGCACAGGAACTTGACTTTCTTGCCGTCGTGCGCGGCCTCGTAAGCCTCCCAAGGCTCGCTGCCGCACGAACCGCAGCGCCAAAACATGCCGGCGATATCGTGCTCGATCAGAAGGCTCGACGAACCCAGTACGAGCGTCTGCTCGGCAGGGCAACCCAGGAACTCCCCCGCCAGCTTGCGTGCCGAGGGAATGCCCTCAAAGCAACCGTAGTTTGAGCAGTCGACGTTGCCGTCGTGCAGATCGGCATCGGCATTGAGGATATCGAGCATGGGTCGAGAGATGTCCACCTGGGAGGGCGACGGCTTGCCGCGGGCCATGTCGAGCGCCAGGCCCTTGGCCTTGACCTCGGCGACCTCGGCTTTGAGCGCCTCGATGGCGGCATCGAGTTCGGTGGTTTCCATCTTCTGGTAGATCGTCTGCATGGGTGCGACCTTTCGCGAAGCGGGACGTTGCAGTTCGTCTAAGTATAGACCGCCACCGCCGCAACGGCATGAAGCCGTGATAGATTAAGTTCATCGCAATGAATTATGAATCGCCGCGCATGCCGGCGTGGGGCGCCCAAGGAGGCACTATGGAATACGGATCGTTCCAGGCCGAGGAATTCGGCGACCTGCAGCGCCTGGTCGACGGGCTGTTTTACGACCGCCGCGCCATCGACCGCCTGGATCTCATCGTACAGGCCGAGATCTTGGACCTGGCGCCCGACCTCATGGAAATCGTCAACCTGCTACCGCCCGGCTACTACGACCGCCAATCACTTTGCGACCAGCTCAACTCCGCCTTGGCCGCCCACGGCTGGGGCGCCGTCTACGGCACCGTGGAATAAACCTAGTCATTTAAGAACGTCCCCATTGACTAAAACGCCGCTTGTGATGGTGTCCACAGGCGGCGTTTTCAAACTTGTATATGCTTTTACTTGTCTTTGGGCGCGAGGTGTTTGCAGACCACACTCATGTAGATCATACCGAGCACGGCAGCGGTGACCGAACCGGCAAGGATGGCGGCCTTGGCGGCCAGGACCTCAAACTGGGCCGTCGGGAAGGCAAGGCCGCTGATGAGGATCGACATGGTGAAGCCGATGCCGCCCAGAATGCCCACACCGGCAATCATGTGCCAGTTAACGTTATGCGGCAGCTCGCAGACCCTAAACTTAACCAGGGCAAACGTCATGCCAAAGATACCAATCGGCTTGCCCAGCAGCATGCCAAAGTACACGCCGAGCGTCACCGGATCGGTGAGCAGCGTGCTCATGTCCACGCCCACTAGGCGAACCTGTGCGTTCACGAACGCAAAGATCGGCAGAATCACAAAGTTGACCGGCGTGGAGATCAGACGCTCCATGCGGATGAGCGGCGGGGTCACGCGGTGCATGACGCGCTCGACCCTGGTGGTCGAGACGGTAAAGTCATGCTGGCCCAGGATGTGTGCCTCGTCGTCGTAGCGGTCATCAAGCAGCGGCAGGCACTCGCCCAACCAATCGGTGAGGCTATCGAGCTTGACGCCGCACTTGGCCGGGATGGTAAAGGCCAAGATGACGCCGGCGAGCGTGGCATGTACGCCGCTCTTGAACATGCAGAACCACAACAGCAGACCCAGTACCGAATACGGGGCAAGGCGGTAATGCTGCGTCTTGTTGAGCCACACGAGCGCGCAGGTCACAAGCGCAGCGGCGCCCAACCAAAACGGATTGGGGCTCTGACCGTAGAAGATGGCGATGGCGGCGATGGAGATAAGGTCGTCGGCGATGGCGAGCGTCGAGAAGAACACGCGCACGCCGTTGGGCACGCGGTTGCCCAAAAGCGACAGCACGCCCAGCGCAAAGGCAATATCGGTTGCCATGGGGATGGCCCAACCGTTGCGGGCGCCGGCATGGTTAAAGATCAGGTAGATGCAGGCGGGAACGACGACGCCGCCCACGGCCGCCAGCATGGGAAGCATGGCCTGACGCGGATTCTTGAGCTCGCCGACCGTCATCTCGTACTTAAGCTCAATGCCCACCAACAAAAAGAAAATCGCCATGAGGAAGTCGTTGACGAAAAGTTCAACGGTAAGACCGGCCGTAAGGTTGCCCAGACCCACATACAGCGGGGTCTCCAAAAAGTGATGGATGGCCTCGTAGGCATCGGTATTGGCGCAAATGACGGCGGCGATGGCGGCGATGACCATAACCGCGGCGGAAATCGTGCCGTTCTCGGCGATGCGCTCCCAAATGTCGTGGCGTTCAAAGCGCTTGCGCTCACGGACGTTGAACAGCTGCTCGGTTGCTGCCATGGGCGGCTCCTTTCACGGGAAAGCTCCCGTCTTAAAAAAGCACGGCCCGCCCAAGTGGCGGCGCCGCGCTCTAACGTATTACGCTTGCATCTAGCCTACCCTGCACGACAAGCACGCAGGCGTGGCCGAAAAGCGGAACCACAGGTTGAACATTATTTGCTCAACGGCACGGGCACGCCTGTCCAAGAGACGACGCGGCGCATGCACAAAAAACGACCGGAGCGCGGGGCGTCCGCGATCCGGTCGTGGCGTTTGGTCAACTAAACCTAGCAGGCGGCCATGATGGGGGCAGCGACCTGCTTCTTACGGGAGAGGACGCCCGGCATCCAGACGCCGTCGTGCTCGTCGGCAATGCCCAGGCCCTTCTGAGCAGCCTCGGTCTCGCCCTCGAGCAGGACCTGCGAGCCCTCCTCCATGATGTCGGTGATGCACAGGACAATGCCGTCAGCGCCCTTCTCGGCAGCGTAGGCGCGCATGGCCTCGCGAATCTCGTCGATCATGCCGAGTGCGCGGGTCTTGTCGACAGTCTCGTACTGGCCGATGAGCAGCTTCTTGCCGGCGGGCTCGAACATCTTGATGTCGTTGCCGACCATCTCGGCAGCGGTAAAGGAGCCGGACGGACGGGTGAGGAAGACCTCCATGCCAAACTTGACCGGGTCGACGCCCACCTGCTCGCCGAGCTTGGCGGCGACGGCGCGGTCGACATCGGTGGTGGTGGGGCTCTTGAGCATGAGCGTGTCGGTCATCATGGCCGAGAGCAGCAGCTTGGCCTGGACGTCGGAAAGCTCAACGCCGAGCACGTCGGCGAGCTTGGTGACGATGGTGCAGCTGGAGCCCCAGGGCAGGCAGATGTAGTGCAGCGGGCCGGCGGTCTCGAAGTCGCCGATGCGGTGATGATCGACGACGCCAAAGACCGTGGCGTCCTTAAGACCGGCAACGGACTGGGCGGACTCGTTGTGGTCGGTGAGGACGACGAGCTGACCGGCCTCGACGGACTCGATCACGCGGGGCTCGGCGATGCCGGCGTCGGCGAGCAGCTTGGCGGACTCGGCCGGAAGCTGACCAAGGGCGCAGGCCTCGTAGGTGTTGCCGGCATACTCAACCTGATTGAGCAGCTGGGACAGGACGACGGCGCTCATGATGGCGTCGTTATCGGGGTTCTGGTGACCAAAGACAAGAACGTTTGCCATGGATATCCTCCACTTGATATGTGTACTTGGACGTAGCTATGGTAGCACGCCGATGCCGAGCCTTCGCAGACGGAAGGGTCACGGCATATTTTGGGGCAGGCATGGGGGCCAAGACTGTCCCTTTTGCACCGTGTTGGTGCAAAGTAACCTGACCCCCTTGCACCAGCTATTTACCGGCGGCGCGCAGGGCTACGTAGGCGGCACCGATGATGCCGGCGTCGTTGCCAAGCGAAGCGACCTTAATGGGCGTCTCGCGCGAGGCGGAAAGCGCGTATTGCTTAAAGTGCTCGCGAACCTTATCGAGGTAGACATCGGCCGAGGCAGACGCGCCGCCACCGATCAGGAACATCTCGGGGTCGACCACGTTGGCAATGAGCGCCAGGGCACGGCCGAGATAGTCGGCCATGGTATCGGCCGCGCCAAGCGCGAGCTTGTCGCCCTCGCGGCAGGCCTGGAACACATCCTTGGAATCGGAGGGGCCGGTGAGCTCGATGGGCTCGACGCCCGCTTTCTTGCACTCGGCAAGGTAGTTGCTCACCACGCCGGTGGCGCTGGAATACTGCTCCAGATGGCCATGGCCGCCACAGCCGCAGGTGCGCTCCTCGGCCGGGTTCAGGCACATGTGGCCAATCTCGCCGCCGGCGCCCACAACGCCCGATACCACGTCGCCGTTAACGATAACGCCGCCGCCCACGCCGGTACCGATGGTGACCATCACCACGTTCTGCACGCCCTTGGCAGAACCGAGCCAGGCCTCGCCCATGGCAGCGGCGTTGGCATCGTTCTCATACTTAACGACCGCATCGGGGCAGTGCTTCTGAATGGCGACCCTCAGCTCGGGCAGGTTAATGGCAATGTTGGCCTTGACCTTGGCATCGCCCGACGCCGGGATGGGACACGGAACGGCCAGGCCAATGCCCGCCACAAAGGCACGCGGAATCTGTGCCTTGGCGACCACCTGGTCGATAGCCTCGGTCACCGCGGCAAAGCCCGCGGCGTCAACGATAGGAGGCGTGGGCACGCTGGCCTTGGCAAGCAGGTTGCCGTCCTCGTCGAACAGGCCCTCCTTAACCGAAGTGCCGCCGACGTCGATGCCGATGTAGTACTGCTTAGGTTCCATGGGAGCCCACCTTTCTCGTTTAAACATTGCCTGTATGGTACCGCTCTCAAGGCAAAAACCTACCAAAAAGGGACAGGTTTGTTTTGGCAGGTTTTATCTGGGGTAACGCAATTGGCTGCCCAACAGGCCGCGCAAGACCATCCCCAAAAATAAAGGCGCCGGGAGGCGGAGGCTCCCGGCGCCCGTCAAAGGGACTATGTTGTCTGTTGGACCGCACGGTCCGTCGCGGCGATAACGCCGACTAGGCCTGAAGTGCCTGCAGCTGCTTGTGAACCTCGATGAGCTCCGTCGCCATGACGCGCATGGTCTCGGTGCCGGCCATCTGGTCCTCGGCATGCAGCAAAATCAACGGGGCCTCGCCGTTACGCTCGCCGTTGGCCTCCTTCTTCAGAAGCCCCATGTGAACATCGTGGCCACCGTTATAGGCCTCGTCGCCCTGCTTGATAAGCTCCTCGGCGGCGTCAAAATCGCCCTCCTTGGCCTTTTGCACGGCATTGATGTACATGCTCTTGGCGGTACCGACGTAGCTGATGATCTCGAAGCAGGTCATCTGCAGTTCGTTCATATCCTCCATGCGGAGCACCTAGCCCATCACGCTGACGCAGTGGTCGATGATGCCGGCAGCGTTCATGCGGCCGTAGTCGACCATGTTGATGACCTCGACCGGAAAACGACCGGCGGCCTCCTTCTCAAAATCGCCCTTGGTGTAGCCGATCTGCGGACCAAGCAGCAACATGTCGCACTCGTCCAGGTGATCGTGGGCCTCGTTCATGGGACGAGCCTCGACCTCAATATCCAGACCACGGTTTGCAACCTCGGCCTGCATCTTCTGGACCAGCAGGCTCGTGGACATACCGGCATTGCAGCAGAGCATGATCTTCTTCATGGTTTCCTCCTTATAACTGCGCGGCGCGCAGACGACAACTGGTTTTATTCCTTGCGGCTATTGTGCCCACCCCCCTGCATCTTTACACAAGGGAGAGAGCTGCGGGCACCGGCGCCGCGTACCGGCGCCCGCAAAGGTGAAAGGGACGAACGTTAGGCGTTCTACTCGGCGAGAGCCTCCTGCTTGGCGATTGCCTTCTCGGAAATCTTCATAAAGGGCAGGTAGACGGCCATGCCAATGACAATCTCGATAGCCTGCCACACGCCAGCGCGCCAGTCAAAGCCCGTAGCGAGCAGGGCATTGATGACGGGAGGCATGGTCCAGGGCACCTGGGCGATGCAGGGGCTGATGATGCCTGCGCAGGTAAGGCCATAGGTGATGCCGATGAACAGGTCGGGAAGGAGGACAAACGGGATCATGAGCGGCAGGTTGTACACGATGGGGTAACCGTAGATAACCGGCTCGTTGATGTTGAACAGACCAGGCAGGATAGCCATCTTGGAAACGGTCTCGGAAGCCTTGTTTTTGGAGAACAGGAGCGTGTCGAGCAGGAGCATGAGGGTGCAGCCCGAGCCGCCGATGAGGGCGAAGCTGTTAACGATCTGCATGTTCATGTAGTGATCGGGCTGGATGGTGCCACCGGCGGCAAAGGTAGCCATGTTGTCGACGATGAGCATGGTCAGGATCGGCTCGACGGTAGCGCCAGAGATGGTGGACTGGTGAATACCGACGCAGAACAGCAGGTTAGCAAGGGTGTAGATGAGGATAACAGCCCACGGACCAGCGTTCATGATGCTCTTGAGCGGGTTGGAGATGCACGTGGAGATGATGGTGCACAGATCGGTGCCGGCGCACACGGCGAGCAGGGCTGCGGCAAGAGCGAAGACCGCGAGGTTAAGCAGCATCGGAATCATGACGTTGAAGGAGTTGGAGACCGCGGGAGGCACGCCCTCGCCCAGCTTAACCTTGAGCTTCTCGACGCCAGAAATCTTGATGAAGAGCGAGACGGAAAGCAGGGCGATGATAATAGCCGAGAACAGACCGTTGGTGCCGGTGTTGGCAGTCGAAAGGGCGCCCGTGACCTCGGCGGAGGTGATCTTGTCGGTGAGCAGTGGGCTCGTGGCGGCAAGCGTGGCGGTGATCTGCTGCGGCATCATGATGACGAAGGCAGAGATAGCGACGACCATGCAAGCAAGCGGATTATCGAAGCGCTTGTTCTTAGCGAGGCTGTAGCCAATCAATCCGGCCAAGATAATGGCAGAGACGTTGAGGGTGCCCAGCGTAATCGCCGAACCCCACGTCTGAAGGTTGGCAAGGCCCGCCGCATCGAGCGGGAACAGAGGGAACACGACGTTGTTAATAAGAACCGCGATACCCGCAAGGATATAGAGCGGCGTGATGGTCGCGAAGGCGTCACGCAGGGAACGCAGGTGAACCTGGTTTCCCACCTTCGCAGAGACCTCGGCAAACTTGTCGAGGAAGCTCTTTCCGTTGTCACTGGCCATGATTGCTCCTAACTTTCAAATCCGGCCTTTCCTATGCGCACGGTGGTCTGTCGCCCTCTGCCACCAGATGTGCCATGTGTTGCGCGCGGCGGCGCGCGGTCTGG
>CBCSNQ010000071.1:0-10522 GCA_965141565.1 uncultured Collinsella sp. | reverse complement strand
CGTAGCGGGTGGTTTAAAGCTGGCCGCTGCGCGGCCAGCAGACTAAAGTCTTGAAAACAAAAACGGGTGGTAGCCGGTACGGCTGCCACCCGTTTGCCTCATATCTAGCCCAAAGCAGGCCAGTTACTTCTTAATGCCGCGTCCCAGACGCTTGGCGACCGATGCAACGGCCTCCTCGCTGGCCGGCCCGCAGCTCACACAGCCGTCGTGGGCACGCATCTGGCCGGTGACCTCGTCCATCGCGAGCGGCGCCACCTTCTCGAGCTTAAAGCCCTTACCGGCGCGCATGTTTTCCTTGGCCACGCTGATCATGAGCTTAATGCGGTTGAGCTGGTTGACCTCGGATGCACCGGGGTCGTAGTCCACCGCGACGATGTTGCTCTCGGGATGCTGGCGGCGTAGCTCCTTGATCACGGCCTTGCCCACCACGTGGTTGGGCAGGCACGCGAAGGGCTGCGTGCAGATGATGTTGGGTGCGCCATGGTCGATCAGGTCGAGCATCTCGGCCGTGAGCAACCAGCCCTCGCCCATGTTGTTGCACACCGAAAGCACCGTACGGGCCTTGTCGGCCATGGTACCGATGCGCTCGGGTGCCTCGAAGCGGCGGGACTTTTCGAGCATCTCCTCCACCGGTGTGCGCATCCAGTCCACGAGCTTGATGAGCGCCTGCATACCAGCGCGCGTGGTAGCAGAGCTTCCCAACTCGTCCTTCTGCAGCTCGGCGTTGCTCATGGAGTACAGGAAGAAGTCGAGCAGGCCCGGCACCACGGCCTCGCAGCCCTCGCGCTCGATCACATCGACCACGTGGTTGTTGGCTGTGGGGTGGAACTTGACCAAGATCTCACCGACCACGCCCACGCGCGGCTTGGTGCCCTCACCCACGAGCGGCATGGTGTCGAACGCGCGGATGGCCTCACGGCACAGCTTGGTGTAGTTGTGGCGGTTGAACTTGGGCGCCAACTTGCGGGCGCGCGCCATGTACTCCTCATAGAGTGCGTTGGCAGCACCGGGCGTGGCCTCGTACGGGCGGCAGCGGTAGAGCATCTGCATCATCACGTCACCAAAAAGCACCGCGTAGACTGCCTGCTTAAGCAACGCCGGCGTAATCTTAAAGCCGGGGTTGTCCTCGCCGAGCGCCACGGCCGAAAGCGAGATCACCGGAATCTCGGGGTGGCCGCTCTCACGCAGGGCCTTGCGGATGAGCGCGATGTAGTTGGTAGCACGGCAGCCGCCGCCGGTCTGGCTGATGACCACGGCCGTCTTGGACAGATCGTACCTGCCGCTTTCGATGGCCTCCATAATCTGACCGGTCACCAAAATGGACGGATAGCAGATGTCGTTGTTCACGTAGCGCAGGCCGGCCTCGACGGCGTCGTGGTCGGTCGAGGGCAGCAGCTCCAGGTTGTAGCCGGCACCGCGGAACACCTCTTTGACCAGGTCAAAGTGAATCGGCGCCATCTGCGGGCACAGGATGGTATAGCCCTCGTCGCGCATCTGCTCGGTAAAGGGCACCTTTGGCCACGCGGTCGATGCGCTCTCACGCTGCGCTTCGAACGTGTACTTGCGGCTCGCGAACGCGGGGGCATCCGTGGAGGGCGCCACCGGCGCGGCGTCGCCCTGCTCGTAGGCCTCGCCCGCGGCCGTGGCATCGGCCAGGCGCTCGGCCTCCTGGTCCTTAAGCGCGGCCATGAGCGAGCGGATGCGGATGCGCGCGGCGCCCAGGTTGGATACCTCGTCGATCTTGAGCACGGTATAGATCTTGCCGCTGGCTTCAAGAATCTCCTGCACCTGGTCGGTGGTCAGGGCGTCCAAGCCGCAGCCGAAGGAGTTGAGCTGAATCAGGTCCAGGTCGTTGCGCATCGTCACAAAACGGGCGACGGCGTACAGGCGGCTGTGATACATCCACTGGTCGACGACGCGGATGGGACGCTCGGGCTTCACCAGGTGCGCAAGCGAATCCTCGGTAAAGACCGCAAAGCCAAAGCTCGAGATAAGCTCGGGCAGGGCGTGGTTGATCTCGGGGTCGTTATGGTAGGGGCGGCCGGCGAGTACGATGCCGTGGCCGCCGTGGTCCTCGACCCACTTAAGAGCCTCCTCGCCCATGGTCTGGATATCCTCGTGGAAGCGCGCATCGGCCTCAAAGGCAGCGTTGACGGCGGCATCGACCTCGGAGCGTGTGATCTTGGGACCACGCACGCGACCGCGACCGGCTTGCGCATCGGCCACGCGGTCGACGGCGAGCACCTGGTACAGGCGACGCTTGAGCTCGGTCTTGTAGTGATAGGGCACAAACGGGTACAGGAACTCGATGTTCTGCTCGCGGATCTCGTCGATATTGAGCGCCAGCGCCGTGGGGTAGCTCATAACGATGGGGCAGTTGTAACAGTTGCCGGCGGTCGAATCCTCCTTGCGCTCCCAGCGCACGCACGGCATCCAAATGAAGTCGACGTCGCGGTCGATAAGGTTCATCACGTGGCCGTGGCTCATCTTGGCCGGATAGCACACGCTCTCGGACGGCATGGACTCGATGCCCGCCTGGTAGGTCTTCTTGCTCGACTGGTCGGACAGCTGCACGCTAAAGCCCAGGCGCGTAAAGAACGCGTGCCAGAAGGGGTAGTTCTCGTACATGTTGAGCGCACGGGGGATGCCGACGGTGCCGCGCGGGGCCTCGTCGGGGCTCAACACCTCGCGGTTAAAGAGCAGCTCGTTTTTCTTTTTGAAGAGGTTGGGGGCCTCGGTCTTCTGCTTTTTGTGGCCGGCGCCCTTCTCGCAGCGGTTGCCGGTAATGAAGCGCCTACCGCCGCCAAAGTCGTTGACGGTAAGCTGGCAGTTGTTAGAGCAACGGCCGCAGCGGACATGCTTTTGCGTCACGGTGAGGTGCGCGATGTCCTCGGCCGAGAGGATGGTCGAGGTGCCGTCGGCGCCGGCGCGATCGCGGGCGAGCAGGGCCGCACCGTAGGCGCCCATGCAGCCGGCGATATCGGGGCGCACGGCATGAACGCCCGTGAGCTGCTCAAACGCGCGCAGCGTGGCATCGGACATAAAGGTGCCGCCCTGGACGATCACCTGGCTGCCGATCTCCTTGGGGTCGCGCAGCTTAATGACCTTGAACAGGGCATTCTTGATGACGGAATAGGACAGGCCGGCCGCGATGTCGCCCACCGTGGCGCCTTCCTTTTGCGCCTGCTTGACGCGCGAGTTCATAAAGACCGTGCAGCGACTGCCCAGGTCGACGGGGGCCTTGGCATGGATGGCGGCATCGGCGAACGCGCGCACGTCCATGTTCATAGAGACGGCGAAGCTCTCGATAAAGCTACCGCAACCCGACGAGCAGGCCTCGTTGAGCATGATGTGCTCGATAACGCCGTCCTTGACGCGCAGGCACTTCATGTCCTGGCCGCCAATGTCCAGGATGAACTCGACGCCGGGCAGGAACGCCTTGGCGCCGCGCAGGTGCGCAACGGTCTCGATCTCGCCGGAATCAGCCTTGAGGGCCTCGATGAGCAGTGCCTCGCCGTAGCCCGTGGTGGTCACGTGGCCGATGGTGCAGCCGGCGGGAATGTGGTTGTAGAAATCGGCCATGATGACCTTGGCCGTGCCCAGGATGTCGCCGTTGTTGTTGCCGTACCAGGTGTGCAGCAGCTGACCGTCCTCGCCCACGAGCGCGGCCTTCATGGTGGTGGAGCCGGCGTCGATGCCAATGAACACGCGGCCGGTGTAGCCGTCGAGCTCGCCCTTGGGGACGACCTCGGTGTCGTGGCGGGTCTTGAACTCGGCAAACTCCTCATCGGTGGCAAAGAGCGGATCCAGGCGCTCGACCTCGGCACCCTGCGTGTCGCCCAAGCTGTCGATGGCCTCGATGAGCTGCGGGAACGTGCTGAGCTTGTTGGACTCGTGCGCCATGGCGGCGCCGCTCGCCACAAACAGGTGAGCGTTTTGGGGCACAATGCGGTGCTCCTCGTCCAGGTTGAGCGTGAGGTAGAAGCGGTGGCGCAGCTCGGAGAGGTACTGAAGCGGGCCGCCCAGGAAGGCGACGTTGCCGCGAATGGGACGGCCGCACGCCAGGCCCGAGATGGTCTGGGTCACGACGGCCTGGAAGATGGAGGCAGCCACGTCCTCGGGGCGGGCGCCCTCGTTGAGCAGCGGCTGGACGTCGGTCTTGGCAAAAACGCCGCAGCGGCTGGCGATGGGATAGATGGTGGTGGCATTGGCCGCGAGTTCGTTAAGGCCGCTGGCGTCGGTGTGCAGCAGAGTGGCCATCTGGTCGATAAAGGCGCCCGTACCGCCGGCACAGGTGCCGTTCATGCGCTGCTCGATGCCGTTATCGAAGTAGATGATCTTGGCGTCCTCGCCGCCCAGCTCGATGGCGACATCGGTGGCCGGGATGAGGGTCTCGACGGCACGCTTACTGGCGATGACTTCCTGGACAAACTCCAGGTCGAGCCACTGGGACAGCAGCAGACCGCCCGAGCCGGTGATGGCACAGGTCATCTGGGCCGTCGGCAGCACCGTCGCGGCACCCTCGAACAGGTCGCGGGCGCAAGCGCGGACGTCGGTGTGGTGGCGCTGGTACTTGGCGTAGACAATCTGGTTGTCGTCGTTGAGCACGGCGAGCTTAACGGTGGTGGAGCCCACGTCGATGCCCAGGTGCAGGTTGCCGTGGGCGTTGCCGGGGTTGAAGATCGCGCCTTCAGGGGCGTGGGCGGCGGCTACGGGCTCAGCGGCGGTGGCGGGCTCGCTAGTGACGGACGCCTCCCCTGCCACGTTCTTGGCATCGGCAACTGCCTCAGCAACTTTCTCGGCAGCCGCGGTCGCGGCCTTCTGCGCGGCGTCCACCACGGCGGGCGCAGCAGCAACCACACGGTCCTTAATGCCCTCGACGAGTTTGCTCATCTGTCTCTCCTCTTAGTTGTTGGACTCGACGGTTGCGGTGGTGTCGACCGCATCCTCGAGCTGCAGATTCAATAGCTTCATGCCGTATTCCGGCACGTTGATATCGATGGGTTGGCCATACAGGTCGCCGGGGCGCACAAAGGCGATAACCGTCATGATGCGCGCCATGGTCTCGGGCGATTCAGAAAGGTCACGCTCAAACCAACGCTGGATCATGCCGACCTCGGCACTCACGACATAGGTGACGTAGTAGTCAAAGAAGGTGCCCAGCGCCAAGCCCAAAATGCCCGTCTGCGCGCGCGGCACCACGGCCTCGCGTGCGGTATCGATGATCTTTTTAATAAAGGCGGGGTCGCCGCCCGGGCCCAGCAGCGATCCGATTAAATCGCGGTTGGCCGCAAGGTAGCGCAGCAACTCAACCGAACCGGGTGCCGGCTCGAGCTCATCGATGTTGTGATAGAGATCGGGCAGCTGAGCTGCGGTGATGAGCTCAATGCGCTCACGGATCTCGGCCAGCAAGCCGTCCTCGATTTGATTGATAAAGTCGGGGATATCGCGGTAGTGCGAATAGAACGTGCGGCGCGTAAGGCCAGCGCGCTCGGTGAGCGACGCGACATTAATGCGCGAAAGGTCGCCGCTTTCGGCAAGCTCGCTGGCAAGTGCCTGGCGAAGGGCACGCTGCGAGCGAAGGGACCGGCGGTCGCATTTTTCGAGCTGGGACAAGCGTCCTCCTTGTTACTCAGTCTGTGCGCTATTGCACAGTGCGAGTATTATTGCACACCGTGTGCATCAACACGTAAAGGCAATATTTAGGATGTGACGAAGGGCTGTCCCTTTGTCACATTATTCGATGACGGTGCGGGAGTTTTGCTTGTGCATGGTGGCGAGCATGTGTTTGGGGACGGCGTGGACCATGCAGCTGCCGATGGTCGCGCTCGCGGCGGCCTTGGCGGCATCGCTTGCGTTTTTGGTCGCGTAGCTGTGGCGGAAGCGTTTGAGCATGGCAATGTCGTTGCCGCCGTCGCCGTAGACCGCGACCTCGTCCTCGGCAATGCCGTAGTAGCCCGCCAGCCAGGACACACTCTCGCCCTTGTTGCACGCCGCGTCCGTGATCTCAAACATCACCGGGTCAAACGGCGCGTTGACTACACGGTCCGAGCGCTCGGCCAAATATGCCTTAAGGTCGCGCTCCAGCTCGGGCGAGGTCACGCGGCAGTTGATCTTACACACATCGTGGCGCAGGATGTCGCCGATTGACTGATCGAAATACTGCTCCTCGTGATACCCGCCACGCGCGCGCATGCCGCGCATCACGATGCGCTTGATAGGGCTGTCCTTCTTAAAGCCCGCCTGGTGCATCTCGAACGAACCGCTCGAGAACATGCCGTCGGGCGTGGAGCAGTCGAAGCAAATGTTCGGAAACGTCTTGAGCAGCTCCTCGGTAACCTGCGGGTCGATGGTCCAGGTCTTGAGCACCTCGCCGCGGCTGTTGCGCACGATGGATCCGTTGGAGCAGCAGGCGTCGAGTGCCAGACCTGTAAAGCCATGCTCGCCGATTGGCAACGTCGAGCGTCCGGTCGCGGGAACCACATGCAGGCCAGCCTCGGTCAGCTCGCGAATGGCACGGCGGATGGTCCCATCCGCCTCGTGCAGGGCGTTCAGCAGCGTTCCGTCTAAGTCACTCGCAAACATCTTGATCATGGGCATGCCTCTCCTTCGTCTGCACGATATTGTAGACGAGAACGGGCGCGCCCCAAGAGAGGCACGCCCGTCAGGCGAAAGATTGTCCTACACCGCAGAGGGGCCATGTTCGCCGGTGCGGATGCGGATAACCTCCTCGACCGGCTCGACCCAAATCTTGCCGTCACCAACGGTGCCGCAATCTTGGAAACGGCGCGGCAACGGTCGCGAAACGAACGGGAAATACGCGAGCAAGGAAGCCGTGAGCGTGCCCGTCCCGGCTAGCGGCGGAACAGCTCGCGAGCTCGGTCGCGGAGGTCGGTAGCTCGAATGACGCCCTCGTAGCGGTTGATGCGCAAGCGCGGGAAGGCATTGAAGAAGCGCAGGTCGCGTCGGCTGAGCGACACGCTTGGCACCGGACGGCTCATGCGCTTGCCGGCAAGGTGACGACTGAGCGACGGACGCGGCATGTTCGGCGCGGCATCGGCCACGCGGCGGGCGGCAAGCGCCAGGCCGCGAGCACCATCCGCGATAAACGTCGGCATCGAAGCCTTCTCGCGCAGGGCATCGAGCGTCGCATCGCCCAGCTCCGCCAGCCACGCGTTAACGGCACGGCTGCGGATGTGCGTCTGTGCCACCGAGTCAATCGTCGAATCGGGAATGCGCTCAAGCATTGAGTCCGAGGCATCGGCAAGCGACTCATTAATGCGGTCGGCAAGGTCGGCCCGGACGCGCTCCAGCTGATCAGACAGACGCCGCCAGCTCGCCAACGAGCACACCGCGTCGACCATCATCGCGACCGCGACGATAAACGCGGACAGCCGCACAATCAGCACCGGCAGATGGGCAAGCAGGCCCAACACCGCCGGCTCCACCACGCGGCAAATACACAACGCACCCAGGCCAAACGCGCATGCCCAGTACAGGCAGATGCGTCCGTGCAGGTTAAACGGCAGGTGCGAATAGTCCCAAAAGCGAGCGCCCGTTGTTTTTTCCAACAGCACGCCTACGCTGTACTCAATCACGCTGCATACGAGCGCTGCAGCGACAAACTGGCTCGAGGCATCCGGAATCCCACGCAACAGCAGCCAGCAGGCAATGCCGCCCGCGCCATAGATGGGGCAGCACGGCCCAAGCAAAAAGCCACTGTTGGCAAATCGTCCGTGATTGAGCATGGCGCATACTGTCGACTCCCATGCCCAACCGCAAAACCCGTAAAAGGCAAACGAGAGCACCAGTGCCGAGAGTGGGCAGGTGGCAAGCGTCGCGCCGTCAAATGCCATGTCGATCGCGGTCCCCACCGTCTACCCTCTCCTCTTTTCGCTCGAATCTTTGCTCGAGCCGTCACTCGAGCCCTCGTTCGAATCGTTCGCGCCGCCTTTGCGCGGTAGACGGCAGGCGACCGTCTCGCGCAGAGCACACCATTTATCCGCCAGGCACACAATCCATGCCTCACGACACGTCGGCGGCACCGGCACCAGCGGAAACATATGCCGCACGATAATATTCCGCTCGCGCGACGTCAGCTCAAAATCTTCCTCCGCACGCGCCAGGGCAAAAAACGGATGCCGAAATCCGTGCAGTCGATGGCTCGGGTCGGGGTCATGCCAATCGTAGAGAAAGTAATCGTGTAGCAGGGCTCCGCGCAGCAGCGAGGCACGGTCGACCGAAATGCCAGCACGGCCCAAGCGCTCGGCAAAGGACAGGCTCGCCCGTGCCACCGAAATCACATGTGCATAGACCGTCACGTCACCATGCTGGATAAACTCGTGCGTCAGGTCCAAGCGGCCCGCCTGGGCAAGCTGACGGGCGGCATCGTCGACCTCGTGCGCGATTTTCTCGGCACGAACGGTATCGAACATGCTGCCTCCTTCCAGCGACTCACGGCGACAAGCCACGGCCTGCACGTATTGAATAAAATCATCATCGAATCTATCAGTATGGCATCGGACAAAACGTTTTGCCCCGCCAGTTGGCGAATTACCGCGCCGCCGTCACATATCAAACGCCAAAATGTGCGAAACTGTTTTGTGCAATTGTGCCGGCCGAGGGAGCGCCGGCGCTCGATTCGCATGGAGTAACCCACAACGATGCTGCTTACGCAAACGACAACGCCCGAGGACGTCAAGGCTCTTAATCGCGCCGAGCTCCCGCAGCTCTGCGGCGAGATCCGCCAGGCAATCCTCGAAAGCTCCGCCGCCGTCGGCGGGCACGTTGCCCCCAACCTGGGCGTCGTTGAGCTTACGGTTGCGCTTCATCGCGTGTTTAACTCCCCCATCGACAAGATTGTCTTTGACGTTTCGCACCAGACCTACGCCCACAAGGCGCTGACGGGGCGCGCGTACACTTATATCGACCCGGCACGCTATGGCGAGGCTTCTGGCTTTGCCAATCCCGACGAGTCCGAGCACGACCTGTTCGCCATGGGCCATACCTCGACCTCGGTGAGCCTGGGCTGCGGCCTGGCGCACGCTCGTGACCTGGCGGGCGATGCATACAACGTCATCGCCATCATTGGCGACGGCTCGCTTTCGGGCGGTCTGGCGTTTGAGGGCTTTAACAATGCCGCCGAACTCGATAGCAACCTGATCATCATCGTCAACGATAACGACCAGTCCATTGCCGAGAACCATGGCGGCCTGTATCGCAATCTGGCCGAGCTGCGCACCAGCAACGGCACCTGTGAGCGCAACGTTTTCCGCGCGATGGGACTCGACTACCGTTATTTGGACGCCGGCAACGACGTGTTGGCCCTGGTCGACGCGCTGCAGGAACTGCGCAATATCGATCATCCCATCGTGCTGCACGTCTCCACCGCCAAGGGCAAGGGCTTTGAGCCAGCCCAAAACGACCCCGAGCGCTGGCACCACGTGGGTCCGTTTGACATGGCGACCGGGCGCAAGCTCTGCCCGGGCCATCCGAGCGAGCCTGCGCCGCGCACCTACGCCGACATTACGGGCGAGGCGCTCAGCGCCGCCATCGAGCGCGATCCGCAGGTCGTGGGCATCACGGCCGCCACGCCCTACATCATGGGCTTTACACCCGAGCTTCGCGCTGCCGCCGGCAAACAGTTCGTCGATGTGGGCATTGCCGAGGAGCACGCCGTGACCTTTGCTACCGCGCTTGCGCGCTCGGGCGCCAAGCCAGTCTTTGGTGTGTACGGCACGTTTTTGCAGCGCGCCTACGACGAACTGTGGCACGACCTGTGCCTCAACGACGCCCCCGCAACCATCCTGCTGTTTGGCGCGTCGATCTTTGGCACCACATCCGAGACACACCTCTCGTTCTTTGATATTTCTATGCTGGGCGGACTTCCCAACATGCGCTACCTGGCACCGGCCTGCATGGAGGAATATCTGTCCATGCTGAGCTGGTCGCTCGACCACCGCGAGCATCCCGTGGCAATCCGCGTACCGGGCATCGGCCTGGTAAGCCGCCCCGATCTGGCACCTGCCGAGGACGCCGATTACGGCGTCGCGCGCTACAGCGTCGTGCGTCAGGGCCGCGATGTGGCCGTGCTCGCGCTTGGCGATTTCTTTGAGCTGGGCGAGCGCGTGGCAAACCGTCTGGCTGCCGAGTACGGTATCGAGGCCACGCTCGTCAACCCGCGCTTTGCAACCGAGCTCGACCACGAGTTCCTCGACAGCCTTGCCGCCGAGCATCGCGTTGTCGTCACCCTCGAGGACGGCATCTTAGACGGCGGCTGGGGCGAGCGCGTGGCGTGCTATCTGGCCTGCACACCTGTGCGCACGCGCACCTTCGGCATCGCCAAGGGCTTCCCCGACCGCTACGACCCCAACGAATTGCTCGCACAGAACGGCATGACGGTCGAGAACATGGCTGCCGAAGCCGTAAGGCTACTCAACGAGTAAGAAAACCTCCGCAAGGAAAGCACCCCTGCGGAGGTTTTTATTTTCGCGACGCGATTATCTCAATCTGTAACATCTAG
>CBCSNQ010000070.1:0-10740 GCA_965141565.1 uncultured Collinsella sp. | reverse complement strand
ATGGAGGACGAGGGCGAGCGCATCCTCAAGCTCAATATCGGCAACCCGGCGCCCTTCGGTTTCCGCACGCCCGACGAGGTCATCAAGGACATGCGCCAGCAGCTGCCCGACTGCGAAGGCTATTCCAACTCGCGCGGCTTGTTCTCCGCGCGCAAGGCGATCATGCAGTATTCGCAGATCAAGGGCCTGCCCAACGTTCAGATGGAGCATATCTACACGGGCAACGGCGTGTCCGAGCTCATTCAGCTTTCGATGAACGCGCTGCTCGACAATGGCGACGAGATTCTGATCCCCAGCCCTGACTATCCGCTCTGGACGGCGTGCGCAACCCTTGCCGGCGGTCATCCCGTACATTATTTGTGTGATGAGCAGGCGGATTGGTATCCCGACCTGGAGGATATGGAGTCCAAGATTACGAGCGCGACCAAAGCCCTCGTCATCATCAACCCCAACAACCCCACGGGTTCCGTCTATCCGCGCGAGGTGCTCGAGGGCATCGTCGAGATTGCACGCAGGCATCAGCTGATGATCTTTGCCGATGAGATTTACGACCGCCTGTGCATGGACGGCTACGAGCACGTCTCGATTGCCTCGCTCGCTCCCGACCTGCCCTGCGTCACCTTTAGCGGTCTGTCCAAGTCGCACATGATCGCGGGCTATCGTATTGGCTGGATGGTGCTTTCGGGCAACCAGCGCTGCATGAGCGACTTCATCATGGGCATTAACATGCTCTCCAACATGCGCCTGTGCTCCAACGTGCCGGCTCAGTCGATCGTTCAGACGGCACTTGGTGGTCATCAGTCCGTTAACGACTACATCCGTCCCGGCGGCCGTGTCTACGAGCAGCGCAACTTTGTGTATGAGGCGCTCAACAAGATTGACGGCATTTCGGTGGTTAAGCCGCGCGCAGCGTTCTACATCTTCCCCAAGATGGATGTGAAGAAGTTCAACATCACCGATGACGAGCAGTTCGCCCTTGACCTGCTGCACGAGAAGAAGATTCTGATCACGCGCGGCGGCGGCTTTAACTGGGCCGAGCCCGATCACTTCCGCATCGTGTACCTGCCGCGCATGGAAGTGCTCAAAGAGTCGCTCGAAGACCTCGCCGACTTCTTTGACCATTACCGCCAATCATAACGACAGAGATAGTCTGTCACTTAACGGGCGGCCCGTAACAGATTCGGGTCGCCCGTTTTCTGTTAAAACTCGCGTTGTCGGCGTCTCGATCGTTTGGGCGAGTGGGAATCGCGTGTGAACGGAAAACTGTATTCCAAAATGGAATACAGTGTGCTTCAACTGGAATTGATGTCCGTGTGTCCGCTTTTTTAGAATGTTCTCGACAAGATGAAAGGCGGTCCCCACCAATGATTATCGATGCAAATTCCTACTGGTTTGACGAGCGCATCTTCCATGACGAGACGCTCTGTGAACAGTTTTTGGCCGAGGTGCCCCGCGCTTACGACACCGAGGGTTACCTGACCGTAAGCCCCACAGGCAAGCGACAGATTGTGATCGAAAAGCCCGCTGGCTTCCCGGGCCTCAACTATATCGAGGGAGACTACACCCTTGAGAAGCGTCTGGCAGACATGGACGAGGCGGGGGTCGATAAAGCGATTCTCAAACTCCCCGGCTGCCATGAGTGGATGTCACTCGAGATGTGCCGGCGCTTCAACGACGGTATGGCCGCTGACGCAAAAGCGTCGAACGGTCGCTTGATACCGCTTGTCGCCGTGCCTCCCTTTGGCACCGAGGCGAACCTCGAGGAGCTCGATCGCAGGCTCGACGAGGGTTTCGCGGGCGTGCAGCTCTGCGCCCACTACGGCAAGCGTTATCTTGACGATCCGATCTTTTCGAACTTTTTTGAGCGACTGAACGAACGCAGCGTCACCGTTTACGTGCACCATGTGCCCGTACCGGTCGAGCATACGTCGCTGCTCGCATACGACAACCTGCGTCGCTCCTACGGCCGTTGCGTCGACCAGACCACGGCAATCGGTCGTGAAATCTTCAGCGACTTCTTCGAGCGTTATCCCAACGTCAAGATGGTCCACTCCATGCTCGGTGGCGCTTATTTTGCGTTTAAGGAGATGCTGCTGCCGCACGGTCCCAAGCGTCCAGATACCTCGGGTCGCTTCCAGACCGATACCGAGACGGTCTCCAAGCGTCTTGAGAACAACGTTTATTTCGACATGTCCCATGCTCAGCCCTGGGGCGAGACGCTTCTTGCCTGTGCGGTTGAAGTCCTTGGTGCAGACCATATTGTCTTTGGTACGAGTTATCCCGTTAAACGCGAGTGGCTAACAGAGGGGGTCGCCTGCGTCCGCGCCACAGATTTAAGTGATACGGACAAGGATCTTATGCTTGGCGGCACGGCACAGCGCTTGTACGGCATCGAGTGAGCGACAGATAAAGGAGGGCGTTCGCCATGGATAAGGGAGAGATGAAGGCCGGAGCCGCCCGGGTGGCCATTAACTTAGAGGACGTATTGCCGTTCGACGGTTTCGACGCACTCCGTCATGAAATCTTTGCCCGTGCCTTCGTGGTCGAAGGGATGGGGCGGCGCGCTTGCATCCTTTCACTTGAGGTTACCTCGATCGCTCCGGCCCTACTCGTCGATCTGCGTGAGGTTGTCAAGGATGTCTCCAATTGCGACGGCGCCTTTTCTTGGGTGGTCCCGACCCACACGTTTTCTGCGCCTCACGTGCGCACCCCTGGGCATCTGGCCGACACCGATGCCCGCGATCGAAATGAGCGCTATCGTGCCGCGCTCATCGCCGCGACACGCGCGGCTGTTGAGCAGGCGGTTGCGGGCATTCGCTCTGTTACGCTCGCCTCGGCGGAGGGCTACTGTCCTGTGAACGTTAACCGCGACATTGAGACACCGGCCGGCTGGTGGCTGGGAGTAGACCCCAAGGGGTTTGCCGACCACGAGATGCCCGTACTTGTCGCGAGGGATGCCGAGGGCGGGCTCGTTGCCATGCTTGCGACGGCTGATGTCCAGTCTTCCGTGCTCGACGGATCGCACGATTCTCAGGGGAAGCGCTTGGTGAACGGGGACCTCTTTGGCTTTGCCGCCACGGCTCTCGAGCGCGAATTGGGCGGAGTCGTGTTGCTGCTACCCGGTGCCGCGGGGGATCAGAGTCCGGCGGAGCGCGCCGTGACCGTTGCGTTTGATTCGACCGGGGCGAAGCAAACGTTAGATGCTCACGAGAGTGGATATCGCATGCTGCATCGACAGGGTCGCGCTCTGAGCGATGCGTTGATTGAGGCCGTCCGTGCGGCGCGTGAGGACGATGCCATAGGCGTCGATGCTCGCACGGTCGACGTCCTTTTGCCCGCCCAGACGCGCGCCGACTTCTGCTCATTGGCCCCGCATCGAACTTATGAGTTTCATGCGGCAGGCGAACAGCGTACGAGGGTCTATTTACTTCGGCTGGGAAATGCCGAGTTCGTTGGTATCCAGCCCGAGGTTTCGAGCTCGTTTGGCGCCGCTGTGCGCGCCGCCCGATTCAGCCCCGTGCTCTTTGCCACACTTGTCAACGGAGGGCAGAAGTATCTGCCGGCCCCCGATGCGTACGAGAAAATCACCTATGAGGCCATGAACTCCGGCTTTGCCGCCGGTTCCCATGAGCGCCTCCTCCAAACCATCCTTGCCGCTTTGAACGCGGCGTGACAAAAGGAGAACTTACATGAATATCGGACATGCGCGCCGCAAGATTACCCCGCAAGGCGACATCTATCTAATCGGATACCGTAACCTCCCCAACCGTCTTGAGCCTGCGACAGGCGTCCATGACGACGTCTTCGCCAACGCCATCCTCTTCCAGCAAGGCGAACGTGAAGTGTTTCTCTTTAATGCCGATGTCCTCGAGTTCGAGGAAAGCATGGCCGAGGAAGTCAAGACAATGCTCGCCGAGCGCTACGGCATTGACCGTGATTGCGTTCTGCTCTCGGCGACGCACGACCATACTTCAACCGTCGCTTACCACCGCAGCTGGTGGACGGGAAAATTCGACGAGAACTACTACCGCTGGTTCCTCGATACCATTTGCCAATGCTTTGAGGAGTGCCGCGCCAACGCACAGCCCGCGATTTGTCGCTTGGGCAAGCAGGTCATCACCGGTTTCTACGACAACCGCATCATCCCAGGTGAACTCGCCGACAATGAGGTCATTGTCGTATCGTTCTTCGATACCGAAGGCAAGCCATTTGCGGGCTTTGTGAACTGGGCGGTGCATTCCGCTTGCGTCGGACCCGACTGCACGGAGCTCACGAGCGAACTCGCCGGTCTTACCGGCAAAAAGCTCGCTCAGAGTCTTGGCTACTATCCGGCCATGGTCGTCGGTGCTGCTGGCGACTGTAGCGACCGCAATTTTCGCCAGGGACGCGGCATTCCCGAGGTCGAGCGCGTTTCGACCGGTCTTGCCGAGGCGATTTCCCAGATCAAGCTCGATCGCGAGGTCGTTCTCGATCGCATCGAGCCTCAGACGTTCTATCACACCGTTGCCCATGACGACTTTTCGCTCACGCTTAAGTGTGCCGTCATCAGTTTGGGCGGCCTGCATCTCTTTGTGTTCCCGAGTGAGCTCGGCAGCGACCTGGGTATTCGCATGAAGCGCGAATGCCCGGTCGAGGGAATAGTTTGCGGTTACACCAACGGCTATTTTGAGTATTTCCTTCCGGCACGCGAGTACGGCCTCTCCTTTGAGACCGAGCGTACTCAGATTCCCCAGGGCGAACCGGAACGCCTGTGTGACAAGTTCTGCCAGACGACGAGACTTCTCGGCGCAGCAGATTCGCGTCTGTAGACCTGATTGCGTGACATGGGCCAATGAGGCTCGCTGCCATGTGATCGGCATCTTCCATCTTCTCTGCCGTTTCCCATCCCGGGCGTACGTGCGTCCGCGGATTTCAAAGGGGGAAGCGGGTTCCTTGCCCTCCCACGTCGACTACGGAGGCCTGAAATCTACGCTATGCCCCGCTCAGAAAAAGGAGAATTCCATGAAATACCAGAAGCTTTGCGATGAAATCATCACAAAGGTCGGTGGTCGAGACAATGTGTTAGACGTGAGCCACTGCATTACGCGTCTCCGTTTCCACCTCAAGGATGAATCGCTCGCCCAGACCAATGAGCTTAAGGCGACGAAGGGCGTCGTTGACGTCATCCAGGCCGGCGGACAGTATCAGGTCGTGATTGGTGCCACTGTCGAGGCCGTCTACAACGACCTTGTTCAGATTGGCGGGTTCGACTCCAAACCCGCACTCGATATCGATGAAGGCGACGACGTCAAAAAGGGCGATCCGTTCTCGCGTCTGCTTGCCATCATCTCCGAGATTCTGCAACCGGTTCTTGGCGTGCTTATGGCCGGTGGCTTTATCAAGTCGATGCTCGCGCTCTGCACGGTTGCCGGTTGGCTTGCCAAGGACAGCAATACGTATGTGACGCTCTCGGCAATCGGAGATTCGGTCTTCTATTACTTTCCGCTAATCATTGGCTGGACGTCGGCCAAGAAGTTCGGACTTAAGCCCGTTATGGGAATGGCGCTCGGTGGTATCCTCGTCTACCCGACGCTCGTTGCCCTTATGGGCGGAGATCCGCTCTACACGCTCGGCGCCGGTACGGTCTTCGAGTCCAATGTCTACGGTGATATTTTTGGCATCCCGCTGATCATGCAGAATTACTCATCGACGATTCTGCCTGCGATCTTTATCGTCTGGATTGCCTCCAAGGTGCACAAGGCCCTTTCTAACGCGCTGCCCGCGCTTGTGAGCTCGTTCTTCTCCAACATCCTGACGCTCCTCATTTGCGGTATCCTTGGCCTGCTTGTGGTCGGTCCGGTCATGACGGTCCTCTCCAACATCGTTGCCCAGATCATCTTGATGCTCATCAACTTCCAACCCGCCATCGCCGGCTTCGTCATCGGCACGTTCTGGAGCCTGCTCGTCATGTTCGGCCTGCACTGGGGTATCATCCCGCTGTGGTTCCTCGATGTCGCAACCTACGGCTATGACCTCATTAACCCGCTCGTGTATGCAGGCGGTTGTGCCATCGCCGGCGCTGTGCTTGGCATGATCATCCGAACCAAGGACTCCGAGGAAAATGCTGCCGTCAACATTCCCGCCCTTGTCTCTTCGATTTTCGGTGTCAACGAGCCTGCGCTTTACGCCATCTTGCTGCCGCGTAAGCGCCTTATGTGGGCAACCTTTATTTCTGCTGGTGTAGGCGGCGCCATTGCCGGCCTCATGGGTGCCAAGCTCTATGCCTTCGGCGCCTCCGGCCCGCTCGGTTTCCCGAGCTTTATTAACCCTGCCGGCATCGACATGGGCTTTATCGGCCTTGTCATCTCCGGTGTGGTCGCTTTCGTTCTGGCTCTTGTCGCCGCTATGGTGATCGGTACCAGGAAGGACAAGGGCGGTAAGGCGCTCAACATCTCGGTGGACTAGTCCTTTTGCGCACTTTGATTAAATATGCCTCGGACGGCGACGTGCCGCCCGAGGCATATTTGTGTTTCGTGCCGCTGCCAGCGTGTTTGCGGGCACAAGTCTGCCGTTGTGGGGCAGCGGGATTATGACGGTCGTGCCGGGATGGAAGACGCACGGGCGCCCTGCAGGAGCTGACGGTAGGGGAGGAAGCCAATGAACGAGACGACAGCCTGCGAGTGCGCGGCGTTTCGCTTGAGGTAGAGCCTGACCTCGGAGGTCGTCGCGGGCTCGAGCGGCACCAGGGCTACCTTTCCGCTGGCGAGCGATTCCGCCGGCTTGCGCATGAGCAATGAGACGCCGGCGCCACGCGCGACAAGGGAGATGATGTTCTCGGCTCGTTTGCCGGTGAACGTAACACGTGGGCCAAATCCAGCTTCGCGACAAAGGGAAAGGACGAGCTCGCTTACGAACGAGCCTTGGGGAAGCATGAGGAAATTCTCGTCGATAAGGTCGTCTATCTCGACGGCGTCACGTTCGGCGAGTGGATGGTCGAGCGGAAGGACGGCCACGAGCCGGTCGGTCGTAAAGGGAATCTTTTTGAACTCCGGCTCGATGGCGCCGCCGTCACGGATGAAGGCCAGGTCAATGTCCTCGTGCAGGAGCATGCGCTTGAGTGTGTCGCCCTCGCCTTCGATGAGCTCGACAGAATATGAGGGGTTCGCTTGCTGAAAATCGATGACGGCGTCCGTAATCCCATAAGGGGCCATAATGGGGATAGAACCTACGGTGAGGTGCTCGAGCGGCTCACCTGCACTTATTTGAATGGCGGCAAGATAGCGATGCTGAAGCGTCGCAATTTTTTGCGCATAGGGGAGGAGCGCTTCGCCTTGCGCGGTGAGTGTTACGTGGCGCTGGCTTCGATCGATGAGCTTGCAGCCAAGTTCGTGCTCCATTGCCATGATGTGCTTGGAGAGGGTCGATTGCGACATGAAAAGCAGTTCCGCCGCATCAAGAAACGTGCGTGACTGCGCTAAGATGGCGAATTCGCCAAAGCGGCTGATATCCATAGGGAGGCCTCCGGTACCCTCATTTTGGCAGGTGGCCTAAACCACGACGCCATTGCAGTGGTCGATTTCGTGCTGGATGATCTCGGCGGTGTAGCCCGAGAAGTTTTTGATGCGGTGAACGAAGTTCTCGTCCAAATACTCAACCTTAATGCGGCGATAGCGGGTACAGGGACGCTCGCCGATCAGCGAGAGACATCCTTCGCTCGTCTGATAGGCATTGACCTGCTCAAGAATTTGAGGGTTGTACATCAGGAGTGTCCTGTTGCCGTCCTTTACGCAGATGATGCGTTTGCGCACGCCGATCATGTTGGCGGCGAGGCCCACGCACTCGCGCTCATGCTCGTGGAGTGTATCTAGGAGATCCTGCCCGGTCGCGGCATCGTCGGGTCCCGCGTCTTCGGAAGGCAGACGCAAAAAGAACTCGGATTTCATGATGGGCTTAATCATGGCGGGCTCCTCATGTCTTATGCTTTCGTGGACTTTTAATAATAGCGCGGAAGGAAAGCTGTGCGTCCGCGTTACAATCTTTCGATGTTGGACCATGTTGCCAGATTCGTCGTGTACGGCGTCTGGCGTAAGTCTAGGGCTCATTTTTCGCCCTGGACTGTTCCTCTGGGGCGATGCGACTGTCGTTCCAAGAGGAAGGAAATGCATGGGGAGCAAATCTCAGCAACAAGTTCAAGTAGCGCCATCGGCCACTGCGGCGATTCTCGTCGTAATGTATATTGCAGCCTTTGTTGCCGCGTTTAACGAGAACATCATTAACGTGGCGTTGCACGACATTATGGCAGCCTTTTCGGTGAGTGCCACCACGGCGCAGTGGCTCGTCTCGGGCTACATGATCGTGACGTCGATCTTTACGGCCATCATGGCCTTCCTGTCCGGCCGTTTCTCGACGCGTAAGCTGCTGTTTTTCGCATGCGGATGCATGGTCGCCGGCGAAGTTCTGTGTCTGGTCGCTCCGTCGTTTAGCGTTTTGCTGCCAAGCCGTATTTTGCAGGCTGCGGGATCGGGCATCTTGTTCCCGCTCATGATGAACGTGGTGCTGTCTTGCGCCCCGCGCGAGAAGCTTGGTCTGTATCTGAGCCTGGGCGGTGCCTGCATTACACTGGGGCCGGCGTTTGGACCCGTGATCAGCGGTCTTATGTGCACGTTATTTGGCTGGAGGGCGGTGTTCGTAGTGCCGCTGGTGGGCGGCATTGTGGTCGCTGCGGCGGGCGTAAAGCTTGTTCAGAATGTCGGAGAGCGCTCGAACACCACGCTTGATATTCTGTCGGTTGTTTTGCTCGCCGCCGGCATTACGGCATTTGTGTATTCCGTAGGCGAGTTCTCGACCGATCTGATTGCCGGAATCGTGACGCTCTTCGCCGCCATTGTGCTGCTCGGCCTGTTTGCGGCCCGCCAGCTCAAGCTCGAACATCCGGTGCTTAACGTGCGTCCCATGGCGAGCGTTCGTTTTTGGCCTGCGTGCCTGCTTGTGGTGGTGTCGATGATGACGACGTTCTCGATGAGCGTTTTGTTGCCGCTCTATTTTGAGGGCGCATACGGCATGACCGCACTTGTTGCGGGCCTGCTCATTTTGCCGGCGATTGCCTGCAACGCCGTGACCTCGATTGTGGGCGGACGCGTGATGGACGCCCGTGGTGCATGGCCGCTGCTGCCGGTCGGCTTTGCCCTGATTGCCGTGGGGCAGACTGCAATCTCGATGACGGCGGCAAGCATGAACATCGGCGTTGTCGTGGCACTGACCGTTGCAGTGTATGCCGGAGTCGGTTTGGTGCTGAGCCCCTCGCAGACGGCCGGCTTGGAGACGCTGCCTGCCGCTGAACATCCTCACGGAACGGCATTGCTCAACACGTGGAACATGATTGCCGCATCGTTTGGCCCGTCGCTGTTTATCGGCCTGCTCTCGAGTTCTGCGGCGACTGCCGGCGCGGCTGGCGCTGCGACCGACGTTGCCCAGGCGATTGGATTTGCAACTGCCGTGCGTGTGGCGGCTGTGATTGCCGTGGTCGGGTTCGCGACGTCGCTGGTGTACGCTCGTCGCGAGTCGCACATGTCGCATTAATGTGTGCACATAGATTCTGCAGCTAGATTGGATGGCGACACCATAAACTAATGGACGTTTTGCCGAGAGGCATGAATGTTTAAGGCGCAAAGAGTGCGCGACGGGCCCCGCGAATGGGGCGATGATGCCCGAGAGGGCCAAGAAGGAGTCTCATGTCCGAGAACGAAGAGATCATGAACGAGACCGAGAACGAGACCATGGCTGCCGAGGTCGAGGCAGTCGAGACCGTGGAGACCGAAGCTGCCGAGGTTGAGGCTGCTGACGAGGTTTCCGCCGAGGAGGAGGCCGAGGTTGTCGAGGCCGCCGTTGATTACGATGACGAAGAGCTGATGGACAAGATGCAGAAGGCCGCCCGCCTGCTGCGTAGCCGTCGCTTTGCTATTTCCAAGGAGGAGGAGGCCAAGGCCGAGCGCATGGCGAGCATCGAGCGCGCCATCAAGCTTCTTGACCTCAAGCCTAAGATGGAGCAGAAGGAAATGTCCGATCTGCTGGGCATGCGCCTTCGTGAGCTCGATGGCCTGATGGCCGAGGCCGAGGCTGCCGATCTGGTCGGCCGCATCGACGACGCCGAGGGCGATATGCGCAAGATCGTCGTCTTCGCTGCCGAGGATGCCGCTGAGGGCCTGGTCGAGCTTGCCAACAAGAAGGAGAAGCTCCTGCCCGAGCTTTCTTACGAGGAGGCCACCGAGCTGATGGCCGCTCTCGATAAGGTTATCGCCCCGCTCGTCGCCATGGGCCTGGACGAGGACCGCGGTCCTCGCGGCGGCCGTGACGACCGTGGCGGCCGTGGCGGCGACCGTGGCGGTCGCGGCGGCTTTGGCGATCGCGGTGGTCGTGGTGGCGACCGTGGCGGTCGCGGCGGCGATCGCGGCGGCCGCGGCGGCTTTGGTGACCGCGGCGGCGACCGTGGCGGTCGCGGCGGCTTTGGCGGCAACCGTGGTGGCTATGGCGACCGCGGCGGCACCCGTGGCGGCTTTGGCGGCAACCGCGGTAACGACCGCGGCGGTCGCGGTGGCGATCGTGGCGGCCGCAACGGCGGCGGTTTCCGCGGTAACCGTTTCTAGGGGGTTACGCGGTTCTACGAACCGCGTAACTAGTTGACGCTGCGCGCCCACCAGAGCGACAACTTGTCATTCAAAGAGGACGGCATGACCAGAAGGTCTATGCCGTCCTCTTTTCATG